>NZ_JBIVDY010000003.1:2049-491747 GCF_044747365.1 Kitasatospora sp. NPDC090091
AGTCTGAGACCTGATGCCGAGCCGATTGTGGTGAAGTGGATGATCCTATGCTGTCGAGAAAAGCCTCTAGCGAGTTTCATGGCGGCCCGTACCCCAAACCGACTCAGGTGGTCAGGTAGAGAATACCGAGGCGTTCGGGTGAACTATGGTTAAGGAACTCGGCAAAATGCCCCCGTAACTTCGGGAGAAGGGGGGCCATTCCTGGTGACGAGTCTTGCACTCCGAGCTGGGGGTGGCCGCAGAGACCAGCGAGAAGCGACTGTTTACTAAAAACACAGGTCCGTGCGAAGCCGTAAGGCGATGTATACGGACTGACGCCTGCCCGGTGCTGGAACGTTAAGGGGACCGGTTAGCTCCATTTCGGTGGGGCGAAGCTGAGAACTTAAGCGCCAGTAAACGGCGGTGGTAACTATAACCATCCTAAGGTAGCGAAATTCCTTGTCGGGTAAGTTCCGACCTGCACGAATGGCGTAACGACTTCTCGACTGTCTCAACCATAGGCCCGGTGAAATTGCATTACGAGTAAAGATGCTCGTTTCGCGCAGCAGGACGGAAAGACCCCGGGACCTTTACTATAGCTTGATATTGGTGTTCGGTTCGGCTTGTGTAGGATAGGTGGGAGACTTTGAAGCAGCAACGCCAGTTGTTGTGGAGTCGTCGTTGAAATACCACTCTGGTCGTGCTGGATGTCTAACCTGGGTCCGTGATCCGGATCAGGGACAGTGTCTGGTGGGTAGTTTAACTGGGGCGGTTGCCTCCTAAAGGGTAACGGAGGCGCCCAAAGGTTCCCTCAGCCTGGTTGGCAATCAGGTGTTGAGTGTAAGTGCACAAGGGAGCTTGACTGTGAGACTGACGGGTCGAGCAGGTACGAAAGTAGGGACTAGTGATCCGGCGGTGGCTTGTGGAAGCGCCGTCGCTCAACGGATAAAAGGTACCCCGGGGATAACAGGCTGATCTTCCCCAAGAGTCCATATCGACGGGATGGTTTGGCACCTCGATGTCGGCTCGTCGCATCCTGGGGCTGGAGTAGGTCCCAAGGGTTGGGCTGTTCGCCCATTAAAGCGGTACGCGAGCTGGGTTTAGAACGTCGTGAGACAGTTCGGTCCCTATCCGCTGTGCGCGTAGGAGTGTTGAGAAGGGCTGTCCCTAGTACGAGAGGACCGGGACGGACGAACCTCTGGTGTGCCAGTTGTCCTGCCAAGGGCATGGCTGGTTGGCTACGTTCGGGAGGGATAACCGCTGAAAGCATCTAAGCGGGAAGCCTGCTTCGAGATGAGCACTCCCACCTCCTTGAGAGGGTAAGGCTCCCAGTAGACGACTGGGTTGATAGGCCGGATATGGAAGCCCTGTGAGGGGTGGAGTTGACCGGTACTAATAGGCCGAGGGCTTGTCCTCAGTTGCTCGCGTCCACTGTGTTGTTCTGAAACAACGACCCCCACCGTTATCGGGTGGGCGGTGCACAGTTTCATAGTGTTTCGGTGGTCATAGCGTGAGGGAAACGCCCGGTTACATTCCGAACCCGGAAGCTAAGCCTCACAGCGCCGATGGTACTGCAGGGGGGACCCTGTGGGAGAGTAGGACGCCGCCGAACAATCATTCCGAAGAACCCCCGATCCATTCCGGATCGGGGGTTCTTTGCATTTCCCGGCACATACCCCGCCATCCCGATGGCCCGCCTCCGAGCGGCCGTTGCCCGAGGTCCCCGACAGGCCCCTCCGCCGTCAATATGGCGCTAAAACTGCCTGATCAGCGCCCGGATCGCTGGAGAATCACCCGTTACGCCGTAGTCTCCAAGGTGAGGGGAACAGGTGTCCGGGGTGGTACCCCGGACGGGTCCGATCAAGAATGGTGCTCATGGGACGCGGCAGGCTGCGGATCTACCTCGGGGCGGCTCCCGGGGTCGGCAAGACGTACGCCATGCTCGCCGAGGCCCACCGTCGGCTGCAGCGCGGCACGGACGTCGTGGTGGCATTCGTGGAGGACCACGGGCGCCGGCACACCGCGGAGCTGGTGGCGGGTCTGGAAGTCGTGCCGCGCCGCGAGCTGACGCACCGGGGCGCCGCGTTCACCGAGATGGACCTGGACGCCGTGCTGGCCCGCCGGCCGCAGGTGGCGCTGGTGGACGAGCTCGCCCACACCAACGTGCCCGGCAGCCGCAGCGCCAAGCGCTGGCAGGACGTCGAGGAGCTGCTGGCGGCCGGGATCGACGTCATCTCGACCGTGAACATCCAGCACCTGGAGTCGCTCGGTGACGTGGTCGAGGGCATCACCGGGGTCCGGCAGCGGGAGACCGTGCCGGACGAGGTGGTTCGCCGGGCCGACCAGATCGAGCTGGTCGACATGTCCCCGCAGGCGCTGCGGCGGCGGCTCGCCCACGGCAACGTGTACGCGCCGGAGAAGATCGACGCCGCCCTCGCCAACTACTTCCGCCCGGGCAACCTCACCGCGCTGCGTGAGCTGGCGCTGCTCTGGACGGCCGACCGGGTCGACGAGTACCTGCAGAAGTACCGGGCCGAGCAGGGCATCAAGGGCACCTGGCAGGCCCGGGAGCGGATCGTGGTCGGCCTGACCGGCGGGCCCGAGGGCGCGACCCTGATCCGCCGGGCGGCCCGGATCGCGGCCCGCGGCTCCGGCGGCGAGCTGCTGGCCGTCCACATCTCCCGCTCGGACGGCCTGGCCGGCTCCGGCTCGGGCTCCTCCCGGGCGCTGATCGAGCAGCGCGCCCTGGTGGAAAACCTGGGCGGCAGCTTCCACGCCGTCCTCGGCGACGACCCCGCCGCCGGGCTGCTGGACTTCGCGCGGGGCGTCAACGCCACCCAGATCGTGCTCGGGACCAGCCGCCGGCCGGCCTGGCAGTACATCTACGGCCCGGGCGTGGGCACCACGGTGACCCGTGCCTCCGGCGACATCGACGTGCACATCGTCACCCACGAGCAGGCCGCCAAGGGCCTGGGCCGGCTGCCGATCCGCCGGGTGACCGACCTCGGCCGGACGCGGACGGTGGCCGGCTGGGCGATCGGCCTCGCCGGCCCGCCGCTGCTGGCCCTGCTGCTCACGCACGTCGAGGGCCTGGGCCTGACCACCGACATGCTGCTGTTCCTGTCGCTGACGGTCTGCGCGGCGCTGGTCGGCGGGCTCTTCCCGGCGATCGCCTCCGCGCTGGTCGGCTCCTCGGCGCTGAACTACTACTTCGCACCGCCGATCCACACCTTCACCATCGACGAGCCGCAGAACATCATGGCGGTGGCGATATTCACCGCCGTCGGCATCGCGGTCGCCTCGGTGGTGGACCTGGCGGCCCGGCGCACCCACGAGGCGGCCCGCAGCCAGACCGAGGCGCAGACCCTCAGCGCGCTGGCCGGGACCGTGCTGCGCGGCGCGCAGAGCGGGGACGGGGTGCTGACCGCCCTGCTGGAGCAGGTCCGGGAGACCTTCCAGCAGGATTCCGCGGCGCTGCTGGAGCGGCCGGACCCGCTGGGCCCGTGGCAGCGGGTGGCCGCGGCCGGCCCGCACCCGCCGGTGCGGCCCGAGGCCGCCGACGTGGACGTGCCGGTCGGCGACTCCCTCGCGCTGGCGCTGCGGGGGCGGGTGCTGCCGGCCGAGGACCGTCGCCTGCTGGGCGCCTTCGCCAGCCAGGCGGCCGTCCTGCTGGAGCACCGCCGCCTGGCCGAGGAGGCCGCCGCCGCACGCCGCGCGGCCGAGGGCAACCGGATCCGCACCGCGCTGCTTGCCGCCGTCTCGCACGACCTGCGCACGCCGCTGGCCGGGATCAAGGCCTCGGTCAGCTCGCTGCGCTCGGACGACGTCGAGTGGGACGAGGCCGACGAGGCCGAGCTGCTGGCCGGGATCGAGGCCGGCGCCGACCGGCTCGACCACCTGATCAACAACCTGCTGGACATGAGCCGCCTGCAGACCGGCACCGTCACCCCGCTGATCCAGGAGACCGATCTGGACGAGGTGGTGCCGCCGGCCCTCGGCGGCGTCCCGCCGGAGGCCGTCCGCACCGACGTCCCGGAGACGCTGCCGATGGTCCGGGTCGACGCCGGGCTGCTGGAGCGCTCGCTGGCCAACCTGGTCGAGAACGCCGTCAAGTACAGCCCGCCCGGCGTGAAGGTGCTGGTCAAGGCCGATGCGCTGGCGCCGGCGGGCGGCCCAGCCCGGGTCGAGCTGCGGATCGTCGACCGGGGCCCGGGCGTGCCCGAGGAGGCCAAGGAGCGGATCTTCGCGCCGTTCCAGCGCTACGGGGACGCGCCGCGGGGCGCCGGGGTGGGGCTGGGCCTCGCCGTGGCACGCGGCTTCGTCGAGGCGATGGACGGCACCGTGAGCGCCGAGGACACCCCGGGTGGCGGCCTCACCATGGTCGTCACCCTGCCCGCCGTCGACCGCCCGCCCGAGCGGGCGGCCCGCGCCGCGCCGGGCCCGCCCGCCGAACGGGCCGAGCCGGCCGGACGGCCGTTCCCCGCATGACCACCGATCTTCCGACTGCTGTGAAAGGCGGAGCCCGCATGACCCGGGTCCTCGTCGTGGACGACGAACCGCAGATCGTCCGCGCGCTGGTGATCAACCTCAAGGCCCGCAAGTACGAGGTGGACGCGGCCCACGACGGCGCGAGCGCGCTGGAGCTGGCCGCCGCCCGCCACCCGGACGTGGTCGTCCTCGACCTCGGTCTGCCCGACATGGACGGCGTCGAGGTGATCAAGGGGCTGCGCGGCTGGACGAGGGTCCCGATCATCGTGCTCTCCGCCCGGCACGCCTCCGACGAGAAGGTGGAGGCGCTCGACGCGGGCGCCGACGACTACGTGACCAAGCCGTTCGGCATGGACGAGCTGCTCGCCCGGATGCGCGCGGCCGTGCGCCGCGCCGAGCCGGTCGCCGGGGAGGACGACTCGCTGGTCGTCACCGACAGCTTCACCGTCGACCTCGCGGCGAAGAAGGTCAACCGGGACGGCACCGACGTCCGCCTCACCCCGACCGAGTGGCACCTGCTGGAAGTGCTGGTCCGCAACGCCGGCCGGCTGGTCAGCCAGACCCAGCTGCTCCAGGAGGTCTGGGGCCCCGCCTACCGCACCGAGACCAACTACCTGCGGGTCTACCTGGCCCAACTGCGCCGCAAGCTGGAGCGCGACCCCTCGCACCCGCGCCACTTCATCACCGAACCGGGCATGGGCTACCGCTTCGAGAGCTGAGCGGGACGGCCGGGCGGGCACCCGTTCGCCGCTCCTCCGCCCCCGTCCGGCCCCCGTCCGACCTCGCGACCTGCCGTCGGGAGCCCCGAAACCGGTACCCTTCCCGCATGAGTGGTGACAACAGCAGCGGCCAGCCGCAGGGGCGTTTCCGCCGCCTGCTCAGTCGGCTGACCTCCTCCGCGGAAGAGCTGGAGGCGGAGGAACTGCGCCAGGAGAGCGCGGCGGAGACGGGCTGCACTCCGATCGCCAGCTGCGGGGACCGGCAACTGGTCACCGTCGCCGGCACCCTGCGCACCGTGACCCTCCGACCGCGGGCCGGGGTGCCCGCACTGGAGGCGGAACTCTTCGACGGCACCGAGGCGCTGGACGTGGTCTGGCTCGGCCGCCGCTCCATCGCGGGTATAGAGCCGGGCCGCCGGCTGGTCGCCAGCGGCCGGATCAGTCATGCACGCGGGCGCCGCGTGCTGTTCAACCCCCGCTACGAGCTGCGTCCGGTCGGACACGGGAGCGAATGAGCGTGAGCAATCAGCCCGGCGGCGAGCCCGCCACCCAGCTCGGCGCGGTCCGGGTCGGCCCGGAGGACGACGCCGCGGCCGAGGCGGCGCGGCAGGCGGCGGCCTCCAAGGAGGCGGCCGACACCGTGATGCAGGCCTTCGGCGGCGTCCGCGGCATGGTCGACATGACCCTGCCCGGCCTGGTCTTCATCGTGACGTACAACATCACCCACCAGGTGTCCGCGGCGGCCTGGGCGGCGCTCGGGCTGAGCGGCCTGTTCGTGGTCGCGCGCCTGGCCAAGCGGGAGACCGTCCAGCACGCCTTCAGCGGCGTCTTCGGGGTGGCCATCGGCGCCTGGATCGCGATGAAGACCGGCAAGGCGGAGGACTTCTACCTGCCCGGCCTGCTCTGGAACGTCGGCTACTGCATCGCCTTCGCCGTCTCGGCGCTGGTCCGCTGGCCGCTGATCGGGGTGATGCTCGGCCCGGTCACCGGCGAGATGTTCACCTGGCGCCGGCAGAACCCGGGCCGGCTGGCCGCCTACGTCAAGGCCACCTGGGCCTGGGTGGTGATCATGGGCATCAAGCCGGTGATCCTGTTCCCGCTGTACTTCACCCACAACGTCAACCTGCTCGGCTGGCTCAAGGTCGCGCTCGGCATCCCGCCGATGCTGCTGGCGATGTACGTCACCTGGCAGATCCTGCTGAAGGCCCCGCCGCCGATCAAGGCGCAGCTGGACGAGGAGCCCGAGGAGCAGCCCGCCGGCGCCGACCGGCCCTGAGCCATCGGCGCGGACCGATCCTGAGCCGCCGGCCAGGGCCACGGGAGCAACGGGGGAGGGCCCGCACTCGTCGAGTGCGGGCCCTCCCCCGTCGTTCCGGCGGTGCGCGGCGGCTACTGGGCGCCCTCGGAGGCGGAGAGCAGGTTCTCCAGCTCCTCCTCGCGCTCCTGCGCGGCCACGAAGAGCAGCTCGTCGCCGCCCTCCAGGGTGTCGTCCTTGCCCGGGGTGAGCACCCGGCCCTCGCGGATGATGGTCACCAGCGCGGTGTCCACCGGCCACGGCACGTCGCCGACCCGGGTGCCGACCAGCTCGGTGTCGGCTGCCAGGGTGAGCTCGACCAGGTTGGCGTTGCCCTGGCTGAAGCGCATCAGCCGGACCAGGTCGCCGACGCTGACCGCCTCCTCGACCAGGGCGGACATCAGGCGCGGGGTGGAGACGGCGACGTCCACGCCCCAGGACTCGTTGAAGAGCCACTCGTTCTTCGGGTTGTTGACCCGGGCGACCACCCGCGGCACGCCGTACTCGGTCTTGGCGAGCAGCGAGACGACCAGGTTGACCTTGTCGTCGCCGGTGGCGGCGATCACCACGTGGCAGCGCTGCAGGGCGGCCTCGTCCAGCGAGGTGATCTCGCAGGCGTCCGCCAGCAGCCACTCCGCCATGGGCACCCGCTCCACCGAGATGGAGTTCGGGTTCTTGTCTATCAGCAGGACCTCGTGGCCGTTCTCCAGCAGCTCGCCCGCGATCGAGCGGCCGACGGCACCGGCCCCGGCAATGGCGACGCGCATCAGTGGCCCTCCCTCTCCGGCGCCTGCGCGAACGCGGCCTCGACGGCCGCCAGGTCGGCGCGGCGCAGCATCACGTGGATGAGGTCGCCCTCCTGGACCACCATGGCCGGAGCGGGCAGCACGCCCTCGCCCAGCCGAGTGACGAACGACACTCGGGCGCCGGAGGCCTCCTCCAGCTCGCTCAGCCGGCGGCCGACCCAGAGCGGGTCGTAGGCGACCTCGGCGAGCTGGACGGCGCCGCTCGGGTCCTGCCAGAGCGGCTCGGCGCCGCTCGGCAGCAGCCGGCGCAGCATCTGGTCGGCCGTCCAGCGGACGGTGGCGACCGTCGGGATGCCCAGGCGCTGGTAGACCTCGGCGCGCCGCGGGTCGTAGATGCGGGCCGCGACGTTCTCCACGCCGAAGTTCTCCCGGGCGACCCGGGCCGCGATGATGTTGGAGTTGTCACCGCTGGAGACGGCCGCGAACGCGCCGGCCTCCTCGATGCCCGCCTCCTTCAGGGTGTCCTGGTCGAAACCGACACCGGTCACCCGGCGGCCGTTGAATCCGGCACCCAGCCGACGGAACGACGTCGGGTCCTGGTCGACCACTGCCACCGAGTGGCCCTGTTTCTCCAGCGCTCTCGCGAGGGCGGAGCCCACGCGGCCGCAGCCCATGATGACGATGTGCACCGGCGCTACCTCACCCGTCCCGTTGGGTTCTTGACCTGCGCAAACACCGTTCATCATCCTTTCCCGCCCCGCTGTTCGGGGCGAGCGTCCTGGAGGGGGGCCGACGCGACAACTGGAGTGTTGCCCGCCTGCTCGTATCCGACACGCTAGCCGGTCCACCGAACACAGTCGCGACGAAGGGGGGCCGCAAGTCGGACCCCGGGGCAAACAGCCCCTACGATTCCTTACCGTGCCTATGCCGACTGACCTTCCGAAACGCATCCTGATCGGGCGCGCGCTGCGCAGCGACAAGCTCGGGGAGACGCTGCTCCCCAAGCGCATCGCGCTGCCCGTCTTCGCCTCGGACGCACTCTCCTCGGTCGCGTACGCGCCCGAGGAGATCCTGCTGACCCTCTCCGTGGCGGGTGCCTCGGCGATCCACTTCTCGTGGCAGATCGGCGTCGTCGTCGCCATCGTGATGCTCGCGGTGGTGGCCTCGTACCGGCAGAACGTGCACGCGTACCCGAGCGGCGGTGGCGACTACGAGGTCGCCACCGTGAACCACGGCCCCAATTCCGGGCTGGTGGTCGCGAGCGCGCTGATGGTGGACTACATCCTCACCGTGGCGGTCTCCACCACCTCCGGCGTCGCCAACGTGGTCTCCGCGGTGCCCTCGCTGCGCGGCCACGAGCTGACCCTCTCGGTGGTCGTGGTCATCGTGCTGATGGGCATGAACCTGCGCGGCGTCCGCGAGTCCGGCAGCGCCTTCGCCGTCCCGACGTACGCCTTCATGGTCGGCGTGATCGGCATGGTCGTGTACGGCTTCGTCCGCCACTTCGGCCTCGGGCAGGACATGCCCGCCGAGAGCGCCGGCTTCCACCTGGAGGCCACCGCCGGCAACGACTCGCTGGCCGGCTTCGCGATGGTGTTCCTGCTGCTCAAGGCGTTCTCCTCGGGCTGTGCCGCACTGACCGGCGTCGAGGCGATCTCCAACGGCGTGCCCGCCTTCCGCAAGCCGAAGAGCAAGAACGCCGCCACCACGCTGCTGATGATGGCGTCGATCGCCGTGGTGATGTTCATGGGCATCATCTGGCTGGCCCGCCTCACCGGTGTGCAGATGGCCGAGGAGCCCGCCGAGCAGCTGATCGGCGCGGGCAGCGACTACCACCAGAAGACCGCGCTCGCCCAGATCAGCGAGGCCGTCTTCTCGAACTTCACGCCCGGCTTCTACTTCGTCGCCGCCGTGACCGGCCTGATCCTGGTGCTGGCCGCCAACACCGCCTTCAACGGCTTCCCGGTGCTCGGCTCGATCCTGGCGCAGGACCGCTACCTGCCGCGCCAGCTGCACACCCGCGGCGACCGGCTGGCGTTCTCCAACGGCATCATCCTGCTGGCGCTGGCCGCGATCCTGTTCATCATCGCCTTCGACGCCGACCCGACCCGGCTGATCCAGCTCTACATCGTCGGCGTCTTCGTGTCGTTCAACATGAGCCAGTCCGGCATGATCCGGCACTGGACCAGGGAGCTGCGCACCGAGACCGACCCGGCCAAGCGCCGCCACATGCAGCGCAGCCGGGCGATCAACACCTTCGGCCTGGTGATGACCATGGCCGTGCTGATCGTCGTCCTCGCCACCAAGATCAGCCACGCCTGGATCGCGATCGCGGCGATGGTCGTGCTGTTCGTGATGATGAAGGCGATCCGCCGGCACTACGACCGGGTCTCCCACGAGCTGGTCGCCGCCGAGGAGCCGGACGACGTGGTGCTGCCCACCCGGGTGCACGCCATCGTGCTGGTCTCCAAGCTGCACAAGCCGGCCCTGCGGGCCCTGGCGTACGCGAAGCTGGCCCGCGCCCACACGCTGGAGGCGGTCACCGTCAACGTGGACCCGGCGGACACCGCGGCGCTGCGCGGGGAGTGGGACGAGCGCGGCATCGAGGTGCCGCTGAAGGTCCTGGACTCGCCGTACCGCGAGATCACCGGGCCGGTCCTGGACTACGTGAAGAACCTGCGCCGCAGCAGCCCGCGCGACGTCGTCTCCGTCTACATCCCCGAGTACGTGGTCGGCCACTGGTACGAGCACCTGCTGCACAACCAGAGCGCGCTGCGGCTCAAGGGGCGCCTGCTCTTCAAGCCCGGTGTGATGGTCACCTCGGTGCCGTGGCAGCTGGAGTCCTCGGAGCGGCGCAAGCCGCAGAAGGCCTGGTCGGCGCCGGGCGCCGTCCGTCGGGGTGAGCCCGCGGCGCCGAAGGCCGTAAAGTCGAATGTCTCGACCACGCCCGGCGACTCCGCCGGCAGCAGCAAGGACTCAGCCAAGTGACCCGCAACACCCCGCCCCGCTCCCACGGCTCGTCCGGCTCGTCCGGCAAGGGTGCCCGCAAGGGCGCCGGGAAGGGCGGCGCCAAGCCGGGCCAGGTCGCCCGGCCGCGCTGGGGCAAGCCGGTGCGCCCGGCCGCGACCGACCGTGAGGGCCTGACCGCGCAGACCGCGCCGCTCGCGCCGGGGGAGCGTGCCCCGGAGCAGCAGGCCGGTGAGCGTGGCGACCGCGGCGAGCGGTCCGAGCAGGGCGGGGCGAAGGGCGGCGCCGGGAAGGCCGGTGCTGCCAAGGGCTCCGCCGGCAAGGGCGCCGCCGGCAAGGGTGGCGCCGCGAAGACCGGTGGCGCGAAGGGCGGGGACCGGCCGCGCAAGCAGACCGTCCGCCCGCCGAAGCTGCTCCGCACCGCCCGCGCGCCGCGTACCGAGGCCGCTCCCAAGGGGCCCGGCGGCGACCCGCTGGTCGGCGAGCGGTACGAGGTCGAGGTCGGCCCGGTCGCGCACGGCGGCGGGCACTGCGTGGCCCGGCACGAGGGCCGGGTGCTGTTCGTCCGGCACGCGCTGCCCGGCGAGCGCGTCGTCGCCCTGGTCACCGAGGGCACCACCAAGTCGCGCTTCCTGCGCGCCGACGCGGTGGAGATCCTGGAGCCGGCCAAGGACCGCATCACCCCGCCCTGCCCGTTCTCCGGGCCGGGCAAGTGCGGCGGCTGCGACTGGCAGCACGTCTCCCCGGGCGGGCAGCGCAAGCTCAAGGTGCAGGTGCTCACCGAGCAGCTGGCCAAGCTGGCCGGCCTCACCCCGGCCGAGGCCGGCTGGGACGGCAGCATCGAGCCGGTCGGCGGCAAGCTCCCGGCCGGGCAGGTGCCGGCCTGGCGGACCCGGGTCCAGTACGCGGTCGAGCCGGAGACCGGCAAGGTCGGCCTCCGCAAGCACCGCTCGCACGAGGTCCAGCCGATCGACCGGTGCCTGATCGCCGCCGAGGGCGTCTCCGAGCTGGGCATCGAGGCGCGCGACTGGCCGGGCGTCGTCTCGGTCGAGGTGATCGCCGCCTCCGGCTCCTCGGACCGCCAGGTGGTGCTCACCCCGGCGCCCGGCGCCCAGCTGCCGCTGGTCGAGCTGGACAAGCCGGTCTCCATCACCCGGGTCGACGACCAGGGCAACACCCACCGGGTGCACGGCCGCTCCTTCGTGCGCGAGCGCGCCGCCGGCCGGACCTGGCGGATCAGCAACGGCGGCTTCTGGCAGATCCACCCCGAGGCCCCGGACACCCTGGTCGACGCCGTCCTGGACGGTCTGGACCCGCAGTGGGGCGAGAACGCGCTCGACCTGTACTGCGGCGTCGGCCTGTTCGCCGGCGCGCTGGCCGACCGGGTCGGCGACGACGGCGCGGTGCTCGGCATCGAGTCCGCCAAGCAGGCCGTGATCGACGCCCGGCACAACCTGGCCGCGCTGGACAACGTCCGGATCGAGTGCGACCGGGTGGAGACGCTGCTGCCGCGCACCGGCATCACCGCCACCGACCTGATCGTCCTGGACCCGCCGCGCGCGGGCGCCGGGCGGGAGACCGTGGAGCACCTGGTCGGCCTCTCGGCCCGCCGGATCGCCTACGTCGCCTGCGACCCGGCCGCGCTCGCCCGGGACCTCGCGTTCTTCCGCGAGGGCGGCTACCGGCCGGTCTCGCTGCGCGCGTTCGACCTGTTCCCGATGACGCACCACTTCGAGTGCGTGGCGATCCTGGAGCCGGTGGAGTAGTCCGCGCACTGCGTACTGCGTACTGCGCACTGCGCGCCGTGTTCCGTGTTCTGCGCGGGTGCGGCGGGTGGGCGCCGGGTGCGCGCTCGGTGCATGCGTCCGAGGCCCCTTCCGGGGCGGGGAGACCCGGCCCGGGAGGGGCCTCGTTCGGCTCGGTGACCGGGGGTGGCCGAGGGGGGAGAAGGCAGGAGGAGAGACAGGCGTGAACATCCTGGTGACCGGTGCGGCCGGGTTCATCGGCTCGCATTTCGTGCGGACGCTGCTCGGCGGCGGACACCCCGGTCACGAGGACGACCGAGTGACCGTGCTGGACCGGCTGACCTACGCCGGAACGCTCAACAACCTGCCCCGGCACCACCCCCGGCTGGACTTCGTGCACGGCGACATCTGCGACACTGCCCTGCTGGAGGAGGTCTTCCCCGGCCACGACGCCGTGGTGCACTTCGCGGCCGAGTCGCACGTCGACCGCTCGGTCGCGGGCGCCGAGACCTTCGTCCGCACCAATGTGCTCGGCACCCAGGCGCTGCTGGAGGCGGCCCTGCGGCACGGCGTCGGCGTCTTCGTCCTGGTCTCCACGGACGAGGTGTACGGGTCGATCGAGCAGGGGAGCTGGACGGAGGAGGAGCCGCTGCTGCCGAACTCCCCGTACGCGGCCTCCAAGGCGTCGGCCGACCTGATCGCCCGTGCGTACGCGCGCACCCACGGGCTGGACGTGCGGATCACCCGGTGCGCCAACAACTACGGCCCGGGCCAGCACCCCGAGAAGCTGATACCGCTCTTCACGACCCGTCTGCTCGACGGGTTGCCGGTGCCGCTGTACGGCGACGGCTCCAACGTCCGCGAGTGGCTGCACGTGGACGACCACTGCCGGGCCGTCCGGATGGTGCTCGACCACGGCCGGCCCGGCGAGATCTACAACGTCGGCGGCGGCACCCACCTGACCAACCGGGAGATGACCGGCCGCCTGCTGGACCTGTGCGGGCGTGACTGGGACCTGGTGGAGCGGGTGGCGGACCGCAAGGGCCACGACCTGCGGTACGCGGTGGACGACTCGAAGATCCGCCGTGAACTGGGCTGGGCGCCGCGCCGGTCGCTGGAGGAGGGCCTGCGCGAGACGGTGGCGTGGTACGCGGCCCACCGTGACCACTGGGCGGCGGTCCGGGAGGAGCCGGCGGCGCTGCTGCGCTGAGGAGCCGGGCGGCTCGGTCGAGGGTCCGGGGGTTTCCGGGTTCCGGGTTCCCGGGCTCGGGGCTTCGGGTTCCCGGGCTTCGGGTTCCGGGGGTGCCGTGCCGTTCAGTGCAGGTTCTGCTCCTCCTCGTCCGCGCTGTGCGGCAGGGTGATGCCGTGCTGGGCGGCGAGCCTGATCAGTCCGGCGATCCGGCCCTCGTAGGCCTGGACCCCGTCGGCGTCCCCCTCGGCCCGGGCGGCCGCGAGTTCCTTCCGGGCCCGGGCGAGCTGCTCGCGCAGCTCCTGGTCGAACATGGCTGTCATGGCCGGCCTCCGCACAGGTCGGTACTGCTCCAGGGAATGCTCGGGGCAGTTCAGAGTCCCCGAAGGTGAAGAAGTCTTCAAGTCCGAATCCCCGCTGCGGCGCGGCCGGGGGAGCGAAGCGGATGTGCACGCGCCCTTGTTGTGCTAGCACTTCAGCGCTAGCGTCGAATTCATGGGTAAGAAGCAGCTGAACGTCCGGGTGGACGCCACCACCGCGGAGATGGCCCGGGAGCGGGCGGAGCAGCAGGGGATCAGCATGAACCAGTACATCGAGCGCCTGGTCCAGCAGGACATGGGCGAGGCGGGTCGGGCGTTCGTGGACGCCGCGGCGCAGTTCATGAAGGAGTACGAGACGGCCTTCCTGGCCGAGTTCGGCGAGCGGGGCGAGGCCGACCTCCAGGACGTGCGCCGTTGAACCTGGAGGTCGACCTCTCGTGGCTGCTCATGACCGCCGAGCAGTACACGCCCGGTGACCCGCAGGTCACCGACTACGGATCGCTGCTCGCGGCGGTCGCCCGCCACCAGGCGGAGATCTTCGACATCGCCGTCTATCCCGAACCGCAGGACCGCGCCGCCGCCCTGATGCACCAGCTGATCCGGGTGCCGGCCCTGGAGAAGACCAACGAGCTGTTCGCCACCGCCGTCGCGTACGCCTACCTGGTGGCCAGCGGCTGCACGGTCGCGACCACCGCCCGCGAGGTGCGCAGCCTCGCCCGCGCCATCCGCGAGGGCCGGCTCGGCGTGTCCGGCGTGGCCGAGCGGCTGGCCGTGTGGGTGGTGGACGAGGCCGAGGGGGAGGGTGTCAGCGGCGAGGACGACGAGGACTCGGACTGAGCGGCCCGCCCGCCCGGCGGCCGGAGCCGGTTCGGCGGGCGGGCCGGTCGGACCCGCCGGCCCGGGCGGACTGGCCGGACCGGTCAGGCCCCGGTCGCCGGCTCGGCCGCGGGCTCGGCGATCAGCGCCGTCGCGAACGGGTGGAAGCCCGCCCGGCGGTAGATCCGGGCGACGTCCTCGTCGGCGGCGGACAGGAACACCGTCCGTACGCCGTTGGCGCGGGCGTGGGCGACCAGGGCCGCGGTGACCGCGAGGCCCAGGCCCTGCCGGCGGGCCGTCGGCAGGGTGCCGACGCCGGCCACCTCGGTGACCGCGCCCACCGGGTTGTGCTGGCCCGCGCAGAGCGCCACGCCGTCCCGGACGGCTGCGGCGAGCACGGTCTGCCCGGCGGTGATCCGCCCGGCGATCCGCTCGACCGTGCCGTCAGCCGCCGACTTCTCGGCGGCCGCGGCGAGCTCCTCCGGCCCCGCAGTGCCCCGGGCGGTGCCCGGCTCGCCGAAGGCCAGGTGCGGGACGGTCACCGCGCTCGCCAGGTCGGGGTCGTCGGCGGCGACGATCCGGACCGCCACGCCCTCGGCCGGCGTGCCCGCACCCGGGGCGCCGGCCGGCAGCTCGGGCTCGTCGTCGGGCCCGAGCACCAGCAACGGGTGCTCGTGGACCGTCAGCCCGGCCGCCTCGACCGCCGCGCGCAGCTCGGGGTTGTGCTCGGCCACCCACTCGAAGGCTTCCGGAATGCCCAGCTCGCGCTGGCGGGCCAGCACCCGGCGGACGTCCTCGGCGGTGGCCGCCGGGCCGGTGTGGCCGAGCGCCGGCCGGGCGTAGTACGGCCAGCCCCGGCCCTCGCGGACGAACAGGCTCAGCGGGCCGAAGTCCTCGACCCGGGCCGCGGAGCGCGGAACGGCGTCGTAGTACCGCTCGATGTCGTCGAGGATGTGACGGAGGGCCGGGTCGATTCCGGGGGCGGAGGCGACGGAGCCGCCCGGGGCGACTGGATCAAGATCATTAGAGGTCACGTCGTGCATCCTGACAGGGGTGTCGCGTTCCTGCCACCTGTTTGGCCATGTCGCAGCCGTCGGCGTGGCCGTGGCCGGAGCCGCGGTCGTGGCCGTCGCAGCCGTCCTCGACGGAGGCCGCGGAGGCGGGTGGGGCCGGTGGTGCCCGAGCGCGCTGCCGCGGCGCGGTGGAAGTGGTGGGAGTACGAGCGGCCCCGGTGGGCGCGGGCCACGGCGAGCGGCCGCGGATCCCGGGCAATTCGGACCGATTGTTGCCGAACGCTTACAGGCCGGGCGATCTTGCGTGCAGACCCCGTGGCATCCTGGGGCCTTTACAGCTCTGCCGGACGGGAACGGCGGACGTCCGTGCCGGCTGAGGCGAGGGGGATGACAGGCTCATGAGGCTCTGCTTTCTGGTCGAGGAACACTACCGGCACGACGGCATGCCGCTCGACGTCGTGCGCCAACTCACGGCATGGGGTCACCGGGTCGACGTGCTGCGCCCCGGCGACTCGCTGATGGCGATCTCCGAGGCGGTCCGGGCGGGCAGCCACGACGCCTGGGTGCTCAAGACCGTCTCCGGCGGCCCGGGGCTCACCCTCCTGGAGGCGGCCGCCTCCGTCGGCCTCACCACCGTCAACGACGTCCGCTCCATCCGCGGCGTCCGCGACAAGGCGCTCGCCGCGGTGATCGCGCGCACCCGCGGCCTGCCCGTCCCCGTCACCTACGCCGCCGCCCGCTGGGAACGGCTCGCGGAGATCCCCGCCGCCGAGTACCCGCTGGTGGTCAAGCCCGCCGACGGCAGCTCGGGCCGGGCCGTGCGCCTCGTCCCCACCCCCGACCACCTGGCCGCACTCGGCCCGCAGCTCGCCGGCGAAGGCCTGCTGATCGCCCAGCCCTACGTGCCCAACTCCGGTACCGACCTCAAGGTCTACTGCGTCGACGGCGAGTTCTACGCCACCGAGCGCTGCTCCCCGCTCCACCCCGGCCAGGGCGTGCGCGAGCGCCAGGTGCCGCTCGGCGCCGACATCGCACGGATCGCCGCACAGGTCGGCGAGGTCTTCGGCCTCGACCTCTACGGCGTGGACGTGCTGCTCGGCCCGGACGGGCCGGTCGTCGTCGACATCAACGACTTCCCCAGCTTCCGGCAGGTGCCGGACGCGGTGGCCAAGGTGGCCCGGGCCGTGCTGCGGCTGGCCCGTACGGGCACGGCGGTCTCCGCCCCGGCGCCCGCGCTGCTGTCCGAGCCGGCCGCGGCGGCGGACGCCGTGCGGCTGCCCGCGCCGAGCGGCACCGCGGTGGGCGTCGGCAGCTTCGGCGTGGCGGGCTTGGTGGGCGAGCCGGACCTGGTCGGCGGCCCGGGGCTGGTCGCCGGCGGGCTCGGCGGCGGGCTCGGCGGCGCCGGGCTGGTCAACGGTGGCGCCGGGCTGGTCAACGGTGGTGTGGGCGGCGGGATATGAGGATCTGCCTGCTCACCCCCGACCCCGGCCACCCGCTGCTGGCCGCCACCGCGGCCCTGCTGGCCGCCGACCACCGGGTCGAGGCGCTCGACCCCACCACCGGCGACGCCCCGCCCGCCGAGCTCCTCGGCCCCGGCCCGCTCGCCGACGTCTACCTGCTCAAGGCCCGCACCCCGCGGGCCCTCGCGCTCGCCCGGTACCTGGAGGAACGCGGCGCCCCGGTCGTCAACTCCGCCGCGGCGACCGCGTTCTGCCAGGACCGCACCGCCATGGCCGAGCTCGCCCACCGCGCCGGCCTGCCGTTCGCGGCCACCCGCACCGCCGCCACGCTCGCCGACCTGCCCGACCCCGACGGGCCGATCGTGGTCAAGAGCCGCCACAGCAGGCGCCACGACCTCGTCGCCCGGGTCGACGACGCGGCCGCCCTGCGGGCGCTCGCCGCCGAGTGGCCCGACGAACCCGTGATCACCCAGCCGTTCCTGGCGAACTCGGGCTGGGACCAGAAGCTCTGGGTCGTCGACGGGCAGGTCTTCTGTGCCCGGCGCCGCTCCGAACTCGCCGATCCGGTCGATGCGGCCGGCCAGGTCGGCCCGTCGGGAGCGTCCGGATGGGCCGGACCGGTCGTCGACGGCGGCGGGCGGGGCTTCGGCCCCGCGGACCTGCCGGCCGACCGCGCCCGGCTGGCCCTGCGGGTCGGCGAGGTCTTCGCCCTCGACGTCTACGGAGTCGACCTGCTGGACGGTCCCGCCGAACCGGTCATCGTCGACGTCAACGCCTTCCCCGGCATCCGCGGCCAGGCCGGCGCCCCCGAGGCGCTCGCCGCGCTCGCCCTGCGCACCGCCCGCCGCGGCACCCCCGCCCCGCCCCGCCTGCCAGGGCAGCGCGAGGCACGCCCGCGCGCCGCAGATCGCTAGGCTTGCTCTCTCCGGCCGGACCGCACGACCGGATGGCGAGAGAAGACGGACGTTGCTGCAGGACATCGAGCGCTACCTGGCCTGCCCGCACTGCGCGCAGGCGCTCACCCTCGACGGGCGCACCCTGCGCTGCCCCGCCGGACACAGCTTCGACGTCGCCAAGCAGGGCTACGTCAGCCTGCTCGCCGGCGACGCGCACACCGGCACCGGTGACACCGCCGACATGGTCGCCGCCCGCAGCGGCTTCCTCGACGCCGGCCACTACCGGCCGATCGCCGACGCCCTCACCGCCGCAGCCGTCGCGGCCGCCCCCGAAGGCCTGGTCGCCGACCTCGGCGCCGGCACCGGCCACTACCTCGCCCACGTCCTCGACGCCCTGCCCGACCGGCCCGGCGCCGCCCTCGACATCTCCAAGTACGCGCTGCGCCGCGCCGCCAAGGCCCACCCCCGGATCGGCGCCGTGGTCTGCGACGCCTGGCGCCCGCTGCCGCTGCAGGACGCCTCCGCCGGTCTCGTGCTCAACGTCTTCGCCCCGCGCAACGGCCCCGAGATCCGCCGCGTGCTGCGCCCCGGCGCCACCCTGCTGCTGGTCTCCCCGACCCCGCGCCACCTGCGCGAACTCGTCACCGCACTCGGCCTGCTCTCGGTCGACGAGGAGAAGCAGCGCCGGATCGACGAGAAGCTCGGCCCCCATCTCACCCCCGTCGGACGGCAGGAGGTCGAGTTCACGCTGCGGCTCTCCGCCGCCGACGTCCGCACGGTGGTCGGCATGGGGCCGAGCGCCTGGCACACCGACCCGGCGCAGCTGGCCGCCCGGCTCGCCGCACTGCCCGACCCGGTCGAGGTCACCGCCTCCGTGACGGTCGCCGCCTACCGCCGCTGAGGCCGCTCCGGGCCCTCGGCGAGCCGTTCGGGAAGCTGCCCGAGGCCCTGCGGCCGGGCCCACCCCGTTGGGATGAATCTGCCGGGCAGGCACGTTTCTGCCGACCCGGCGGCGGCTAACGTCCGACGGGTGAACCGCGACGCCACCCGGCCCGCCGTGCCGGCCCACCCCCTCCAGCGGACCGCGGACGCCGGTCGGCCACCCGTGCAGCGCCCCACCGTCGAGGAGCTCCGGCTCACCTCGTTCAAGTCCTACCGGCGCGCGGCCCTGCCGCTCGCACCGCTCACCGTGCTGCACGGTCCGTCCGGCGTCGGCAAGTCCAACGCCCTCGACGCGCTCGCCGTCCTCTCCCGCCTCGCCCTCGGCGAGCAGATCACCGACTCCCTCGACGGCCTGCCCGGCCGGGCGGGCCCGCTCGCCACACCGGTCCGCGGCGGCCTGGCCGGCTGCGTCCCGCACGGCCGCAACGCGATCATCCTCGGCTGCACCGTCCGCTCCGCCGACGGACCGGTCCGCCTGGAGGTCGTCGTCCGCACCGACGGACCGGTCCGGATCGCCCGCGAGCAGCTCACCCTGGACGGCCGGATCCTCGTCGAGACCGGCGAACAGGACCTCCGCAACCACCGCGTCAATGTCAGCTGGCACAACGACACCCGGCAGGGCGACATCCGCGCGCCCTTCCCCAACGGCGTCCTCGTCACCGCGCAGATCCCGCTGCGGGTCGCCGGATCGTCCCCCGGCGAACGCAAGGTGCTGGCCGCCGCCGAACACGTCCTCACCGCCCTGCGCGAGGTCTTCCCGGTCCACCCCGTACCGGCGCTCATGCGCGGCTGGGCCCGCCCCGACCCGCAGGCCCGGCTGGTCGGCACCGCCGCCAACATCTCCGCCGTCATCGCCCGGCTGAGCAGCGAATGCGCGCGCCGCTACGGTCAGCTGCTGCGGGTCGTCCAGACCGCCGCCCCGCACCCGCTGCTCGGACTCGACCTCGCCCGCCGCGGCACCGGGGCCGCAGAGCGCGTCCGCACCGTCTTCGACGAGGGCGTCCTCGGCCGCACCGGCGCCGACCAGGCCTCCGACGGCATGCTGCGCCTCCTCGCCTTCGCCGCGGTGCTGCTCACCGGCGCCGCGGTCCTCGACCTCGACCCGGCCGCCGAGGTGCCCTGGGCCCACCGGCAGCTCACCGTGCTCGCCGAGGACCTCGGCGCCGGGCTCGGCACCGAGCAGACCGCCGCGCTCGTACGGCTCGCCCGCGAGATGACCGCGCGCAACCAGCTGCGGGTGCTGGCCGCGCTGCAGGAGCCGGTGGCCGCCCGGGAGGCGCTCGGCGGGGACGCGCGCGCGGGGGACGGCGAGCTGCCGCCGGGTGTCGCGCTGGTCGAGTGCCGGCGCGACCCGGACTCCGGGCACACCGTGCTGCGCACCGAGACGGCCAGGGTGCCGGCCCAGGCGTCGCGGAGCGCGGCGGGGGAGTCCGGGGTCGTGGGGCCGGGGCTGCCGGGCGGCGGGGCCGGGCCGGGGGTGCCGGTGATGCCGGCGGGGGAGGCGGGGGAGGCGGGCGCGGCGGCGGATGCGGTAGACCTGGACGGGTGAGCGAACGAGTGACGGAACCCGCCGACCCGACCCTGGAGAGCCTGCGCCGACGGCTGACGGAGTTCGCCGCGGCGCGCAGCTGGGAGCCCTTCCACACGCCCAAGAACCTCGCCGCGGCGCTGTCGGTGGAGGCCGGCGAGCTGCTGGAGATCTTCCAGTGGCTGACGCCCGAACAGGCCGCCTCGGTGATGTCCGACCGGGAGAGCGCGCACCGGGTCCGCGACGAGGTGGCCGACGTCCTCGCCTACCTGCTGCAGTTCTGCACGGTGCTGGAGGTCGACCCGCTGGAGGCCCTCGCCGCCAAGATCGAGCGGAACGAACTGCGCTTCCCCGCCCCCGGGGCGAAGCCCGCGCCGCAGCCCGACGTCAACCCGGACGTGGGCGACCAACCCTTGTGAGGGACGAAAGTTGTCCACAGCCCCCGGGTTTTCCACAGGTTCCGGGAAGGGGGCGGCGCCGCCTCGCCCCTCGGCGCACGCTGTCGCCGTGACCACGTGACCGCCCCGCGGCGGCCGTGGTCCGACGGCGACAGCGAGCGGGAAAGGGGTGGCGGCCGATGGAGGCGCTGCGACTGATCAAGACGGCCCGGCACGCCCTGGCCGAGGCCAGGAACGTGGCGGACGTGCTGGCGGAAGCACGGCAGGCCGTGCTGCTCACCGAGGCGGTCGGGGCCCGGCTGGCCGAGCTGGAGGGCCCGGACGGCGACGAACTGGTCGGCCTGGGGCAGCAGTTGGCTGAGGCGGGATCCCATGCGGCGGGCTGCCTGGACCAGCCCCTGGGGGAGTCCTCGGCCCTGTCGGCGCTGGGTGCCGGCGGACGGGCGGCGCGGCTCACCGAGCTGGGGGCGCTGGCGCCCATGCTGGCCGAGCTCGACGGGCTGCTGCGGGACGCGGGGGAGACGCTGGTGGTACTGGCCTGCGGTGCGGAGACGGAGAGCCTGTACTGGACGTGCATCGACGGTGTCGACGCGGCGGCCGAGTGCAAGGACTTGGTCGGCCGGCTGGGAAGGGCGGTGCGGCGGGCGGCGGAGGACGGCGGCCGGGAGGCCGCGGGGACCACGGCGGCCGACCCGCCGCCGAGGCCGCCTCAGAGACCGGCGGAGGGGGTGCCGCTGGTCGTGGTCACACTCGGGCCGCCGACCGGCCCGTCGGCGGCCAGGGCACCGGACGACCGCAGATCGGCGAGGTCGGCGGTGACCGAGGCGAGCAGCTCCTGCAGCTGCTCCAACAGGCTCTTCGGGGTGGCCGGTGCCGTCGACGGGTCGGTGGGCGACTGCTGCTGCGACGGCAGGGCGGATGCCTCGGACCGGGGTTCGGACATGAGCGGACCTCTTCGGATCGGTAGTGCGGTGTGAAGCGGGTGGAACGGCCGGCGGTGGCTCGGCGCACGCACCGCGCCGCCGGGCGGAGCCCCGCCGCTGCAACCAACGAACCGCTTCCGGCCGGGTCACCTGCCACCACCCGATGTGGTCCAACTCCCGTTCCGGATAAGCCTCCCGGGTGATCTCGGCTTGCCGCGGCCGAGCGGCCCGGGCTAGGCGGGGGCGTCCGGGACCGGACTGCCCGCGGTGCGGGTGTGGGCGAGCGCTCGCCCACACCCGCACCGGTGGAGGGCGTGTGGCGTGGCAGAGACGACAGGGGCTTCGCGGCCGGGCTGCACAGCAGTGGCCGCCCGAGAGGGCCGCACAGCAGCGGCGACACGGAAAGGGCCCGCACAGCGGGGGCCACACGCAAGGGGCCACATGACACGGGATACGGGGAGGTGGGTGGGAGGGGGAGGGGGGTGGGCCCCCGGGGAACGCGACAGCAGAAACGAACAGCGAACAGCAAGGGCCTCGGCGCCGATACGGCGCCGAGGCCCTTCCCATGTGGGGCCCTCCCGTACGAGAGGGCCCCGTGTGAAGCCCTCCCGCACGGAGGCCCTTCCTGCGCGGAGCTACCGGCAGGATCAGTTGTGCGCGTGCAGCTCGGCGTTCAGGCCGCCCCAGGAGCCGGAGCGGGCGATGACCTCGACGGCGCCGGTCTGGGAGTTGCGGCGGAAGAGCAGGTTGTCCTGGCCGGACAGCTCGACGGCCTTCGCCACCTTGCCGTCCGGGGTGGTCACCCGGGTGCCGGCCGTGACGTACAGGCCGGCCTCGACGACGCAGTCGTTGCCGAGCGAGATGCCGATGCCGGCGTTGGCGCCGAGCAGGCAGCGCTCGCCGACCGACACAACCTGCTTGCCGCCGCCGGAGAGGGTGCCCATGATCGAGGCGCCGCCGCCGATGTCGCTGTGGTCACCGACCACGACGCCCGCGCTGATCCGGCCCTCGACCATGGAGGTGCCCAGGGTGCCGGCGTTGAAGTTGACGAAGCCCTCGTGCATCACGGTGGTCCCGGGCGCCAGGTGGGCGCCGAGCCGGACACGGTCCGCGTGGGCGATGCGCACGCCCGACGGGGCGACGTAGTCGGTCATCCGCGGGAACTTGTCGATCCCGTACACGGCGAGCTGGCCGCCCTGGGCGCGGACGGCCAGGCGGGCCTGCTCGACCTTGTCCACCGGCACCGGGCCGATGCTGGTCCAGGCGACGTTGGCGAGCAGGCCGAAGACGCCGTCCAGGTTCTGGCCGTGCGGCTTCACCAGGCGGTGGCTGAGCAGGTGCAGCCGCAGGTACGCGTCGTGCGCGTCGATCGGCTTCTCGTCCAGCGAGGCGATGGTGGTGCGCACGGCGACCACCTCGACACCGCGGCGGGCGTCGGCGCGCAGCGTCTCGGTGGCGCCGGCGCCCAGCTCGGCCTCGGCCTGCTCGGCGGTCAGGCGGACGGTGCCGGCCGGGCCCGGCTCGGCGGCCAGTGCGGGGGCGGGGAACCAGGTGTCGAGGACGGTGCCGTCGGCGGCGATGGTGGCCAGACCTGCGGCGACGGCGCCGCTTGCGAGGGAGGTGGATTCTGCAGTCACATCGTGCACGTTAACGAATGCGGGCCGCCGCTGCCGAACACGCTCACCGAGCGGACAGGGCGCCCGCGGGTGACGCGGCGGTTCCGGGGCCGGACAAAACCTGGTGCCCACCGGGCCGCCGCTCGGCGATACTCGGGCAGGTGTTCATGTCGATCTCCACCACCGGCACCGCCGAGAGCCCGGCCTCCGACCTCGGCTTCCTGCTGCACAAGCACCCGGGCAAGGTCCAGCGCTTCTCGACGTCGCACGGCGAGGCGCACGTCTTCTACCCGGAGGCGGGCGACGAGCTCTGCACGGCTGCGCTCCTGCTCGACATCGACCCGATCGCGCTGGTCCGCAAGGGGCGGGGCAAGGGTCGGGGCGGCTCGCCGGACTTCGCCCTCGCCCAGTACGTCAACGACCGCCCCTACGCCGCGTCCTCGCTGCTCGCGGTCGCTCTGCGGACGGTGTTCCGCACGGCGATGAAGGGCGTCTGCGAGGCTCGCCCGGGGCTCGCCGAGGTTCCGCGGCCGCTGCGGATCTCGCTGCCCGCCGTGCCCGCCAACGGTGCCGGCGAGAGCGGCGGCCCGGCGATGGCGGCCCGGCTGTTCGAGCCGCTGGGCTGGCAGGTCGAGGCGTCGGCGATCCCGTTGGACGAGGCGTTCCCGGAGTGGGGCGAGTCGCGCTACGTCCGGCTGGAGCTGGCCGGGACGGAGGTCCGGCTCGCCGACGCGCTCCAGCAGCTGTATGTGCTGCTGCCGGTGCTCGACGGCGCAAAGCACTACTGGGTCGCCCCGGACGAGGTCGACAAGCTGCTCGCCGCGGGCGCGGGCTGGCTCGCCGACCACCCCGAGCAGGCGCTGATCGCGCGCCGCTACCTGTCGCGCCGCTGGGCGCTCACCCGGCGGGCGATGGAGCGCCTGGAGCTGGCCCGGCTGGCGGAGGCCGACGACCGCGAGGTCGAGGAGATCGACAACGCGGTCGACGACTCCGCGGACGACTCCGTCGACGAAGCCGTGGACGCCGCCGCCTCGGGCACGGCCGCCGCGGCCGCCGTGGGCGACGGCCGGCCGGAGCAGCCGGAGCCGGCCGCCGAGCGGAAGGCCTCGCTGGCCGACCAGCGCCGGGCGGCGATCCTGGCCGCCCTGGGCGAGGTCGGCGCGGCACGGGTGGCCGACCTGGGCTGCGGGCAGGGCGAACTGGTCGGCGCGCTCCTCAAGGACGCCCGGTTCACCGAGGTGCTCGGTGTGGACGTGTCCGCGCGGGCGCTGTCCGCGGCCGCGCGCAAGCTGCGGCTGGAGCGGATGTCGGAGCGCCAGGCGGCCCGGGTGCGGCTGGTCCAGGGTGCGCTGACGTACACGGACGCGCGGCTGAAGGGCTTCGACGCGGCGGTGCTCTGCGAGGTGATCGAGCACCTGGACCTGCCCAGGCTGCCGGCGCTGGAGTACGCCGTGTTCGGGGCGGCCCGGCCGTCGGCGGTGGTCGTGACCACGCCGAACGTCGAGTACAACGTCCGCTGGGAGAGCCTGCCGGCCGGGCACGTCCGGCACGCCGACCACCGGTTCGAGTGGGACCGCGCGCAGTTCCGGTCCTGGGCCGAGCGGGTGGCGGCGACGTACGGCTACACCGCGGTGATCCGCCCGGTCGGGCCGGAGGACGCCGAGGTGGGCGCGCCGACCCAGCTCGCCCTGTTCCGGATCGGCACCGCACCGGAACCGGCGCCGACACCCACCGCCGACCCCACACCCACCCACGACAGCACGGCCACCGACGACCGCACGTTCACCGATCGCACGTCCACCGACACCACCACGACGCCCGAAGGGGGCGAGACCCGATGACCGACGACGCACTGCCCCCGGACGCCACCGACGCCCCGGACGCCGACGCACCCACCGCCGACGCACCAACCGACGCGACGCCCACCGCCGCTCCGCCCACCGAAGCGCCCGCCGAGCCGACAGCCGAAGCGACCCCCGCCCGGCCCCGCCGCCTCCCGGTGACCGACGTCTCCCTCGTCGTCCTGATCGGCACCAGCGGCGCCGGCAAGTCCACCTTCGCCCGCCGCCACTTCCTGCCCACCCAGGTGGTCTCCTCCGACTTCTGCCGCGGCCTGGTGGCCGACGACGAGAACGACCAGTCCGCCTCCGCCGAGGCCTTCGACGTGCTGCACTACATCGTCGGCAAGCGCCTCGCCGCCGGCCGGCTCACCGTCGTGGACGCCACCAACGTCCAGCCGGAGGCCCGGAAGCAGCTGGTCCGGATCGCCCGCGAGCACGACGTGCTGCCGATCGCGATCGTGCTGGACGTCCCGCCGGGCGTCTGCGCCGAGCGCAACCGCACCCGTCCGGACCGCCAGCTGCCCGCCCACGTGATCCCGCGCCAGAACCGCGAGCTGCGCCGTTCGCTGCGCGGCCTGGAGCGCGAGGGCTTCCGCAAGGTGCACATCCTGCGCGGCGAGGCCGAGGTCGCGGCCGCCGAGGTCGTGCCGGAGAAGCGCTTCAACGACCTGCGCCACCTCACCGGCCCGTTCGACATCGTCGGCGACATCCACGGCTGCCGCTCCGAGCTGGAGACCCTGCTCACCCGGCTCGGCTACGTGCTCACCCGGGACGACGCGGGCCGCGCGGTGGACGCCGCGCACCCCGCGGGCCGGACGGCCGTCTTCGTCGGCGACCTGGTCGACCGCGGCCCGGACACGCCGGGCGTGCTGCGCCTGGTGATGGGCATGGTCGCCGCCGGGCACGCGCTCTGCGTGCCGGGCAACCACGAGAACAAGCTCGGCCGGTCGATGGACGGCAAGAAGGTCACCGTCTCGCACGGCCTGCAGGAGTCGCTGGACCAGCTGGCGGGGGAGTCGGAGGAGTTCCGCGCCGAGGTTCGGGCGTTCATGCGCGGCCTGGTCAGCCACTACCTGCTGGACGGCGGCGCGCTGGTGGTCTGCCACGCCGGTCTGCCGGAGAAGTACCACGGCCGGGCCTCCGGCCGGGTCCGTTCGCACGCGCTGTACGGGGACACCACCGGCGAGACCGACGAGTACGGCCTGCCGGTGCGCTACCCGTGGGCGGAGGAGTACCGGGGCAAGGCGATGGTGGTCTACGGACACACGCCGGTGCCGGTGGCGAGCTTCCTCAACAACACCATCTGCCTGGACACCGGCTGCGTCTTCGGCGGCAGCCTCACCGCGCTGCGCTACCCGGAGCGGGAGCTGGTGTCGGTGGAGGCCGAACAGGAGTGGTACGCGCCGGTCCGGCCGCTGAAGGCGGACGCGCCGGGCGCGCGCGAGGGCCGTCCGCTGGACCTCGCCGACGTGGCGGGCCGCCGGGTGGTGGAGACCGCGCTGCACGGCCGGATCGCCGTGCGGGAGGAGAACGCGGCGGCGGCGCTGGAGGTGATGAGCCGGTTCGCGATCGATCCGCGGCTGCTCGCCTACCTGCCGCCGACCATGGCGCCGAGCGCGACCTCCCGCCGACCGGGCTACCTCGAACACCCCGAGGAGGCCTTCGCCGCCTACCGCGAGGACGGCGTGCGCGAGGTGGTCTGCGAGGAGAAGCACATGGGCTCCCGCGCGGTGGTGCTGGTCGCCCGGGACGCCGGAGCGCTGGAGAAGCGGTTCGGCCTGGCCGGGCCGGGTGCGATCTGGACCCGGACCGGCCGTGCGTTCCTCGGCGACGACAGCCTCACGGCCGCCGTCCTGGACCGGGTGCGGGCCGCGGCCGAGCGCTCCGGCCTGTTCGACGAGCTGGCCACCGGCTGGCTGCTGCTGGACGCGGAGCTGATGCCGTGGTCGCTCAAGGCCACGGACCTGCTGCGCCGTCAGTACGCGGCGGTCGGCGCGGCGGCCGGTGCGGCGCTGCCGCAGGTGATCGCGGCGCTGGACCGGGCGGCCGGGCGCGGGCTCGACCTGGGCGAGCTGACGGCCCGCCAGCGGCAGCGCGCGGCGGACGCGCAGGCGTTCACCGAGGCGTACCGGCGCTACTGCTGGCCGACCGAGGGGCTCGCCGGGATCCGGCTGGCGCCGTTCCAGCTGCTGGCGGCCGAGGGGGCGAACCTGGCGGTGCGCCCGCACGACGAGCACCTGGCCCGGATCGACCGGCTGGTCGACGCCGACCACGCGGCCGAGCCGCAGGCCCCGGTGCTGCACCGGACCGGCCGGCTGGTGGTGGACACCGCCGACCAGGCGTCGGTCGCCGCGGGTGTCGCCTGGTGGGAGGAGCTCACCGGGGCCGGCGGCGAGGGCATGGTGGTCAAGCCGCTGGCGTCGCTGGTCCGTGTCGGGGCGGGGCCGGGCCGTCCGGGCGGGCTGGTTCAGCCCGGGGTGAAGGTGCGCGGCCGCGAGTACCTGCGGATCATCTACGGCCCGGACTACACCGAGTACCTGGACCAGCTGCGGCAGCGGTTCCTCGGGCACAAGCGCTCGCTGGCGCTGCGTGAGTACGCGCTGGGGCTGGAGGCGCTCGACCGGCTGGCGGCGGGCGAGCCGCTCTGGCGGGTGCACGAGCCGGTGTTCGCCGTGCTCGCCCTGGAGTCGGAGCCGGTGGACCCCCGCCTCTGACCGGCCCGACGCGCCACTGTCCCGATGCGGAACTGTCCCGCCGGTCGGCGACGCCGCCGACCGGGGGCGGGCCCTGCGGTGACCACCGCAGGGCCCGCCCCGTTTCCGGCACCTCGCTAGGTGCTGCCCTGCTCGTAGGGGAAGTACCCGTCGGCGTCGGGGTAGGACGTCCGACAGCGGCTCTCTGCATACAAATTCCGAGTATCGTATACAATTGCCGCTTCGCGGTCCGTCCACGTCACCCCAGGAGCCCGGCATGGCGTTCAACCTCCGGAACAGGCACTTCCTCAAGGAGCTCGATTTCACGGCCCAGGAGTTCCGCTTCCTGGTGGACCTCGCCGCCCAGCTCAAGGCGGCGAAGTACGCGGGTGCCGAGCAGCCCCGGCTGCGGGGCAAGAACATCGCGCTGATCTTCGAGAAGACCTCCACCCGGACGCGCTGCGCGTTCGAGGTGGCCGCCCACGACCAGGGCGCCACCACCACCTACCTGGACCCGTCCGGCTCGCAGATCGGCCACAAGGAGTCGATCAAGGACACCGCGCGGGTGCTGGGCCGGATGTTCGACGGTATCGAGTACCGGGGCCACGGGCAGGAGATCGTCGAGGAGCTGGCCGCGTACGCCGGCGTCCCGGTCTGGAACGGCCTCACCGACGAGTGGCACCCGACCCAGATGCTCGCCGACGTGCTGACCGTCCGGGAGCACACCGCCAAGCCGCTCACCGAGGTGGCCCTCGCCTACCTCGGCGACGCCCGCTCCAACATGGGCAACTCACTGCTGGTCACCGGCGCCCTGCTCGGCATGGACATCCGGATCGTCGCGCCCCGGGCGCTCTGGCCCGCCGAGGAGGTGCTGAAGGCCGCGGAGGGGCTCGCCGCGACCAGCGGCGCCCGGATCACCCTCACCGAGGACGTCGACGCGGGCGTGGCCGGCGCCGACTTCCTCTACACCGACGTCTGGGTCTCGATGGGCGAGCCCAAGGAGGTCTGGGCGGAGCGGATCGAGCTGCTCAAGCCGTACCAGGTGTCGATGGACACCGTCCGGGCCACCGGCAACCCGGCCGTGAAGTTCCTGCACTGCCTGCCGGCCTTCCACGACCTCGGCACGGTGCTCGGCCGGCAGATGTACGAGGCGACCGGGATGACCGAGCTGGAGTGCACCGACGAGCTGTTCGAGTCGGCGCACTCCGTCGTGTTCGACCAGGCGGAGAACCGGCTGCACACCATCAAGGCCGTGCTGGTCGCGACCCTCGGAGCCTGACCTCCCCGGCCGCCCGGCCCCGGTGTCACGGCCTCCCGAGCCTCCCGCACCTCCCAGAGTTCCCAGAGTTCCCAGAGCTCCCAGGCCTCCCCGATCTCCCGGAGCTCACGGCTCCAGCTTCACGCAGGCGGCCCGGTCGCCCGCGCCGTGCGGGCCGGCCGGGGTGCCGGCGTGCAGGACCAGCGAGCGGGCCTCGCCCGGCCGCGGCTGCCAGGCCGCCGCCGTGGCCGCCGTGCCGCCGCCCCGTGAGTCGGTGCGCAGCGTCAGCCGCATTTCGTTGCGGTCGTTGGCGTAGGCCGGGTCGGTGGAGGGCCGCACCGGGTCCACCGCGTCCTGGTAGTGCGGGCCGGAGGCGGCCGGGTCGGCCCCGCAGGAGCCGGTGTGCAGGTGGGCCGGGAACGCGTGGTCCGCGGCGACCCCGGCCACGGTGACGGTCAGCACCGTCCGCCCGGGGAACGAACGGTCGACGACCACCCGGACGTGCGAGCCGTACGGGACGAGGTCCGGCGCGTGGCTGATCGCGGTCGGGGGGACGAAAGCCGTCGCCGGATCGAAGTCGGCCTCCACGACGGAGACCGGCGAGGCCGGTGAGACCCGGCCCGGCGGGTCGGCCGGGCGCGAGGGGCCGGTCGCGGTGGGGGCCAGCAGGGCGAGCGGGAGCAGGGCGGCGGCGAGCGGCGCGGACATCGGCGGACCTTCCGGAGGCGGTACGGCGGGACGCCCTGCTCAACGCCGTCCGGCCCCGGCGGACACCCTTCCCGAGGCCGGTCTCCAGGCCGGTCTTCCGAGGCCGGTCCCCCGAAGCGGACAACCGAAGCGGAGCCCCTTGGCCCCGTGCCTCGCGGGCACCCCGGGCCCGCGCCCGGCTCAGCCGGTCGAGCGGTGGATTCCCCGGATCTCGCAGCGCGGCCCGCTGGCCCGCATCAGGCGCAGGTCCGCGGTGACCAGCGGCGCGCCGAACTGCTCGGCGACCGCGACGTAGGCGGCGTCATCGGGCGTGAGGTTGTCCTTCAGCTCCCAGATCCGGCCGAGCAGGGGTGCGACCTCGACCTTGCGGATGGCCAACCCCGGCAGTTGCGCGGCGAGTTCGCCAACCCGCTCGGCGGTCAGCTCCTTGGCGAGGTAGAGGCCGCGCAGCGACTGCATCACCTCGATGACGATGTGCTCGGGGGCCACCCACTCGCCGCCGGCGGCGAGTTCGGCCCGGGCCGCCTCCCCGCGCTCGCCCTCGTCGGCCAGCGCGAGCACCAGCGCGGACGCATCCACCACGATCATCAGTAGGCCCCCGTCCTGTCCCGGCCCGTCCGGCACGTCAAGTCACCGGCCACGGTACCCGGGCGGTCCACCGGAGGCTCCGCCGGCGGTGACCCGGGCGGCGGGTGCCGGGTCACCACCGCGCCGCGCCCAGCAGGCCGGCGAGCAGCCCCGCCAGCATCGAGGCGGCGTTGGCCGTCCCGGCGAGGGCCCAGGGCAGCGGCCCGCGCAGGCGCAGCCCGGCGAGCGGGCGCAGCAGTGCCGCCTCGGTCGCGCAGACGGCGGCCTCGCCGACCGCGAAGGCGGTCCAGTACGCTGCGGCGGTCCCGCCGGTGCGGTGGCTCACGGACCACCAGAGCAGCGGGTGCGTGGCCAGGTTGACCAGGACGGCGGCCGTCGCGGCGCGGGCCGGGCGGACCCCGCCGGCCCGGACGAGGGCCACGGTGTACAGCGGTGCCTCGACCAGCAGGGTGAGGGTGAGGGCCGACGGATAGGGCACGGCGGAGATCGTGCCACGGGGAGGGGGAGCGTGGCCATCGCGATCGCGGACGGCCCGAGCCAGGGCCCGCCGGCGCGCCCGTCCAGCACGGCGCGCACCGGCCCGGACGACGCCGGACCCACCGCCCCCGACGGCACCGCCGCCCCGGGGAGCGACGGATCCACCGCCCCCGGCGGCGTACGGCTCGGCGCGGCCCCGCAGGCCGGGTTCGTCCTGGCGGCGGCCGCGGCGCTGGTCCTGGCGCTGCGCGCCCCGGCCGGCCTGGCGGTGCTGGGCCTGGCGCTGTTCGGGGTGCTGCACAACGTGCTGGAGCTGCGCTACGTGGCCGGCCGGTTCGCCGCGGTGCTGGCCGGTCCGCTGCTGCGGCTGCTGCTGGTGCTGGTGACCGGCATCGTCTTCTGCCGGCTGGTGCCGCCCTCGCTGGTGCCGCGTCCGGCGGCCCAGGCGGCCGAGATCCTGCTGGCCTACGGACTGCTCGCGGCCGCATGCCGGTCGGGGCTGCGCGGGCGTCCGCTGCTGCTGGCCGGGAGCGGGGCGGTGCTGGTGGGGGCGGCGGCCGGGTCGCTGGCGTTCCCGGCGTACCACTTCGTGGTGCTGGCGCACCTGCACAACGTGGTGCCGCTGCTGTTCCTGTGGGAGTGGTCGCGCCGCCTGGTGCGGGGCCGGGCGCTGTTCCTGGCCCTGCAGTGCGGCTGGGTGCTGGTGGTGCCGGCGGTGCTGCTGTCCGGGGCGCTGGACGGCGGGCTGGACGGCGGGCCGGCGCCGGGGACGGGCTGGACCGCGCGGCTCGCGGTCGCGTACACGCCGCCGGCCTGGCTGACGCCGGGCGTGGGTCTGCGCTTCCTGGCGGTGTTCGCCTTCCTCCAGACGATGCACTACGTGGTCTGGGTCTGGTTCCTGCCGCGGTACGCGCCGGATGCGACCGGGGCGTTCGAGCGGCGGGTACCGGCGCTGCGGGGCGGGCGGGCCTGGTTGCTGGGCGTGGCCGTGGGCGGACTGCTCGCGGTGCTGTTCGCGGCCGACTACGCGCAGGGCCGGACGGTGTACGCGGCGCTGGCCAGCTACCACGCCTATCTGGAGTTCCCCGTCCTGTTGATGCTCGTCCTCGGCCTGGGGGAGCCCCGGGCCGCCGTGCCGGACCCCGCCCCGGCGCCGCCCGCCGCTGTGCTCTCGACACCCCCGGCGCCACCAACACCCCCGGCACCCCCGGCACCCCCGACGACGCCGACGTTCCCGACACCCGTTCCCGCATCCACCGAGGAGTCCCCGTGACGACCGTCCCCCCGACCGCCGCCCTGCTCGCCGACATCGCCCCCGCTCCGGGTGGCTCGGACGGCAGCCTGGTGGCCGTCCTGCTGCTGGCCGCGGCCGTGGTGGCCGGGGCCGTCTGGCTGATCCGGCTGGAGCGCAAGCGCCGCGACTCCGACCCCGGGAGCGGCCCGGACGCCCGCTGATCGCGCCCCGGACACCCACTGATCGGGCCCCGGACCCGCCCCCGACGCGCGCCGGACCCTCCCCACGCGGTAGGACAGTTTCAGGGGCATGCCTGAGGTGGTGCCGGCGGCGCCATGCACTATGGTTTATCTCGACATCGAGATAACTGCCCCTTACGATATATCTCGACATCAAGATACTTGCCGAGAGGCGCTCACCGGCGGTGCGGGCAAGGTAAGCCTAAGTAAGGCTGACCTTACCACCGTGGCGGCCGGATACCGCACGAAGCACCTAGAAGGAGTCAGTCGTGTCCGCGAACAGCTTCGACGCCCGCAGCTCGCTGCAGGTGGGCGACGAGTCGTACGAGATCTTCAAGCTCTCCGCCGTCGAGGGTTCCGGGCGGCTGCCCTACAGCCTCAAGGTGCTGCTGGAGAACCTGCTCCGCACGGAGGACGGCGCCAACATCACCGCCGACCACATCCGTGCCCTCGGCAACTGGGACGCCGACGCCCAGCCGAGCCAGGAGATCCAGTTCACCCCGGCCCGCGTGATCATGCAGGACTTCACCGGTGTGCCGTGCGTGGTCGACCTCGCCACCATGCGTGAGGCCGTCAAGGAGCTGGGCGGCGACCCGGCCAAGATCAACCCGCTGGCCCCGGCCGAGCTGGTCATCGACCACTCCGTCATCGCCGACAAGTTCGGCACCCCGGACGCCTTCGTCCAGAACGTCGAGATCGAGTACGGCCGCAACAAGGAGCGCTACCAGTTCCTGCGCTGGGGCCAGACCGCGTTCGACGAGTTCAAGGTCGTCCCGCCGGGCACCGGCATCGTCCACCAGGTGAACATCGAGCACCTGGCCCGCACGATCATGGTCCGCGGCGGCCAGGCCTACCCGGACACCTGCGTCGGCACCGACTCGCACACCACCATGGTCAACGGCCTGGGCGTGCTGGGCTGGGGCGTCGGCGGCATCGAGGCCGAGGCCGCGATGCTCGGCCAGCCGGTCTCCATGCTGATCCCGCGCGTCGTCGGCTTCAAGCTGACCGGCCAGCTGCCGTCCGGCACCACCGCCACCGACCTGGTGCTCACCATCACCGAGATGCTGCGCAAGCACGGTGTGGTCGGCAAGTTCGTCGAGTTCTACGGCGACGGCATCGGCGCCATCCCGCTGGCCAACCGCGCCACCATCGGCAACATGTCGCCGGAGTTCGGCTCGACCTGCGCGATCTTCCCGATCGACGCCGAGACCATCAACTACCTGAAGCTCACCGGCCGCGACGCGCAGCAGCTCGCCCTGGTCGAGGCGTACGCCAAGGAGCAGGGCCTCTGGCACGACCCGTCGGTCGAGCCGGTCTACTCCGAGTACCTGGAGCTGGACGTCTCCACCGTCGTCCCGTCGATCTCCGGCCCGAAGCGTCCGCAGGACCGCGTGATCCTGGCCGAGGCCGCGTCGAAGTTCGCCGAGGCGCTGCCGACCTACTCGGCGGAGGCCTCGAAGCCGACCGCCGTCACCGCCCCCGACGGCTCGTCGTACACCATCGACAACGGCGCGGTCGTGATCGCCTCGATCACCTCCTGCACCAACACCTCCAACCCCTCCGTCATGCTGGGCGCCGCCCTGCTGGCGAAGAAGGCCGTGGAGAAGGGCCTGACGGTCAAGCCCTGGGTCAAGACCACCCTGGCGCCCGGCTCCAAGGTCGTCATGGACTACTACGAGAAGGCCGGCCTGCTCCCGTACATGGAGAAGCTGGGCTTCAACCTGGTCGGCTACGGCTGCGTCACCTGCATCGGCAACTCGGGCCCGCTGCCCGAGGAGGTCTCGGCCGCGGTCAACGAGTCCGACCTGGCCGTCGTCTCGGTGCTCTCCGGCAACCGCAACTTCGAGGGCCGGATCAACCCCGACGTCAAGATGAACTACCTGGCCTCCCCGCCGCTGGTGGTCGCCTACGCCCTCGCCGGCAACATGAACGTCGACATCACCAAGGACGCCCTGGGCCAGGACGCCGACGGCAACGACGTCTTCCTCGCCGACATCTGGCCGTCCGAGCAGGAGGTCGCCGACGTCGTCGCCGGCTCCATCGACCAGGACATGTTCGACAAGGGCTACCAGGACGTCTTCGCCGGCGACCACCGCTGGCAGTCGCTCCCGGTCCCGACCGGCAACACCTTCGAGTGGGACGCCGAGTCCACCTACGTCCGCAAGCCCCCGTACTTCGAGGGCATGGCCAAGACCCCGAGCCCGGTGACCGACATCGCCGGTGCCCGCGTCCTGGCCAAGCTGGGCGACTCGGTCACCACCGACCACATCTCCCCGGCCGGCAACATCAAGCCGGGCACCCCGGCGGCGCAGTACCTCACCGAGCACGGTGTGGAGAAGCGTGACTTCAACTCCTACGGCTCGCGCCGTGGCAACCACGAGGTCATGATCCGCGGCACCTTCGCCAACATCCGCCTGCGCAACCAGATCGCGCCGGGCACCGAGGGCGGCTACACCCGCGACTTCACCCAGGCCGACGGCCCGGTGTCGTTCATCTACGACGCCTCGCAGAACTACCAGGCCGCCGGCACCCCGCTGGTCGTCCTGGCCGGCAAGGAGTACGGCTCCGGCTCGTCCCGCGACTGGGCCGCCAAGGGCACCGCGCTGCTCGGCGTCAAGGCCGTCATCGCCGAGTCCTACGAGCGCATCCACCGCTCGAACCTGATCGGCATGGGCGTCCTGCCGCTGCAGTTCCCGGAGGGCGAGAACGCCGACTCCCTCGGCCTGACCGGCGAGGAGACCTTCTCCATCACCGGCGTGACCGAGCTCAACGAGGGCCGCACCCCCAAGACCGTCAAGGTCAAGGCCGGTGACAAGGAGTTCGACGCGGTCGTGCGCATCGACACCCCCGGTGAGGCGGACTACTACCGCAACGGCGGCATCCTGCAGTACGTGCTGCGCAGCCTGATCGGCTGAACCGAGCAGTAGCGCCGAGAGGCCGGACCGCGCACGCGGTCCGGCCTCTTGTGCGTTCCGGCGCAATGGACTAAACCTCATTGTCAGTCTGGTCCAGACCATTTGACGATGCCTCAGAGGACAGGTCCGGTATGCCCACACGCGCCTCCGCCATGCTCGCCGCCGCCACCGTCGCCGCACTGCTGGCCACCACCACCGCCACCGCGACCGCCGCCGAGGCCCACCACGGCCCGAAGCTGAAGGGGCAGCGGGTCGGCTACTTCACCCAGTGGGGCGCCGACAGCTCCGCCAAGCGGGTCCAGGAGTCCGGCCAGGCCGGGAAGCTCACCGTCGTCAACTACGCCTTCGGCAACGTCTCCGCCGACGGCACCTGCTTCGAGAGCAACGAGGCCGGCCAGGGCGACGCCCGCAACGACTACCAGCGGGCGTTCCCGGCCGCCGAGTCGGTGGACGGCCGGGCCGACGCCGCCGACCAGCCGCTGAAGGGCCACTTCAACCAGCTGCGCAAGCTCAAGGCGAAGAACCCGCAGCTCAGGACCGTGATCTCACTGGGCGGTTGGAGCTGGTCCAAGTACTTCTCGGACGCCGCCGCCACCGAGGAGTCCCGGCGCAGGTTCGTCTCCTCCTGCATCGACCTGTACATCAAGGGCAACCTGCCCGTGCTCGCCGGCTCCGCGGAGGGCGGCTACGGTGCGGCCGCCGGGGTCTTCGACGGCATCGACCTCGACTGGGAGTACCCGGGCGGCGGCGGTGACGCCGGCAACGTGGTCCGTCCCGAGGACGGCCGCAACTTCACGCTGCTGGTGCAGGAGTTCCGCCGCCAGCTGGACCGGCTCTCCGGCCGCAAGGGCCCGCACTACCTGCTCACCGCGGCCGTCGCCGCCAACGAGACCGTCGCCGCCCGGCTGGAGCTGCCCGAGCTGGCGCGCTCGATGGACTGGCTCAACCTGATGACCTACGACCTGCACGGCCCCTGGGAGGGGAAGGGGCCGGCCAACCACCACGCCAACCTCTACTCCGACCCCACCGACCCGGAGCCGCGCCGGCGCAGCGCGGACGAGGCGGTCGAGTACTACACCGGGCACGGCCTGCCGGCCGCCAAGACCGTGCTGGGCGTGCCGTTCTACGCCCACGGCTGGACCGGTGTCCCGGCCGGCGACCGCGGCGGGCTGTACCAGCCGGCCACCGGCACCACCGCCGACCGCAGCTACAAGGAGGTCGACGCGCTGCCCGGGAAGGTCTACGTCGACCGGGACCACGGCGCGTCCTGGAAGTACGACGGCACCGACTTCTACAGCTACGACACCGCCGAGGTGCTCACCCAGAAGGCCCGCTACACCCGGTGGAACGACCTGGGCGGGGTGATGGTCTGGTCGCTGGACGGCGACGACGCCCGGGGCAGTGCGATCGCCGCCCTCGACCGCGGTCTCCAGCGGGGCTGAACGCCGACCGCCCGGCCGGCCACCGGCCCGAGGACGGCCGGGTACCGACCGCGCGGTGCACCGTGACGCGCCGGGGCCCGGCGCGCAGACGCGCGCCGGGCCCCGGGTCCGGTGCGGCTCAGACCCGGTCGCAGGCCTGCGCGCGCAGTGCCCGGGCCAGGTCGTCCCGGCACTCCAGCACCAGCCGGCGCAGCGCGGGCGCCGCGCCCGGGTGGCCGTCCAGCCAGGCGTCGGCCTCGGCCAGCGTCTGCTCGTCGATCTGCGCCCGCGGGAAGAAGCCGCCGACGATCCGCATCGCGATCTCGATGGTCCGCTCGGACCAGACCCGCTCCAGCAGCTTGAAGTACGGCGCCGCGTACAGGGCGGTGAGGTCGCGGTGCGAGGGCAGCGCGAAGCCGGCGATGTTCGCCTCGACCAGCGCGTTGGGCAGCTCGTCCGAGTCGACCACGGCCGACCAGGCGGCGGCCTTGGCCTCGGGGGTCGGCCGGGCGGCCAGGCACTGGGTGTACTGGCGGTTGCCGCTGGCAGTGTGGTCGGCCTTCAGCTCCTCGGCGAGCTCCTCGTCGGCGGCCTGGCCGGCGGCGGCCAGCGCCAGCCAGAGCGACCAGCGCAGCTCCTGGTCGACGTCCAGGCCGTCGATCCGGGCGGTGCCGGCGAGCAGGCCGCGGACCAGGCCGAGGTGCTCGGAGCCGTTGGCGGTCTGGGCCAGGAAGCGCGCCCAGGCGAGCTGGTGGTCGCTGCCGGGTGCGGCCGCGCGCAGCTCGCGCAGCGCGCCGTCGGCCAGCAGCCGGCCGCCCTCGCCGCGCCAGGCCGGGTCGGCGTAGAGGTCGACGGCGCCCTTGGCCTGGGTGTGCAGCGACTGCAGCACGCCGATGTTGGCTTCCTGCCCGGCGAAGCGCAGCACCAGGGCGATGTAGTCGCGGGCCGGCATCAGGCCGTCCCGGGTGAGGTTCCAGACGGCGGACCAGGCGAGCGCCCGGGCCAGGTCGTCCTGGACGTCGCCGAGGCCGGCGCGCAGGGTCTCCAGCGACTCGGCGTCGAAGCGGATCTTGCAGTAGGTCAGGTCGTCGTCGTTGAGCAGCACCAGGGCGGGGCGGGGGCGGCCGACCGCCCCGGCGACGACGGTGCGGGCGCCGGTGACGTCCAGCTCGATCCGGTCGGTGCGCACCAGCGCGCCGTCGGCGTCCCGGTCGTAGAGGCCGACCGCGATCCGGTGCGGGCGCACCGTGTCGCCGTTGCCGGCGTCCTGGAGGACGGCGAGCTCGGTGATCCGGCCCTCGGCGTCGACGGTCACCTGCGGGGTGAGCGCGTTGACGCCGGCGGTCTGCAGCCAGGCGGCGGCCCAGGCGGTGAGGTCGCGGCCGCTGGTCTCCTCCAGGATGTCCAGCAGGTCGGCGAGCTCGGTGTTGCCGAAGGCGTGCCGCTTGAAGTAGCGGCGGGCGCCCTCGAAGAAGGCCTCCGAACCGACGTACGCCACCAGCTGCTTGAGCACCGAGGCGCCCTTGGCGTAGGTGATGCCGTCGAAGTTGAGCTTGGCGTCCTCCAGGTCCCGGATGTCCGCGGTGATCGGGTGGGTGGTGGGGAACTGGTCCTGCCGGTAGGCCCAGGCCTTGCGCTGGTTGGCGAAGGTGACCCAGGCCGAGGAGAAGCGGGTGCGGGCGCCGATGAGCCCGTAGGAGCCCATGAAGTCGGCGAAGGACTCCTTCAGCCACAGGTCGTCCCACCAGCGCATGGTGACCAGGTCGCCGAACCACATGTGGGCCATCTCGTGCAGGACGACGTTGGCCCGGCCCTCGTAGGCGGCGTCGGTGACCTTCGAGCGGAAGACGAACTCCTCGCGGAAGGTCACGCAGCCCGGGTTCTCCATCGCGCCGATGTTGTACTCGGGCACGAAGGCCTGGTCGTACTTGCCGAACGGGTACGGGTAGTCGAACTGCTCGTGGAAGAAGTCGAGCCCGAGCTTGGTGGTGCCGAGGATCTCGTCGGCGTCGAAGTGCGGCGCGAGCGACTTGCGGCACATCGCGGAGAGCGGGATCTCCAGGGCGGTGCCGTCGGCGAGGGTGCGGCTGTAGTGGTCGCGCGCCACGTGGTACGGGCCGGCGACGACGGCCGTGAGGTAGGTGGAGATCGGCTTGGTGGGCGCGAACCGCCAGGTCCGGGCGTCGCCCTCGGCGGTGACCTCCTCGTGCACGGCGTTGGACCAGACGTCCCAGGCGGCCGGCGCGGTGACGGTGAAGGAGAACGGCGCCTTCAGGTCGGGCTGCTCGAAGTCGGCGAAGACCCGGCGGGCGTCGGCCGGTTCGTAGTGGGTGTAGAGGTAGGTCTCGCCGTCCACCGGGTCGGTGAAACGGTGCAGGCCCTCGCCGGTGCGGCTGTATGCGCAGTCGGCGTCCACCACGAGGACGTTCTCCGCGGCGAGGCCGTCGACGTGCACCCGGGCGCCGTCGAAGGCGGTGGCCGGGTCCAGCTCGCGGCCGTTCAGGGTGACCGAGCGGACGGCGGGCGCCAGCAGGTCGACGAAGGCGGCGGCGCCCGGCTCGGTGCAGCGGAAGGCGATGGTGGTGGTGGAGCGGAAGGTGGCGGCGGCCGGGTCGGGCGCCGAGGTCACGTCCAGCCGGACCTGGTAGCCGTCCACGGCCAGGATGCTGGCCCGCTGCTGGGCTTCGTCGCGGCTCAGGTTCTTGCCCGGCACGGCGGTACTCCTTTGTCCGGCTCGCACGGTGGTGCGGTCATCGCTGGTGCGGCCGGGACGCCGCACCGTGGTCGGGGGCGCCGCACGGTGGTCGGCGCGGCACGGTGGTGCTGCGGGCATCCTTTCACGCCGCCCGCGGCAGTACCATTGCACAACGTGCCGGCGCCGTCGCGGAATCAGCGGCGCGGCGCGGGTGTTGGGCCCGGGGGAGCCCCGACGCGGGGGCCCGATCCACCCTCCGACGATGGACCTAAGGACAGCCGTGACGACTGCCGCCGACCGCAAGACCGCCGACTTCTGGTTCGACCCGGCCTGCCCGTGGGCCTGGATGACGTCCCGCTGGCTGATCGAGGTCCAGCAGCTGCGCCCGGTGGACGTGAACTGGCACGTGATGAGCCTGTCCGTGCTGAACGAGCACCGCGATCTGCCGCAGGAGTACCGCACGCTGCTGGACAACGCCTGGGGCGCGGTCCGGGTCTGCATCGCCGCCGCCCAGCAGCACGGCGACGAGGTGCTCGGCCGCCTCTACACCGAGCTGGGCACCCGCTTCCACAACCAGGGCCTGCCGCAGAACCGTGAGACCGTCGAGGCGGCGCTGGTCGCGGCGGGCCTGCCGGCCGAGCTGGCCGACGCGGCCGACACCGACGCCCACGACGAGGCCCTGCGCGCCTCGCACAAGGAGGGCATCACCCTGGTCGGCGAGGACGTGGGCACCCCGGTGATCGCGGTCGAGGGCGCGGACGGCGAGCGGGTCGCGTTCTTCGGCCCGGTGGTCACCCCGGCGCCGCGCGGCGAGGCCGCCGCCCGCCTCTGGGACGGCACGCTGCTGGTCGCCTCCACCCCGGGCTTCTACGAGATCAAGCGCACCCGCACCGCCGGCCCGTCCTTCGAGTGACACCCGGCGCGCATGCGAAGGGGCCCGGTACCGCCACTGCGGTACCGGGCCTCTTGCGCGTCCGCCCGCTACCGGACGGCCGCGGCGTCCTTGCGCTGCTTGAGCAGGCCCGCCGTGATGAGCAGGGCGACCAGCACGCCGGCCGCGTACAGCTGCTCCCGGTTGCCCTCGGTGGTGGTCATCAGGGCGAGGATGGCGGCCACGGCGGCCATCGCGACCCAGGTCAGGTACGGGTAGCCCCACATCCGGACGGTGAGCAGCTCGGGCGCCTCGCGCTCCAGCCGGCGGCGCATCCGCAGCTGCACGACGCAGATGAAGAACCAGACCACCAGGATCGCGACGCCGGTGGTGTTCATCAGCCAGGTGAAGACGGTGTCCGGCCAGAACTTCGAGGCCAGGACGGCGCCGAAGCCGAACAGGCAGGAGGCGAGGACGGCGGCCCGCGGCACGCCGCCGCTCACCTTGGCCAGCGCCTTCGGGCCCTGGCCGCGGGCGACCAGCGAGTACGCCATCCGGGAGGAGCCGTAGATGTTGGCGTTCATCGCCGAGAGCAGGGCGACCAGGACCACGGCCTCCATGATGGTGCCGGCGCCGGGCACGCCCAGGTGCTGCAGGACGGTCACGTACGGGCCGTTCTCGACGACCGACGGGTCCTTCCAGGAGACCAGGGTGACCACCAGGGCCATCGAGCCGATGTAGAAGACCGCGATCCGCCAGACCGCGGTGCGCACCGCGTTGGCGACGTTGCGCTTGGGGTCGTCGGACTCGGCGGCGGCGATGGTGACGGTCTCCAGGCCGCCGTAGGCGAAGACCGAGGCGAGCAGGCCGACGATGAGTCCGCTGACGCCGTTGGGCAGGAAGCCGCCCTGGCCGGTGAGGTTGGTGGTGCCGGGGGAGCCGTGGCCGAGCACCCCGGCCACGCCGAGCGCGCCGAGGACGAGGAAGGCGACGATCGCGGCGACCTTGATCGCGGCGAACCAGAACTCGAACTCGCCGAAGTTCTTCACCGCGGTGAGGTTGCTGGCGCAGAAGAAGACCATGAAGAGGCCGACCCACACCCAGGCGGAGACGCCGGGGACCCAGCCGTTGACGATCTTGCCGGCGGCGGTGGCCTCGGCGGCGACGCCGCAGCAGAGCATCACCCAGTACATCCAGCCGGCGGTGATCCCGGCCCAGGGGCCGATCTCCTTCTCGGCGTGGACCGAGAACGAGCCGGAGGCCGGCCGGGCGGCCGACATCTCGCCGAGCATCCGCATGATCAGCATGACCAGCAGGCCGGAGAGGGTGAAGGCCAGGATGATGGCCGGGCCGGCCGCCGCGATGCCCGCGCCGGAGCCGACGAAGAGGCCGGCGCCGATGACCCCGCCGAGCGCGATCATCGAGAGGTGGCGCTGCTTGAGACCGTGGGACAGCTGCCGGCCGCCGACCTCGGTGCCGCCGGCGGCACCGGTGGCGGAGGTCGTCGTCCCGGGCGCCGGGGGCGCGGAGGTACGGGCCATGGGTGGGATCCAGACTGTTCGGATTGCGGTGCGAGTTGCCCAATATCCGGGGACGCGGGCGCCAACGCCAAGGAGGAGGGCGCCCGGATCACGATGCGGACCGGATCGTGACGGAGGTTGGCCTGAACCGTCACGTTCGGTGGCGATCACTGCGCCGGACCCCACAAGGACGGCCTCCGGGGCTTTGTCCGAATCCCTGACGGTGCCCGTGGCGATCACCGCGTAGGTTCACAGGTGTTCACTCACCTGATCACCAGAGGAAGCCACCGATGGCCACTGCCAGCACCCCGATACCCAGCCGCGCCGTCCTGGCGGACCTGCTGCCCGCCGCCTCCAGCCGGTTCGGCGCGCAGGCCCGCGACCTCGCCCTGGTGGCCGGCGGTGCCGCCCTCACCGGTCTGGCCGCCCAGTTCTCGGTGAACGTCCCCGGCTCCCCGGTGCCGGTGACCGGCCAGACCTTCGCCGCCCTGCTGGTCGGCACCGCGCTCGGCACCCGCCGCGGCGTCGCCTCGCTCGGCCTCTACCTGCTGGCCGGCATGGCCGGCCTGCCCTGGTTCGCCGAGGGCACCTCCGGCTGGTCGATGCCCTCGCTCGGCTACGTGCTCGGGTTCGTCCTGGCGGCCGCCCTGACCGGCGCGCTGGCCCGCCGCGGCGCCGACCGCAGCCCGGTCCGCACCGCCGCCGCGATGGTGCTCGGCAGCCTCGCGATCTACGCCGTCGGCGTCCCCTACCTCGCCTTCGCGCTGGACGTCCCGCTCGCCCGCGCCGCCGAGCTCGGCCTCTACCCCTACCTGGTCGGCGACGCGCTGAAGGCCGCCCTCGCGGCCGGCGCGCTGCCGCTGGCCTGGAAGCTCCTCGGCCGCCGCTGAGCACCGCGCCCGGGGCCGCGGTGCCGGCCCCGGCACGCGCCCTCGGCCCCCTGCGCAGCCCGGGCGGGCGCGCATGCCACACTCGTGCCATGCGCGTCTACCTGGGCTCCGACCATGCCGGATACGAACTGAAGAACCACCTCGTGGAGTGGCTGAAGGAGGCCGGCCACGAGCCGGTCGACTGCGGGCCGCACATCTACGACGCCCTCGACGACTACCCGCCGTTCTGCCTGCGGGCCGCCGAGCGCACCGCGGCCGACCCGGAGGCGCTGGGCGTCGTCATCGGCGGCTCGGGCAACGGCGAGGCGATCGCCGCCAACAAGGTCAAGGGCGTGCGGGCCGCGCTGGCCTGGAGCGAGCAGACCGCCTCGCTCGGCCGCGAGCACAACAACGCCAACGTGATCTCCATCGGTGGCCGGATGCACACCCAGGAGGAGGCCACCAAGTTCGTCGAGATCTTCCTCAACACCCCGTACAGCGGCGACGAGCGGCACACCCGCCGGATCGCCATGCTGAGCGAGTACGAGACCACCGGCGAGCTCCCGCCGATCCCGGCGCACCACCCGCAGCAGGGCTGACCGCCCCCACCCGCACACCGGCCGGCCGCGCTCCCGCAGCGCGGCCGGCCGGCGCGTTCCCGGAGCGCGCACGACCCTGTGGCATCGGCCACAGCGCCCGGGGCGCCGCCACGGCGCACGAACCTCCCCGCGCGCGGGCGCATGCGCCGCCCGTGTGGTTCGTACGCCCAGCCCCCGCACGCTTCCTGACGCCACGGCTGCCGCCCGCCGCAATCGGCCGAAACCCGCTGACGCGCCCGCGCCACCCCGGAGTCGCCCGGGCCCGGGCCGTCGACGCCGGGCCGCAGCGGTGGATATGGTCGGTCCCCATGGCTGGCAGAGCGCCGGGCACACCGCCCCAGACGACTGCGACGAGGCCCGGCGCCGCCACGGTGCCCGACCCCGTGACGGCCCGGCTGGCCAAGGGGCTCCGCCGGGTCCGCCGAAAGCTGCGCACCGCCGGTGTCGACTACTTCCGCGGCGGCGCCGCCGACTGGCCGGTGCTGATCGTCCTGGCCCTGACCGTCCCGGTGCTGATCCTGCTCAACATCTGGATCCCCGCCTGGGCCCCGCCCACCTCCCTGGTGCTGCCGATCCTGGCCGCGGCGCTGCTGCTGCGCCCCGGGAGCCTGGTGGTGCTCTACGCACTGGCCGCACTCGGCCTCTCCGCCGAGTCCGTGATCCACACCGGCGAGCGGGTAGCCAGCGCCGACCCGGACGCCTACACCTACGGCGTCACCCCCGGCGCCGCCCTGGTGGTCGGCGCGGCCGGGGTCGGCGGCCTGCTGCTGGCCCAGTTCCGCAGCCGGGTCGGCGTCCCCTGGTGGGGCGGCTCCACCATGCTCTTCGACCTGCGCGAGCGGCTGCGGGTGCAGAGCCGCGTCCCGGCCCTGCCGGACGGCTGGCACGCCGACATGGCGCTGCGCCCGGCCGGCGGGCAGTCCTTCTCCGGCGACTTCGTGGTCGCCGCCCGGACCGGCCCCGGCCGGCGGGTGCTGGAGGTGGTCCTCGCGGACGTCTCCGGCAAGGGCATGGACGCCGGCTCGCGGGCCCTGCTGCTCTCCGGCGCCTTCGGCGGCCTGCTCGGCTCGCTGCCCGCGCACGACTTCCTGCCCGCCGCCAACGGCTACCTGCTCCGGCAGGACTGGGAGGAGGGCTTCGCCACCGCCGTCCACCTGGTGCTGGACCTCGACACCGGCGAGTACGAGCTGCTCTCGGCCGGGCACCTGCCCGGGATGCAGCGGCTGGGCGGCGCCGGCCGCTGGGAGATGAAGGAGGCCGCGGACGGCCCGCTGCTCGGGATCTACGACGGCGCCAAGTTCGAGGGCGTGCGCGGGCGGCTGAACCGGGGCGACGTCCTGATGCTCTGCACCGACGGCATGGTCGAGGCGCCCGGCCGGGACCTCTCCGAGGGGATGGACCGGCTGATGGGCGAGGCCGACCGGCTCGTCCCCGGCGGGGGCCCCGGCGGCGGCAGCGGCGCGGCCTCCCGGCTGATCGAGACGGTCGCCCGCGACATCAACGACGACCGCGCCGTCCTCCTGGTCTGGCGCGACTGACACTCGCCCGCTCGCCCGCTCGCCCCGGAGAATCGGCTCGGGGCGGGACCGGCCCGGGCAATTGCCGGGGGCAGCTGCTGTCAAGCCTGGGAGCTGATCTTCAGCCAATTCCGAAAGGCCGCCACCGTTGCGGACCTGCCCGTTCCGTTCCCGCCCGCCAGGCGCTTCACGGCCGCTCAGCGGCGCCCCGTGGACGATCCGTCAGAACGTCTCGGCTATCGTCTCGGTCGGCGGAAACTCGTCCCGCACCGCAGGATATCGGGGCCCGGCTGTCGGTCAGACCTTTACGCAATCGGCACGGTCGACCACACTGAGTCTGGGCGGGACTGGTCAGGATTCGGGGGATAGGGGGCGTCACGTGCGGCAGGACGGACAGCGTGCGGTCGTACCGGCTCCCATTCCGGCCGCGACGGGTCGGACGAGCCGCAGTTCCGCCTCGGGACCGTCGGACAGGCCGGGGTCCGGCTTCGCAGGGGATGCCAGGTGACGGCACCCCGCTATGAAACGAGGAAGTGAGTCCGGGTGGCACTCTCCGTCTCCGCACTGGTCCTGTTCGGCATCATCTGCTTCATCTTCATCCGCAACAAGCAGCTGAAGACCGGCCACTTCATCCTGGCCGCGCTGTTCGGCTTCATGCTCAACCAGAGCACGGCCGCCAAGCCGATCCAGGACTTCCTGAGCCAGATCGCCAAGAGCATCTCCAACATCGCCAGCTGACCTCCGGGGCCCCGTCCGGGGCCCACCGGGGGAGGAGGCCGGCCGCCCGGTTCACCGGCCGGCCCGTCCGGCCTGCCGCCAGCGCGCGAAGAGTCCCCGGGGCCGAGCCGCCGGGGCCGGGGGGCGGACCGGCGCAGGCGCTGCCGGGCCCGTCGGCACGGCCGGCGGCAGCGCCGTCTCCCGGGCCGTCAGCAGGACGAACAGCCGCGCCCAGCACAGCCGTTCGCCACGCGGCCAGTCCAGCGCGCGCAGCGCCGCCGAGGCGGCCTCCGACACCTCGCCGTTGATCCGCACCTCGGCCACGTCGTCCCCCGCCTTGCCGCCGAGGAACAGCTTCACCCCGTTCGGCCGCCCGGCGGCCAGCTCCGGCAGCAGCGCGGGCGCCAGTGCGGGCAGGACCCGGTGCTCCGCCAGCCAGCCGGCCAGCCGCTCGTTCCCGAAGCCGAACACCGCCGCCGGCCCCTGCACGGCGTGCCAGTGCGGCAGTTCCGGGTAGTCCGCGTGGTCGCCGTGCTCGCCCCGGCCCTCCGTCAGCTCCACCAGCGCCGAGGCGGTGGTGGTCGCCCACATCCGCACCGCGTTGGCGAGCTTCTCCTCCTCGGTCTTGCCGAGACCGGCCGCGCAGTCCCAGACCACCGGTGCGTCCGCGCGGCCCAACCGGAGGACGTAGCCGAGGTCGACGTGGCCGGCGCCGTCGTCGCCGGGGTGCTCCCGGACGGCCACCGCGGTCGTCCCCGGACCGCGCACCACCTCGCCCTCGATCCTGAACTCCTGCCCGAATCGCGCCATTTCCCGGACCACGCAGCGCTGGATGACGGCCAGTCGGTCCTGGGGACGCACGGGTACTCCTCCGTTAGGGCTCGCAGTGTCCTCGAACTGCGCTCGAACGCCGCCGAGGCTATCGGCCCGGGCCCCCGCCGGGAAACCGCGCGACCGGCGCAACCGGCGCCGGGCCGGTCCCGACGCCCCGGCGCGGCGCCGGCGCGTACGCCCGCGCCGCTCCTGCCCGCGCGCCCGCCGCCTCGGGCGCCGGGCGCCGGCCGCAGAACCGGAACCGGCGCGTCGCGGCCCCTCCGGTCGCGGAAATGCCCCTTGTGCCCCAGTTTGGGTAGCGGTAACCGTAGGCCACCGCCTGGAGAACCGATGCCCCGCACCGACCTGACGCCGTTTCCGCCGCTGCTCACCGCCCCGGACGGCTCCGGCCTGGTGGCCGAGATCGAGGCGTACCTCGCCTCACTGCCCGCCCCGGCGCGGATCGCGGCCCCCTATGTCTGCCCGCTCGGTTCCACCCTCCGGCCCTGGTGCGCCGGCCACCCCCTCCCGAAGGCCACCCTGCTCGACCGGGCGCTGCGCCGCCCGGCGCGCCCCGTCCCGGTGAGCGCCGCCGAGCACCTGCGGCTCGCCTCCCGCTACATCGCCGCCGCCGGCTGGCTGCAGGGCGCGATGTGGGACGCGGCCGGCCGGGTCTGCCTGCTCGGCGCCCAGGCCGCCGTCCTCGCCCACGGCTACGGCACCGCGCCCACCGTCCGCACCGCCCGGGTCCAGCTGATGGAGGTGCTGCACGCCACCGGCCGCCCGGTGAGCTCCCCGGACGTCTACAACGACCGGCCGACCACCCGGCAGGCCGACATCCACCGGCTGCTCGACCGCGCCGCCGCCCGCGCCGCGCGGCTCGGCCTCTGACCCGGGCCGGCCGGACGGCCGGGCGGCCGGAAGCCCTGACCGGTGGTCGGGAAGGCCGAGATGGGGAAGCGCGGCCGGAGAACACGGCCGGGAAGGTCGGCCGGGAAGATCGGCCGGGAAATGCGAACGGCCCCGGGAGACGGTGGACGTCTCTCCGGGGCCGGACGGTCGGAGCGGGCGACGAGAATCGAACTCGCGTGACTAGTTTGGAAGACTAGGGCTCTACCATTGAGCTACGCCCGCATGATCCTCCGGCCGTCGCCGGACGGAAGGTCGGGAACAGCGTACCCGGTCCGGTCGGCTGCGCGCACACCACATTCATTTCGGGGGCCTCGGATATGTCGGAGAACCCATAGGGCCCGGCGTGTACGCTTCCTCTCGGCACCACGGGGTGTGGCGCAGTTTGGTAGCGCGTCCGCTTTGGGAGCGGAAGGCCGTCGGTTCGAATCCGGTCACCCCGACAGTGCGGCAGGGTCTCGCCCTCGGCGGGGCCCTGTTCTGCGTCTCCGGCCACCCTCGGAGGACGCTCCTGCGCATGCGGACGGCGGCGTCCTGGCGTCGGCCTTTCGTGGTACCGGTAGGATGGGGCGCTGGCGGTAGTCCCTGTGGCGTACACCCAGGTCAACCGCACGAGGGCGAGGAGTCACGCTCACCGTCCACCCCCCACGGGAGATGCAGCTCCAACCGCCCATCGCCCGTCTCGCCCGATCCGATCCGCCAGGCCCCGGCCGGCGGCAGGGGAGGGCGGAGGCAACCTGACCGCAAGCCCATAGGAGACCCAACCGTGAAGAGCGCCGTCGAGACTCTGAACCCGACCCGGGTTCGACTCACCGTCGAGGTGCCCTTCGAGGAGCTCAAGCCCAGCCTCGACGCGGCGTACAAGAAGATCAACCAGCAGGTCACGGTTCCGGGCTTCCGCAAGGGCAAGATCCCGAACCGGGTCATCGACCAGCGCTTCGGTCGTGGCGCCGTGCTGGAGGAGGCCGTCAACGACGCCCTCCCGCGCTTCTACACGCAGGCCGTCGACGAGGGCAAGATCGAGGTCCTCGGCCAGCCCGACATCACCAACATCGAGGGCGTCGAGAAGATCGCCGACGGTGGCGACCTCAAGTTCACCGCCGAGGTGGACGTCCGCCCCGAGATCACCCTCCCGGACTTCTCGTCCATCGAGGTCACCGTCGACCCGATCGTGGTCACCGACGAGGACATCGACAAGTCACTGGAGCAGCTGCGCGAGCGCTTCTCCTCCGTCAAGGACGTCGAGCGCGCCGCGGCCGCCGGCGACATCGTGGTCGTCGACCTCGAGGCCAAGGTCGACGGCGAGGTGCCGGAGGACGGCACCGCCGCCGGCGTCAGCTACGAGATCGGCTCGGGCCGCCTGATCGACGGCATCGACGACGCCGTCGTCGGCCTGGAGGCCGGTGGCACCGCCACCTTCACCACCGAGCTCAAGGGCGGCACCCAGGCGGGCAAGACCTCCGAGGTCACCGTCACCGTCACCGCCGTCCAGGAGAAGGAGCTCCCCGAGCTGGACGACGAGTTCGCCCAGCTGGCGAGCGAGTTCGACACCCTGGAGGACCTGAAGGCCGACTCCCGCAAGCGCCTGGAGCGCATGAAGGAGTACGACCAGGCCACCCAGGCCCAGGAGAAGGTCCTCGACGCGCTGCTCGGCCTGGTCGAGATCGAGTTCCCGGAGAAGCTCCTCAAGGACGAGATCGAGACCCGCAAGCACAACCTGGAGCACCACCAGCTGGAGCCGATGGGCCTCGACCTCGCGACCTACCTGGAGACCCAGGGCAAGTCGGAGGAGGAGTACCTGGCCGAGCTCGAGGAGCAGGCGAAGAAGGGCATCAAGACCCAGTTCGTCCTGGACCAGATCGTCGCCGACGAGGAGCTGGGTGTTAACCAGGAGGAGCTCACCGAGCACCTCATCCGCCGCGCCGCCGGCTCGGGCCTCACCCCGGACCAGTTCGCGCAGCAGGTCGTCCAGGGTGGCCAGGTGCCGCTGCTGGTCGGCGAGGTCGCCCGCGGCAAGGCGCTGGCCACCGTGGTCGAGGCCGCCAAGGTCGTCGACACCGAGGGCAACGAGATCAACTTCGACGACGACGAGGCCGACGAGTCGGCCGAGACCGTCGAGGCCCCGGCCGCCGAGGCCGAGGAGACCACCGAGGCCTGATCGCCCCGGTCGCCCTGATGCAGCAGCGGGCCCGGACGCCGTACGGTGTCCGGGCCCGTCGCTTTCCCCGGCCGGCGGGCCCGGTCCTGCCCGGGGAGGGTGGTGAACCCTGCGCTCACAGCGAACAGTTCTGCGTGAGGGATTCTGCGGCCCGGCCTGCGCGTTAGGGTCCTTGGACAGCAACAATCACGACGTGATACCCGGAAGCTGTGCGACACCGTGACGGCCGTGGAGCGACCGTCCAAATCGACTGAGCAGGTGGCTAAGTGACGTTCCCGCAGATGCAGATGCCTGGCCCGATGGCGCCGCACGCCGCCTCTGGTGACGTGCTCGGCGGCCTGGGCGACCAGGTCTACAACCGGCTGCTCAACGAGCGGATCATCTTCCTCGGCCAGCAGGTCGACGACGACATCGCCAACAAGATCACCGCGCAGCTGCTGCTGCTGGCTGCGGACCCGGACAAGGACATCTTCCTTTACATCAACTCCCCGGGCGGCTCGATCTCGGCCGGCATGGCGATCTACGACACCATGCAGTACATCAAGAACGACGTCGTCACGATCGCGATGGGCATGGCGGCCTCGATGGGCCAGTTCCTGCTGACCGCCGGCGCCAAGGGCAAGCGCTTCTCGCTGCCGAACGCCAACATCCTCATGCACCAGCCGTCCGCCGGTCTCGGCGGCTCGGCCACCGACATCCGCATTCAGGCCGAGCAGCTGCTCCGCACCAAGAAGCGGATGTCCGAGCTGATCGCCTTCCACAGCGGCCAGTCCTTCGAGCAGATCACCGCGGACTCCGACCGCGACCGCTGGTTCACGCCGGAGGAGGCCCTGGAGTACGGCCTCATCGACGCGATCATGCACAGCGCCGCGGACGTCCCCGGCGGCGGCGGCACCGGCGCCTGAGCCCGGCCCGGCCACGAGACCACAGCCACAACGCTCCGGAGGACCAGAAACCCCATGAACATCCCCAGCCTGTCCAGCGCCAAGGCACGCGTCGAGGACATGCGCGCCGAGGGCCGCTACATCGTCCCGCGCTTCGTCGAGCGCACCTCGCAGGGCATCCGCGAGTACGACCCGTACGCCAAGCTGTTCGAGGAGCGCATCATCTTCCTCGGCTCGCAGGTGGACGACGTCTCCGCGAACGACATCATGGCCCAGCTGCTCTGCCTGGAGTCCATGGACCCGGACCGCGAGATCCAGATGTACATCAACTCGCCCGGCGGCTCGTTCACGGCGCTGACGGCCATCTACGACACCATGCAGTACGTGAAGCCGGACATCACCACCGTCTGCATGGGCCAGGCGGCCTCCGCGGCGGCCGTGCTGCTCGCGGCCGGCACCCCCGGCAAGCGGATGGCGCTGCCGAACGCCCGTATCCTGATCCACCAGCCGTACACCGAGACCGGCCGCGGTCAGGTGTCCGACCTGGAGATCCAGGCCAAGGAGATCTTCCGGATGCGCGAGCAGCTGGAGGAGATGCTCTCCAAGCACTCGAACAAGAGCGTCGAGCAGGTGCGCGACGACATCGAGCGCGACAAGATCCTCACGGCCGAGGAGGCCGTCGAGTACGGTCTCGTCGACCTGGTCATCTCCACCCGCAAGGCCTCGCTGACCTCCTGAGGTCGGCACCCCCTCCGCCTCCCGGACCTCGGGCGGCGGAGGGCCCGTGGGCGGGGTGCGCACGCCGTTGCGCGCCCCGCCTCCGGCACCTCGGCGGCGCCGGCGACGGCATCTGTTCGGTATCAATTCGCCCAGGGCGTAGGGCAGACCTGGCGAAGAGGACGGAATCAGGAGCCCGGCAGAGTACCGTCGGATAGCGAGACCGATCGCCGTCGGCGTTGACGGTCCACAGCACCAGGCCCCGGAACCCCCGCGGGGCCCCTGGCGAAGGGGAAGCACCTCGTGGCACGCATCGGAGACGGTGGCGACCTGCTCAAGTGCTCGTTCTGCGGCAAGTCGCAGAAGCAGGTGAAGAAGCTGATCGCCGGCCCAGGCGTGTACATCTGCGACGAGTGCATCGACCTGTGCAACGAGATCATCGAGGAGGAGCTCGCCGAGACCTCCGAGGTGCGCTTCGAGGAGCTCCCGAAGCCGCGCGAGATCTACGAGTTCCTGGACCAGTACGTGGTCGGCCAGGACCTCGCCAAGAAGGCGCTGTCGGTGGCCGTCTACAACCACTACAAGCGCGTGCAGGCCGGCGAGGCGGGCCGCAGCGGCGGCAACGGCCGTGAGGACGCCATCGAGCTGGCGAAGTCCAACATCCTGCTGCTGGGCCCCACCGGCTCCGGCAAGACGCTGCTGGCGCAGACGCTGGCCCGGATGCTGAACGTGCCGTTCGCGATCGCCGACGCCACCGCGCTGACCGAGGCCGGCTACGTCGGCGAGGACGTCGAGAACATCCTGCTGAAGCTGATCCAGGCGGCCGACTACGACGTCAAGAAGGCCGAGACCGGGATCATCTACATCGACGAGATCGACAAGGTCGCCCGTAAGAGCGAGAACCCGTCGATCACCCGGGACGTCTCCGGCGAGGGCGTGCAGCAGGCGCTGCTGAAGATCCTGGAGGGCACCACCGCCTCGGTGCCGCCGCAGGGCGGGCGCAAGCACCCGCACCAGGAGTTCATCCAGATCGACACCACCAACGTGCTCTTCATCGTGGGCGGCGCCTTCGCCGGCCTGGAGCGGATCATCGAGGGCCGCGCGGGTGCCAAGGGCATCGGCTTCGGCGCCAACATCCGCTCCAAGCGCGAGCTGGACGCCAGCGACCACTTCCGCCAGGTGATGCCGGAGGACCTCGTCAAGTTCGGCATGATCCCCGAGTTCATCGGCCGTCTCCCGGTGATCACCAGCGTGCACAACCTCGACCGCGAGGCGCTGCTGCAGATCCTCACCGAGCCGAAGAACGCACTGGTCAAGCAGTACCGAAAGCTCTTCGAACTGGACGGCGTGGAGCTGGAGTTCACCCGGGACGCGCTGGAGGCCATCGCCGACCAGGCGATCCTGCGGGGCACCGGCGCGCGTGGTCTGCGGGCCATCATGGAGGAGGTGCTGATGTCCGTGATGTACGAGGTGCCCTCGCGCCAGGATGTCGCCCGCGTGGTGGTCACCGGGGACGTCGTCTCCAAGCACGCCATCCCGACCCTCGTCCCGCGGGACATGATCAAGCGGGAGCGGCGCGAGAAGAGCGCCTGACCCCGCGGACGCGGAAAGGGCCCCTGGTGACCGGCCGGTCACCAGGGGCCCTTCGTCGTTCGAGCGGTGCCGCAGCCGGCTCGGCACCCCGGACTGCTCAGGCCGGTCGGCCTACTTCGGAACCTCGGCGATCGCGCGCAGGTCGCGGGCCTCGGCGGCGAGCTTCTCCAGGTCCGGCGCCTTGCCGTCCTCGGGGGCCCGCATCAGCATGACCAGGCTGCTGTTGTCGGCCCAGGCACAGATGCCCAGGTCGGTGCCGGACTGGGTGGCCTTGGCGCACTCCATGGTGCCGCCCTTGGGGCCGGCGTCCACCGCGTGCCGGCCACTGACCGTCGGGCCGCCCTGCTCGAAGCCCTTGAACATGGCGTCCATCTCCTGCTTGGGCAGCAGGACCTTGCCGTAGCCGCCGACCACGATGAGCTGCGGCGTGTCGTCGCTGTCCTGGTAGACCGCGCTCACCCCGGTCGGGTTCCAGGCGCCGTCGCCCTTGCCGAACTCGGAGGTGATCTCCTTCTCCATCTCCCGGGAGATCTCGTTGTCGTCGTCCTTGCGGAGGTCCTTGAAGGTCGCCGGCAGGACGACCTTCTGGGTGCCGGCGTTGGACGTCACGTCGAGGACGAAGTAGGCGACGGCGCCGCCGATCAGCGCCAGCACGACGGCGAAGACGCCGAGCAGCACCCAGAGGGTCTTGCGGGACTTGCGCTGCGGCGGCACCGGGGCGTACGCGCCGTACCCGGGGTAGCCGGCCGGGGCGCCCGGCGGCGGAGCCTGCGGAGGCACCGCGCCGTAGCCGGGCTGCTGGGGCGGGACCGGCGGGGCGCCGTAGGGCTGGCCGGCGGGCGGCGGCGGGGCGCCGTAGGGGTTCTGCTCGGTCACGGTGGCCCTTTCTGGGACGGACGGGGCACGCGCTGCCCGGGGCCCGGGCAGCGCGGTCGTGCACTGCGCCGGGCTGCTACTTGGCGGTGACCATGGCGTCGCGGATCGCCCGGGTCTTCTCGGCGGCCTGGGCGGGGGTGAGGTTGCTGCCGCCCACCTTGATGAAGGACACCCGCGCGGTGGTGGAGCTGTCGGCCCAGACGCAGACGGTGGTCGAGCTCTTCGGGGCGCCGCCGCCGATCGAGATGCCGTAGGTGCCGCAGGAGAGCTTGGCCGCGGAGTCGTGGCTGTACTGCGCCGGGAAGTCCGTCATCGGGCTGGTCCAGGTGGCACCGCCGTTGGTGTCCTTCTTGGAGTCCTCGATGATCGCGTTCGGGTCCTTGATCTTCCCGTAGACGCCGAGCACGCTGATGGTGCCGTCGGTGGGGTCCGCGCCCTTGGCGTAGCTGGCCAGCAGGACGTGCAGGTCGGTGCCGATCTTCTCCGACTCGCTGGCCTTGGCCGGGTCGGCGGCCTGCTCCTTGGCCGACTTCTGGGTGTAGCCGTCCGGCAGCGTCTGCGGCGCGGTGATCTTGTAGTCGCCGCCGGAGGAGCCCCCGAGCAGCTTGAATGCGGCGAAGCCGCCGCCGCCCAGCACCAGCGCGCCGATCAGCAGGCCGACCACCAGGCCGCCCTTGCCCTTCTTCGGCGGCGGCGCGACCGGGTAGCCCGGCTGCCCGTACGGGGCCTGCTGCGGCACGCCGTACGGCGGCTGCGGCGCGCCGTACTGCGGGGCCGGTGCGCCCGGCTGCTGCTGCGGGTACCCGTACGGCTGCTGCGGCGCGCCGTAGGGCGGCTGGGCCCCGTACGGCGGCTGCGGCTGCTGCGGAGCGCCGTACTGCGGCGGCGCCCCGTAGGGCTGCGGCTGACCCTGCGGATACTGCTGACCCTGGCCGTACATCTGCGTCTGTGCTCCCCCGCCGCACCCGCGGCCTGTATGCGTGTCCGTCGCCGTCCGGGTCCTACCCTGAATCGGACGAGTGTCGGGGCACGGTACCGCACCGGGCCGACGCCCGTCCGGGCCGGACGCGCCGAGCCCGCGGACCGAAAGCGGTTCGTAACCCACGTCCGCGGTTACGTAAACTGTGCGTCGTGACCGACACCACGAACCAGCGCCCCGCGAGCACGCACCCCGGGGACGACGCAGCCACCCTCCCGACGACCTACGCTCCGGCGGACGTAGAGGGCGAGCTGTACGAGCGCTGGGTAGAGCGCGGTTACTTCACGGCCGACGCCAAGAGCGAGAAGCCGCCGTACACCATCGTCATCCCGCCGCCGAACGTCACCGGTGCGCTGCACCTGGGCCACGCCTTCCAGCACACGCTGATGGACGCGCTGACCCGCCGCAAGCGCATGCAGGGCTTCGAGACGCTCTGGCTGCCCGGCATGGACCACGCCGGCATCGCCACCCAGAACAAGGTGGAGCAGCAGCTCGCCGAGGCCGGCCTCTCCCGCCACGACCTGGGCCGCGAGGCCTTCGTCGAGAAGGTCTGGGAGTGGAAGGAGAACTACGGCGGCCGGATCCTCGGCCAGATGCGCCGCCTCGGCGACGGCGTGGACTGGTCGCGCGAGCGCTTCACCATGGACGAGGGCCTCTCCCAGGCCGTCCAGACCATCTTCAAGCGCCTCTTCGACGACGGTCTGATCTACCGCGCCGAGCGCATCATCAACTGGTGCCCGCGCTGCCTGACTGCGCTCTCCGACATCGAGGTGGAGCACGACGAGGTCCCGGGCGAGCTGGTCTCGATCCGCTACGGCGAGGGCGAGGACTCGATCGTCGTCGCCACCACCCGGGCCGAGACGATGCTGGGTGACACGGCCGTCGCCGTCCACCCGGAGGACGAGCGGTACAAGCACCTGGTCGGCCGGACCATCAAGCTGCCGCTGACCGACCGGGAGATCCCGGTCGTCGCCGACGAGCACGTCGACCCGGAGTTCGGCACCGGCGCCGTCAAGGTGACTCCGGCGCACGACCCGAACGACTTCGCCATCGGCCAGCGCCACGGCCTGCCGAACCTGAGCGTCATGGACGAGCGCGGTGTCATCACCGTGCACGGCCCGTTCCTCGGCCTGGACCGGATGGAGGCGCGCTCGGCCGTGGTCGGCGCGCTGCGCGAGCAGGGCCGGATCGTCGCCGAGAAGCGCCCGTACATGCACGCCGTCGGCCACTGCTCGCGCTGCCACACGGTGGTCGAGCCGCGGCTGTCGCTGCAGTGGTGGGTCAAGGTCGCCCCGCTGGCCCAGGCGGCCGGCGACGCGGTCCGCGACGGCCGGGTGGAGATCCACCCGAAGGAGCTGGAGCGCCGCTACTTCGACTGGGTCGACAACATGTACGACTGGTGCATCTCGCGCCAGCTCTGGTGGGGCCACCGGATCCCGGTCTGGTACGGCCCGGACGGCGAGGTCGTCTGCGTCGGACCGGACGAGCAGCCGCCGACCGGCGAGGGCTGGCACCAGGACCCGGACGTTCTGGACACCTGGTTCTCCTCCGGCCTGTGGCCGTTCTCGACCCTCGGCTGGCCGGAGCAGACCCCGGACCTGGAGAAGTTCTACCCGACCGACGTCCTGCTTACCGGCCACGACATCATCTTCTTCTGGGTCGCCCGGATGATGATGTTCGGCCTGTACGCGATGGACGGCCAGGCACCGTTCAAGACCGTCGCCCTGACCGGCCTCGTCCGCGACGAGTTCGGCAAGAAGATGTCGAAGTCCTCCGGCACCGCCGTGGACCCGCTGGACTGGATGGACGCCTACGGCGCCGACGCCGTCCGCTTCACCCTGGCCCGCGGCGCCAACCCGGGCGCCGACGTGCCGATCGGCGAGGACTGGGTCAAGGGCTCGCGCAACTTCTGCAACAAGATCTGGAACGCGACCCGGTTCGCGCTGATGAACGGCGCCACCGTCGAGGGCCCGCTGCCCGCGCCGGAGAGCCTGACCGCCGCCGACCGCTGGATCCTGTCCCGGCTGAACAGCACCGTGGCCGAGGTCGACGCGCTGTACGAGGACTACGAGTTCGCCAAGGTCTCCGACGCGCTGTTCCACTTCGCGTGGGACGAGGTCTTCGACTGGTACGTCGAGCTCTCCAAGACCACCCTGGCCAAGGGCGGCGAGCAGGCCGACGCGGCGCGCCGGGTCCTCGGCGAGGTGCTGGACGTCACGCTGCGCCTGCTGCACCCGGTGGTCCCGTTCGTCACCGACGCGCTGTGGACGGCGCTGACCGGCGGCGAGTCGCTGGTCGTCGCCGAGTGGCCGAAGGACACCGGCTTCCGGGACTCCGGCGCCGAGTCGGAGATCGCGCTGCTGCAGCAGGTGGTCACCGAGGTCCGCCGGTTCCGCAACGACCAGGGCCTGCGGGACACCCAGAAGGTCCCGGCCCGGCTGGAGCTGGACGGCACCCGGCTGGCGGCGCACGAGGCGGCGATCCGTTCACTGCTGCGGCTGACCGTCCCGGAGGAGGGCTTCACCGCCACCGCCTCGCTCCCGGTCGCCGGCGCCACGGTGGCGCTGGACCTCTCCGGCACCATCGACGTCGCGGCCGAGCGCAAGCGCCTGGCGAAGGACCTCGCGGCGGCCGAGAAGGAGAAGACCCAGACCACCGCCAAGCTCGGCAACGAGGCCTTCCTGGCCAAGGCGCCGGACGACGTGGTCGCCAAGATCCGCGCACGTCAGGAGGCCGCCGAGGCGGACATCGCCCGGATCACCGCCCAGCTCGCGGCGCTGCCGCAGGCCTGACGCACCGGCTCCCCGAGGGGCCGCATCCCGCCGACGCGGGGTGCGGCCCCTCGGCCTTTTCCGCGCTACCCCGCATTCCCGCTCCCAAGCCTTTTCTGCTCCCAATAGCGCAATGGCGTTGCTCCCTTCCGGCGAATATTCATCCTGGACCGGGTGAGGTCTTATTCCGCCCGAATTCATTCCGGTCTTGCCCGCGCGGGTTCGCCGAAGTTTGCAGGTCGGATGTGTACGGTGTGCAGGACGTTCTGCTGAGCCGACGGGTGACGGGAGGGTTAGGCGTGGTGGTGACGGTGGAGTTGGCCGACGAACTTCCCGCTGAAGCGGTCGATGAGGCCAAAGCCAGGGCGGCGACGCTGCTGCTCGCGTTCCGGCACGGAAACCAGCTGGCGTTCGACGACGCGCTGGACCGGATCCTGGAGGAGCACGCGCACCGCGAGGTGACCACCCTGCTCGCCTGGATCGCCGCCGAGGCCGTCCGCAAGGCGTACGCGCCGGCGGTGGGCGACCGGGTGCTGCGGGCGATGGCCCGGCGGGCGCCGGCCGACACCGCCGCGGTCGACGTGGACGAGGAGACGGCGGACGCGGCCCGGCTGATCGAGGCGGTCGCGGCCGGCCGGGTCGCCGAGGTCCGCGGCCTGGTCGCGGCCACCGCCGACACCACCTTCCTGCTCGGCGGCCTGCTCCAGGGCGTCGCCATGATGCTGCCGTTCCTGCCCGACGGCGAGGTGGCCGAGATCACCGCCGAGCTGCGCCGCCGGCACTCCGGCGCGGGCCCCGAGATCCCCGAGGCCCGCGCCGGAGGCTGAACACGCCTCCGGTGTCTGGGGGCGTGTCAGACACGCCCTACGGCATGGCGTGCAGGTGCGCGCCGACGGTGCCGGCGATCCCGCCGCCCGCCTTGGCGTCCCAGTTGGTCGACCAGGTCATCGCCCCGCCGATCCCGGGCCACTTGGTGTCGGGCCTGAAGCTCCCGCAGTTGGTCCCGGCGGCCAGGCAGTCCAGCGCGTTGTTCACCACGGCCGGGCTGACGTACCCGCCGCCCGCCGCGCTGGTGGAGGCCGGCACGCCGAGGCCGACCTGATCGGGCCGCAGCCCGCCCTTGAGCTGGATGCAGGCCAGCGCGGTGAGGAAGTTGACGGTGCCCTGGGCGTAGACCTGGCCGTCGCAGCCCAGCATGGTGCCGGAGTTGTAGTACTGCATGTTGACGATGGTGAGGATGTCCTTCACGTTCAGCGCCAGCTTGAAGTACTCCATGCCGGTCGACTGCATGTCGATCGTCTGAGGTGCCATGGTGAGCACGAAGCCGCGGCCCGCCTTCGCCGCGAGGTTGTGCAGCGCCTGCCCCAGGTAGGTGGCGTTGACGCCGTTCTCCAGGTCGATGTCGATCCCGTCGAAGCCGTAGGCCTGCATCAGCGCCCAGGCGGTGTCGGTGAAGTTGGCGGCCGAGGCGGAGCTGTTCACCGCGACCGTGCCGTTCTGCCCGCCGACCGAGAGGACGACCTTCTTCCCGGCGGCCTTCTTGGCCGCGATGTCGGCCTTGAACCGGGCCTCGGTGTAGCCGCCGAGCCGGGAGGAGAGCGTCGGGTCCAGGGTGAAGCCCAGGCCCCCGGGCGTGGCGGTGGCGTCCGCGAAGGAGACCGCGATGATGTCGTACGCGGCCGGGACGTCGCTGATCCGTTGCACCGTCGCGCCGTTGTCGAAGTTCTGCCAGTAGCCGGTGAGCAGGTGCGCGGGCAGCCCGGGGCGGTCGGTCGGGGTGGCGGTGGGCGTGGGCGTGGGCGTGGTCGTGCCGCTGTCCGTCGGGGTGGGGGAGGCTGTGGCGGTCGGCGTCGGGGTGGTGGCGGTCGGCGAGGGCTTCGGGTCGCCCGGCCCGATCAGCGAGACGTCGTCGGCCAGGAAGGCCGGCTGCCCGTACCAGCCGTGCAGGTAGACGGTGACGCTGGTGGTGGCGGGCCCGGTGGTGAAGGTGGTGCTCAGCTTCGACCAGCTTGCCGAGGTGGTCCAGGTGCTGGGATCGGTCCCGCCGGTGCCGCGGGCGCCCAGGTAGACGTACGAGCCCTGGACCCAGCCGCCGAGCGCGTAGGTCGAGGACGGCTTCACCGTCACGGTCTGGACGCACTCGCCGGTGTCGCCGGCGCCCGGGGTGGAGCGCAGCGCGAACGCGCCGGAGTGCACGGTGGCGGTCTCCGGCGCGCCCGCGGAACAGGTCCAGCCGGTGAGGTGGTTGCCGGACTCGAAGCCGCCGTTGGTGATCAGGTCGATGTCGGCGGCCTGGGCGCCGGTGCCGGTCGCCAGGGCGAGTCCGCTCAGGCCGAGGGCGATCGTCGTGGCCCCGGCGAGCAGGCTGTGGACGGCGCGCGGGCGCCGGTGTCGGGCAGGTGGCATGACTCCATCTCCTGTGGGGGAGGCCGGCGGCCCGCGTGGGGGTGGGCCGTCCGGGTGTCGATGGGTGCACGTGGGGGAGCTACCGACAACTCAAGTCCCTGTCGGGGTAGGAGACTTGCCTCACAAGGTGGAGTAGACCAATCCGGCTGTCAAGAGGACCGGCGGCCGGGGCGCCGGCACCGGGCACCGGTCGCAGGCATCGGCCCCGGCCCCGGCCGCCGGCCGCTACGCCGCGGCCAGGGCGGCGGCGGGCCGCCCGGCCAGCTGCGCGGTCAGCCGGGCGATCCGGGCCGAGGCCAGCCCGTCCCCGTACGGGCTCGGGGTGGCGGCCAGCCGGGCGAGCCGCTCGGTGCGGTCGGCGAGCCAGGCGCGGGCGAGGTCGCCGAGCTCGGCGCCGGGCCGCACCAGCGCGGCGAAGCCGGCGTCCACGGCCTCCGGGCGCTCGGTGGAGCGGCGCACCACCAGCAGTGGGCGGCCGAGCACGGTGCACTCCTCCTGCACCCCGCCGGAGTCGGAGACCAGCAGTGAGGCGTGCCGGGCGAGGCCCAGGAACTCGGCGTACCCGACGGGATCGGTGACGGCGAGTCGGTCCAGCAGGCCGTCCAGCGCGAACCGCTCGACGGCGGCCCGGGTGCGCGGGTGCATCGGGAACAGCACCGGGGTGCCGGCCCGGGCGATCCGGTCCAGCTCGGCGAGGACGGCGCCGAGCGCCTCGGCGGTGTCGGTGTTCTCCGGGCGGTGCACGGTGGCCAGCACGTAGCCGTCCGGCGTGACCGAGTGCCGGGCGAGCAGCGCAGCCCGGGCGGGCGCGTCCGGCAGCCGGCGCCGGACCACCTCGACCACGGTGTTGCCGGTGACGGCGATCCGCTGTTCGTCCAGCGACTCGGCGCGCAGGTTGGCGGCGTTCTCGGCGGTGGCGGCGCAGAGCAGGTCGGAGACGTGGTCGACCATCACCCGGTTGTGCTCCTCGGGCATCGCCCGGTCGAAGCTGCGCAGCCCGGCCTCGACGTGCACCAGCGGGATCCTGCGGGCGTTGGCGGCGAGCGCGCCGGCCAGGGTGGCGTTGGTGTCGCCCTGGACGACGACGGCGGCGGGCCGGTCCTCGGCGAAGGCGGCGTCGAGCTGGCCGAGGGACTGGGCGATCTGGCCGGCCCGCGGGCGGCCGCCGACGCCGGTCAGCAGTTCGGGGCGGGGGAGGCCGAGGTCGCGCAGGAAGCGGCCGGACATCGCCTCGTCCCAGTGCTGACCGGTGTGCACCAGCCGGGTGGCCTCGCCGAGTTCGTGGATCAGCGGGGCCAGCTTGACCAGCTCGGGGCGGGTGCCGAGGACGACGGCGACGCTGGCGGGGGGAAGGCAGGGGCTCATGGTGGCGTCTCTCCGGGGACGGGGACGGGGACGGGGACGGGGACGGGGCGGGGGCGGATCGGCGCTCGGCGGCGGCGCGAGCGGGCCGGGGCTCGACGGCGGGTCGGGCTCACCGCAGGGTGGGGCTCGACGGCGGGTGGCGGCGGCTCAGGCTTCGAGGGCGGTGGGGGCGCCGGCGGCGACCGCCTCGGCGTTGCGCCGGGTCTTTGCCCAGCCGTTGCGGCCGAGCAGCAGCCGGACGGCGGCCCGCACGGCGACCACGAACAGGTGATAGGCGTAGAGCCAGACCAGGACTCCCCAGAGCAGGCCGGTGAGCCGGCCGCGGGCGGGGTGGACGAGGCGGCGGTAGGCCGGGCCCCAGAACACCATCGGCAAAGCGGCCAGCACGAAGGCGAGCAGCATGTAGGGCCCGTACCTGAGCTGGAACGCGGCGGTCTCCGCGGGGAAGAGCACCAGTCCGGCCGCCGTGATCGCGAGCGAGAGCGGGGTCAGCAGGACGAGCAGCACGCAGACCACCGGCTGCAGGAAGGTGTACATCACCTCGGCCTTGCCGGCCGCGGTGTAGTGCGGGGAGCGCAGGACGCGGCCGGTGTAGCGCAGGCACTGCATGTTGCCCTGGGCCCAGCGGGTGCGCTGGGTGAGGAAGCGGCGCAGCGAGACCAGGCCCTCCTGGGAGACCTGACGCTCGGTGACGTGGGTGAGCCGCCAGCCGGCGAGCCGCAGGTCCAGGCCGGACTCGTAGTCCTCCAGCAGGGCGCGCTCGGGCCAGGGGCGGCCGGCCCGGCCCTCCTCGGCGGTGAGCGAGTCGAGGGCGGTGAGGCGGACGAACTGGCCGTTGCCGCCGAGTCCGACGCTGCCGGTGCGGCGGCGCAGCAGTTGCATGCCGGCGTTGTTGGCCTGGAACTCGACGTCCTGCATCCGGACCAGGGCGCGGGCGAGTGCGTTGGCGGTGCGGCCGCGGCCGGGCAGCGGGAGTTCGTCGTCGGCGTTGCGCATCCGGACGCCGATCTGGACGGCGCCGGTGTCGGGGCGGCCGAGGGCGTGGTCGCTGCAGACCTGGGCGAGGGTGCCGGGGTCGAGCTGTCCGTCGGCGTCGACGACGCCGATCACCACCCGGGAGCGGTCGGCGTCCTCGGGCAGTCGTGCGGAGATCTCGCGGTAGGCGGCGTTCAGTGCGGCGCCCTTGCCGATCCGGGCGTGCGGGCGGCGGCGCTGGACGAGGTGGATCCGGGCGTCCTGTTCGGCGGCGGCGAGGACCAGTTCGCGGGTGGCGTCCTCGCTGTCGTCGTCGATCACCCACAGGTGTGCCTCGGGGGCCGTGGCCCGGAGTCCGGCGAGGGTCTGGGAGACCACCGCCTCCTCGTCGCGGCAGGGGATCACCAGGTGCCACGTGAAGGCGGCCGGGTCGCCGGGCGCGGCGGGCCGGTCGTGGCGGAAGGCGTGCCGGGAGCCGGCCCAGTACACGAGGAATCGCCCGAAGACGAGGGCCATGTAGCCGACGAGTGCCGACGAGACGAGCCCGGCTAACTGGACGAGGGTCTCCTGGCGGGTCGTGATCCAGTCGTGCAGGGCGTCGGGCATGGCGCGGTTCTCCTCGTGATCGAAGGTCGGGCGGCTCCTGTGGGGTGCGAATCGATGCTTCGTCGCGGTTCAAACTCGCAAAATCAATAGTAAACCGGGCAAACTGGGAACACCGGGCGAAGTGGTGGTTCTCACCCCGTGGGGAGCGCCCGGCGCCGCTCCGTAGACTGTGGTCGTGAGCGACAAGGCCGATCCGAACCCGTACACCCTCCGCCCCGCCGACGGCACCGCCGACGGCAGCACCGGCGACGCCCTGCGCGACGTCGAGCTGGAGCTCTCCAAGCGCTGGCCGGAGAACAAACTGGAGCCCTCGCTCGACCGGATCGAGGCGCTGATGGACATCCTGGGCCAGCCCCAGCGGTCCTTCCCCTCCATCCACATCACCGGCACCAACGGCAAGACCTCCACCGCCCGGATGATCGAGCAGCTGCTCAACGCCTTCGAGCTGCGCACCGGCCGCTACACCAGCCCGCACGTGGAGACCGTCACCGAGCGGATCACCCTGGACGGCGCCCCGATCACCCCCGAGCGGTTCGTCGAGGTCTACCGCGACATCGAGCCGTACGTGCAGATGGTCGACGCCCAGCAGCCCGTCCCGATGTCCTTCTTCGAGGTGCTGACCGGCATGGCCTACGCCGCCTTCGCCGACGCCCCGGTGGACGTCGCGGTGGTCGAGGTCGGCATGGGCGGCTCCTGGGACGCCACCAACGTGATCGACGCGGCCGTCGCCGTGCTCACCCCGATCGGCCTGGACCACACCGACAAGCTGGGGGAGACCACCGGCGAGATCGCGGTCGAGAAGTCCGGGATCATCAAGTCCGGCGCCGTCGCGGTCGTCGCCCAGCAGCAGCTGGACGCGGCCGAGGTCGTCCTGCGGCGCGCCGTCGAGGTGGACGCCACGGTGGCCCGCGAGGGCATGGAGTTCGGCGTGATCCGCCGTGAGCTGGCCGTCGGCGGACAGCTGGTGACGCTGCGTGGGCTCGGCGGCGAGGAGTACGAGGACGTCTTCATCCCGCTGCACGGCGAGCACCAGGCGCACAACGCCGCCCTGGCGCTGGCCGCGGTCGAGGCCTTCTTCGGCGTCGGCGGCGCCCGCGGCGGGCAGCTCGACCAGGACAAGATCCGCCAGGCCTTCTCCGGCGTCTCCTCCCCGGGCCGTCTGGAGGTCGTCCGGCGCAGCCCCACGATCATCCTGGACGCCGCCCACAACCCGCACGGCGCCCGCGCCACCGTCGCCGCGATCACCGAGTCCTTCGGCTTCACCCGGCTGGTCGGCGTGATCGGCACCAGCGGCGACAAGGACGTGGCCGGCCTGCTGGAGGCCTTCGAGCCGGTCCTGGCCGAGGTCGTGATCAGTCAGAACTCCACCCACCGCGCGATGGACGTGGACGCCCTGGCCGCGCTCGCGGTCGAGATCTTCGGCGAGGACCGCGTCCAGGTCGAGCCCCGGCTCGACGACGCCATCGCCGCGGCCGTCACCCTCGCCGAGGAGGAGGGCGACCTCGGCGGCGCCGGCGTGCTGGTCACCGGTTCGGTCATCACGGTGGGCGAGGCCCGCCTGCTCCTCGGGAGGAAGTGACGATGAGGACGCTCTGCTCCTCCACCCTGATCGGCGAGGCGCTGCTGATCCTGTTCGCGGCGCTGGTCGCGACGCAGCTCTCCGACGTCTCCCCGGCCACGGTCTGGACCGTCAGCGGCATCGCGATGGTCCTCTGCATCGCGCTCTGCGGCATGATCAACCGCCCGGGCGCGGTGCCGGTCGGCTGGGCGCTGCAGATCGGCCTGATCGCCAGCGGCTTCATCCTGCCGACCATGTTCGCGCTCGGTGTGGTCTTCGCCGGCCTCTGGTGGTGCTCGGTCCACTACGGCCGCAAGGTGGACGAGTTCAAGGCCGCCCGCGCCGCCGCCGAGGCCGCCGCCCCGACGGCCTAGAGACGGTCCCGACGAGGGCCGGGACCGGGGGGCCGGGGGGTCGCTCACGCAAGGTAACCTCTGCGGGTAGCCGCACTCCGCACGCCCGAGCGCGTGCATGCCGAACCGATTCCCCAGGAGACGCACCGTGTCCCAGCGCACTCTCGTCCTGCTCAAGCCCGACGCCGTCAAGCGAGGCCTGGCCGGCGAGATCATCAGCCGCATCGAGCGCAAGGCCGGCTGGAAGCTCACCGCCCTGGAGCTGCGCACCTTCGACCGGGAGACGCTGGAGCACCACTACGCGGAGCACGTCGGCCGCCCGTTCTACGAGCCGCTGCTGGAGTTCATGACCTCCGGCCCGTCCATCGCCATGATCGTCGAGGGCGAGGAGGTCGTCCCCGGCATCCGCATGCTGGCCGGCGCCACCAACCCGCTGGAGGCCGGTGCCGGCACCATCCGCGGCGACTACGCGACCATCACCCGCGAGAACCTGATCCACGCCTCCGACTCGCCCGAGTCCGCCGAGCGCGAGATCAAGATCTTCTTCCCCGCGCACGCCTGATCCCGGCCCTCGCGACACGCCCGAGAGACGCCCGGGTGCCCCGGTCGGGACCATTGGCCCGGCCGGGGCATTCTTATCGTGAAATAGGGAACTGAGGACGCCGACACGGCGTCCCAATGCCCGGAGAAGCGATCACGCCCCGGACAATGGACGGCATGCCCCACGTCGACGTCCGTACCGGCCGGCGTGACTACGATGGACGCACTTGAGGGCCCGTTACGGCCGGTCGGCTGGTTTCCGCCCAAGCCGTGGGCGCACGTTCGTCGTCCACCCCCCGCAATGACTCCGAGCCCGGGAAGGCACCCACACCCCATGGCAACCAACCTGTCGTTCATCGGCCGCGACCTGGCGATCGACCTCGGAACCGCCAACACGCTGGTGTACGTCAGGGGCAAGGGGATCGTCCTCAACGAGCCGTCCGTGGTCGCGGTGAACACCAACACCGGCGGCATCCTGGCGGTCGGCGCCGAGGCCAAGAAGATGATCGGCCGCACCCCCGGCAACATCGTCGCCATCCGCCCGCTCAAGGACGGCGTGATCGCCGACTTCGAGATCACCGAGCGGATGCTCCGCTACTTCATCCTCAAGATCCACCGCCGCCGCTACCTGGCCCGCCCGCGGGTCGTGGTCTGCGTGCCCTCCGGCATCACCGGGGTCGAGCGCCGCGCCGTGATCGAGGCCTCCTCGCAGGCCGGCGCGCGCCAGGTGCACATCATCGAGGAGCCGATGGCCGCCGCGATCGGCGCCGGCCTGCCGGTCCACGAGGCCACCGGCAACATGGTCGTCGACATCGGCGGCGGCACCACCGAGGTCGCCGTGATCTCCCTCGGCGGCATCGTCACCGCGCAGTCCATCCGGGTCGCCGGCGACGAGCTGGACAACGCGATCGTCCAGCACATCAAGAAGGAGTACTCGCTGCTCCTCGGCGAGCGCAGCGCCGAGCAGATCAAGATGAGCATCGGCTCCGCCTTCGCCCTGGAGGGCGAGAAGGACGAGCACGCCGAGATCCGCGGCCGCGACCTGGTCAGCGGCCTGCCCAAGACCGTCGTGATCTCCGCCGCCGAGGTCCGCGAGGCCATCGACGAGCCGGTCAACTCGATCATCGACGCCGTCAAGACCACCCTCGACCAGTGCCCGCCCGAGCTCGCCGGCGACGTCATGGACCGCGGCATCGTCCTCACCGGCGGCGGCGCCCTGCTCCGCGGCCTGGACGAGCGGCTGCGCCGCGAGACCGGCATGCCGATCCACATCGCCGAGAACCCGCTCGACTCGGTGGCCCTCGGCTCCGGCAAGTGCGTCGAGGAGTTCGAGGCACTGCAGCAGGTACTCGACGCCCAGCCGCGCCGTTAGCACAACCGACAGACCGGACAGTCAAACTGAAACGGCCCCCGCCCGGGCCCCGCGGCCCGGGCGGTCGGCCAGGTACGAAGGGGCAGTACCAGCACCGTGAGGGACACACGAGAGAGCCGGCTGCTGCTCATCCTGCTGGTGGCCGTCGCCTTCGCACTGATCACCGTCGACATCAAGGGCGGTGAGGACTCCCCGCTCGGCGGCGCCCGGCGCGCCGCCGCCGGCGTCCTCGGCCCGGTCGAGCGCGGCGCCGCCACCGCCGTCGACCCGGTCGCCGACACCGTCCGGGCCTTCCGCGACGCCGCCACCCACAGCGGCCGCACCGACCAGCTGGCCCGCGAGAACACCGAGCTGCGCCAGAAGCTCGCCTCCTCCGACGCGGCCGGCGGCCGCACCAAGCAGCTCGACGACCTGCTGCGCACCGCCGGCGCCGGCGGATACACCGTCAAGGCCGCCCAGGTCATCGCGATCGGCCCGGCCCAGGGCTTCTCCTGGACCATCACCATCGACGCCGGCAGCGACGACGGCCTCACCCGCGACATGACCGTCATCAACGGCCAGGGCCTGGTCGGCCGGATCACCACCGTCGCCCCGACCACCGCCACCGTGCTGCTCGCCTCCGACCCCGGCTTCAGCGCCGGCGCCCGGCTGGAGGGCAGCGGCGAGATCGGCTTCGCCTCCGGCGGCGGCACCAGCGCCATGAAGGTCTCGCTCCTCAACGGCAAGGCCCAGGTCAAGGAGGGCGACCGGCTGGTCACCTTCGGCTCGCAGAGCGGCCGCCCGTTCGTGCCCGGCGTCCCGGTCGGCAAGGTGGTCCAGGTCGAGGCCAACCCCGGCCAGCTCACCAAGACGATCCTGGTCGAGCCCTTCGTGCAGTTCACCCGGCTCGACCTGATCGGCGTCGTCGTCGTGCCGCCGCGCACCGACCCGCGCGACGCCGTCCTGCCGCCCGCGCCCGCCGCCCAGGGCCAGGCCCCCGCCGCCCCCGCGGCACCGGCCGCCGCCGCACCGCCCGCCAAGCCCTCCGGGGGGAACTGAGCCATGCGCCTCGCCCGCGTCCCCGTCACCGCCGTGCTGATCCTGCTCGGCCTGATCCTCCAGGTCAGCGTCTTCGGCCGGCTCCAACTCCCGGGCGCCACCCCGGACATACTGCTGCTCGTGGTGGTCGGCCTGGCCATGGTCTACGGACCGACCGGCGGCTGCCTGGTCGGTTTCGCGGCCGGACTGCTGGCCGACCTCGCACCGCCGTCCGACCACGCCATCGGACGCTACGCCCTGGTGCTCTGCCTGATGGGCTACGCCGCCGGGCTGCTCCGCCCCGACCACGGCCGGCAGCGCTCGGTCTCCAGCGCGCTGCTGGTGGTGGCCGGCGCGGCGATCGCCTCCACGCTGCTGTACGCGATGGTCGGCGCCCTGGTCGGCGACACCGCCGCCCGGCACGTCGGCCTCGGCAGCCTGGTGCTCACCGCCCTGCTGTACGACCTGCTGCTGGCGCCGTTCGTGGTGCCCGTGGTGATGCTGATCGGACGCCGCTTCGGCAAGGACCCGGTCGCCGCCGCGGCCGGCGACGACGAGGGCGGCCCGGGGCTGGGCACGCTGGCCCGCTACCGCACCACCCGTGAGGCGTCGGCCGGGCCGGGCTACAAGAAGAAGCGCTCGCTCGGCTTCGCCAAGCGGCCGTAGCACCGGCCCGTTGACGCCCGTGATCCCCGTGATCGCCGTGATCCCCGTGATTCCCGGAACCCCGCACCCTGGAGCGCACGCGACGTGAGCAACATCCCCGAGACCGGCCGTACCCGGCGGGTGACGATCCGTCTGGTGGTGCTGCAGATCCTGGTGCTGTCGCTGCTCGCCACGCTCGGCGGGCGGCTCTGGTACCTGCAGATCCGCAACGCCAAGGAGTACACCGCCAAGGCGACCGGCAACCACATCCGCGAGGTGGTCGAGCCGGCCGTGCGCGGCGAGATCCTGGACGCCTCCGGGCGGATCCTGGCCGGCAACGAGACCAAGCTGGTCGTCTCGGTCAGCCGTACCTCCCTGCTGCAGCAGAAGGACGCCGGCAAGGCGGTCCTCGGCCGCCTCGCCGAGGTGCTCGGCATGCCGGCCAAGGACGTCCAGGAGAAGGTCCGGCTCTGCGACGCCAAGACCTCGCAGCCCTGCTGGAACGGCTCGCCCTACCAGCCGATCCCGGTCACCAAGGAGGCGACCACCCAGCAGGCGATGCAGATAATGGAGCGCCGCGAGGACTTCCCCGGCGTCACCGCGCAGCCCACCGCCGTGCGGCACTACACCGGCGCCGAGGGCGCCAACATGGCCCAGGTGCTCGGCTACCTCTCGCCGGTGACCGACGAGGAGGTCTCCAAGACCGCCGGCAAGGCCGGCCTGGACCGCTACCTGCCGGCCGACCAGATCGGCCGGGCCGGCCTGGAGTCGGTCTACGACCGCGACCTGCGCGGCACCGCCGGCATCACCAAGCTGGAGGTCGACAACCTCGGACGGGTGATCGGCACCGCCGGCACCGTCGCCCCGCAGACCGGCAACAACCTGGTGACCAGCATCGACGCCCGGGTGCAGAAGGCCGTCGAGGACAACCTGGCGCAGGCGATGAACGACGCCCGCAAGACCTTCGACAAGGTGACCAACCGCAACTACGAGGCCGACTCCGGCGCCGCCGTCGTGATGGACGTGCACACCGGGCGGATCGTGGCGATGGCCAGCGCCCCGACGTACGACCCGAACCTCTGGCAGGGCGGCATCGCCGGCAAGGACTACCAGGCGCTGACCAGCAAGGAATCCAACTTCCCGCTGCTGAACCGGGCCATACAGGGTCAGTCCGCCCCCGGCTCGACCTTCAAGGTCATCTCCACCACCGCCGCCGTGCAGGCCGGCTACTCGCTGGACGGCACCTACCCCTGCCCGAAGAGCCTGACCATCGGCGGCCGCGAGTTCAAGAACTTCGAGAGCGAGAACTTCGGCTCGATCACGCTGGAGAAGGCGCTGGAGGTCTCCTGCGACACCGTCTTCTACGGCCTGGCGTACGACCAGTGGATGAAGGACGGCGGCATCAAGCCGAAGAAGGACCCGGGCGACTGGTTCTACAAGACCGCCCACCAGTTCGGCCTCGGTGCCAAGACCGGGATCGACCTGCCCAGCGAGGTCACCGGCCGGGTGCCGGACCGGCAGTGGAAGCAGTCCTACTACGACAGCAACAAGGACGCCTGGTGCAAGCAGGCGGAGAAGGGCGGCACCAGCTACTCCGACCTGATCGCCAAGGAGAACTGCATCGACGGCTACCAGATGCGGGCCGGTGACTCGGTCAACTTCGCGATCGGCCAGGGCGACACGCTGGTCACCCCGATCCAGATGGCCCGGATCTACTCGGCGCTCGCCAACGGCGGCACCTTCTACCGGCCGACCATCGGCAAGGCGGTGATAAGCCCGAGCGGGGAGCTCGTCCGCGAGATCGCCCCGCACGAGGACGCCAAGTTCCCCGGCGACCAGAAGCTGCTCGGCTACATCGACCAGGCCACCGCGGGCGTCATCACCAGCGGTACCGCGGCCTGGAAGTTCGCCGGCGCCGGCTGGCCCCAGGGCAAGATCGAGCTGCACGCCAAGACCGGCACCGCCGAGGTCGAGGGCAAGCAGACCACCTCGTGGCTGACCACCTACAGCGACGACTACGCGGTCGTGATGACGATAAGCCAGGGCGGCACCGGCTCCGGCGGCTCGGGTGACGCGATCCGCCGGATCTACCAGGCGCTCTACGGCGTGGACGACAAGGGCAACGTCGACAACGGCAAGGCGCTGCTGCCCAAGCCGCAGACCGAGCTGCCGAAGTTCAACCCGGACGGCACCGCGATCATCAAGCCGGTCGCCCACCAGGGCTCCGCCGCCGGCGACCCGGGCGTGACCGGCGGCTCGCCGCTGGTCTTCCTGGACCCGGCGCAGCCGTCCGGCCCGGCGGTCCTGCTGACCGCGGCCGACGCCGCACTGGAGCCGACCCGCGGCAACGGAAGGAGCCGGGCATGACCTCGTACGGTTCGTACCGTCAGCTGCGGCTCGCCCCGCAGCAGCGCAGCGGGGTCTCCAAGGCCCTCGCCAAGGACTCCCCGCTCTGGCGGATCGACTGGATACTGCTGCTGGCCGCGCTGGTCCTCTCGCTGGGCAGCTCGCTGCTGGTCTGGTCGGCCACCCGCGGGCGGGACTCGCTGACCCACGGCGACCCGCAGTACTTCCTGTTCCGGCACCTCACCAACGTGGTCGTCGGCATGGTGCTGTGCGCGGTGGTCATAGGGATAGGGAGCCGCCGCTTCCGCACCGTGGTGCCGTTCCTGTACATCGCCGTGATCGTGCTGCTGCTGACCACGCTGAGCCCGCTCGGCTCGACCATCAACGGCCAGCACTCGTGGATCCAGCTCGGCGGCGGCTTCTCCGTCCAGCCGGCCGAGTTCGCCAAGCTGGCGATCGTGCTCGCGATGGCCGTGGTGCTGGCCGACCAGGTCGACGCGGGGGAGCGGGAGTTCCCCTCGCACCGGGCGGTGTTCCGCGGGCTGGTCTGGGCGACGCTGCCGATGGCGATCGTGATGCTGATGCCGGACGCCGGCTCGGTGATGGTGATGGCCGTCATCGTGCTGGGCATCCTGCTGGCCTCCGGCGCGGCCAACCGCTGGGTGTTCGGGCTGATCCTGGCCGGCGTCGGCGGCTGCATCGCGATCTGGAAGCTCGGGGTGCTGAGCAAGTACCAGATCGACCGCTTCGCCGCCTTCGCCAACCCGGCGCTCGACCCCTCCGGCGTCGGCTACAACACCGCGCAGGCCCGGATCGCGATCGGGTCGGGCGGACTCACCGGCAAGGGGCTGTTCCACGGCACCCAGACCACCGGCCAGTTCGTCCCCGAGCAGCAGACCGACTTCGTCTTCACGGTGGCCGGCGAGGAGCTGGGCTTCCTCGGGGCGATGGCGATCATCGTGCTGCTGGGCGTGGTGCTCTGGCGGGGCTGCCGGATCGCCCGGCAGGCGACCGACCTGTACGGGACGATCGTCGCGGCCGGGGTGGTCGCGTGGTTCGCCTTCCAGGGGTTCGAGAACATCGGGATGTGCCTGGGCATCATGCCGGTCGCCGGCATCCCGCTGCCGTTCGTCTCCTACGGCGGGTCGTCGATGTTCTCGACGTGGGTGGCGATCGGGCTGTTGCAGGCGGTGCAGAGCCAGCGGCCGATAGCGGCCTGAGCGGTGCGCGGGGCCGGTCCGGGACTCTCCCGGGCCGGCCCTTCCGCATGCCGCGGGCCTGCCGCATGCCGGCAGCGCGCCGGCCCGGCGCGCCCGCGCTACGGCAGCAGGCAGTCCGTGGCGGCCAGCACCGCCCGGGTCTGGTGCGCCACCTGGGCCTCCACCGGGACCCAGCGCGCGCCGAGCCGGCCGAGCCGCTCCAGGCTCCCGGTGACGATCCCGCGGGCCCGCTCCCGGGCGGCGTCCGCGGCCGGGCCCCCGGCGTCGCCGAGCAGCCGCAGCAGCATCGACGCCGCCCGCAGCGGGATCCGCTCGGCGACGATCCGTGCCGTGGTCACCCGGGAGACCGCGAGCGGCCGCTCGCACCAGTCGGCCAGCCACTCCCGGGCGAGCAGCGGACAGGCGCCCAGGTTGAACTCGACGGCGCGCAGCAGCGGCCCGTACGCCGCCCGGGCGTGCGCCGGGACCAGCGGCAGCAGCTCGGCCAGCTGCTCCGCCCGCTCGCGCAGGGCCACGGCCGCGGCCGCCACCGACCGCCGCACGTCGGGGTGGAGCCCGGCGTCGCCGACCGAGTCCACCGCCCACATCGGTACCTCCAGCAGGGCCGTCACCCCGCCGTAGCGGCCGGCGTACGCCCAGGTGGAGCGCGCCGGGTCGTCCGGCAACGCCCGGGGGAGCCCGCCGCGGCCGCGCCCCGGCAGCACGTAGACCCCAGGGGCCGGGCTGTCCCAGCCGACCGCGTCGTAGGAGTCGACGTCCAGCGGCACGCCGCCGCGGGCCACCGAGCGGGCGAAGCGCCCGGCCAGGCCGGGGACCGGCCGGGTCAGCTGGACGAAGGCCCCGCCGAAGTCCACGCCGTGCAGCGAGCACTGCAGGAAGGGGCGCAGCTCGTCGATCAGCCCGGTCAGCACCAGGCTCTCCGGCATCGGCCTGCGCTCGCCGCCGGCCGGCGGCAGCAGCTCCGGCTGCTCCTCGAAGGCCGGCCGGAAGAAGTGCTCGTAGTGCCGCGGTGCGGTGAGCGGGCCGGCGAGCCAGCCCTCGTTGAGCGCGGCGCCGTCCGGGTCGAGGCAGAGCAGGACGTGCCAGGCCAGGCCGGGCCTGGGCGGCCGGGCCAGCGCCAGCGAGGCGAGGCGCAGCGCGGCGGCGACGCCGACCGGCTCGTTGGGGTGGGGGCCGCCGACCACCAGGACGGCGTGCGGGCCCTCGTCGACGGAGAGCAGGACGAGCGGCCGTCCGCCCCGGGAGCGGCCCACTTCGCGCACCCGGCAGCGCTCGGGGTGGCGCAGGGCCAGCCGACGGGCGGCGGCCGCCGCCCGGGGCGCCGCGGGGTAGCGGTCGAGCGGTCCGGGAGGGCTGTCGCGGCGGGGCACCCGCCGGCCGGTGTCGGTCATCCCGCGAGGCCGGTGTCGGTGCCGTCGTGCATGGGCGCCTTCCTTGTCCGATGGCGTGCGGGGCCTCCCGGCGGAGCCCTGCCAGTACCGCACGGGCCGTCCGGGACTGTCAACAGCCGCCGCCCCGGCCGGGCGCCCCGCGGCCCGGCCGGGCCGCGGGCCGGATTCGGCTACCCTTGAGGGTCACCCCTCCCAGACGTCGCCCACCGCCCCGAACCGGGACCAGGATGCGCGCGACACCTCTCAACGTCGTAAGGGTTCCTAGTACATGACTGTCGAATCGGTCTTCCCACGCCTGGAGGCCCTCCTCCCGCACGTCCAGAAGCCGATCCAGTACGTCGGCGGCGAGCTGAACTCGACCGTCAAGGACTGGGACGCCTGCGACGTCCGCTGGGCGCTGATGTACCCCGACGCCTACGAGGTGGGCCTGCCCAACCAGGGCGTCATGATCCTCTACGAGGTGCTGAACGAGCGCGAGGGCGTGCTGGCCGAGCGGACCTACAGCGTCTGGCCCGACCTGGAGGCGCTGATGCGCGAGCACGGCGTCCCGCAGTTCACCGTGGACGCCCACCGCCCGGTGCGCGCCTTCGACGTGTTCGGCCTCTCCTTCTCCACCGAGCTCGGCTACACCAACATGCTGACCGCGCTCGACCTCGCGGGCATCCCGCTGGAGGCCCGCGACCGCACCGACGAGGACCCGATCGTCCTGGCCGGCGGCCACGCCGCGTTCAACCCCGAGCCGATCGCGGACTTCATCGACTGCGCGGTGGTCGGCGACGGCGAGCAGGCCGTGCTGGACATCACCGAGCTCGTCCGCGGCTGGAAGGCCGAGGGCCGCCCGGGCGGGCGCGACGAGCTGCTGCTGCGCCTGGCGCGCACCGGCGGGGTGTACGTGCCGAAGTTCTACGACGTGGAGTACCTGGCCGACGGCCGGATCGGCCGCGTCGTGCCGAACGCGCCGGGCGTGCCGTGGCGGGTGTCCAAGCACACCGTCATGGACCTCGACGAGTGGCCCTACCCGAAGCAGCCGCTGGTCCCGCTGGCCGAGACCGTGCACGAGCGGATGTCCGTCGAGATCTTCCGCGGCTGCACCCGCGGCTGCCGCTTCTGCCAGGCCGGCATGATCACGCGCCCCGTGCGGGAGCGAAGCATCACCGGCATCGGCGAGATGGTCGAGCGCGGCCTGAAGGCGACCGGCTTCGAGGAGGTCGGCCTGCTGTCGCTGTCCAGCGCCGACCACACCGAGATCGGCGACATCGCCAAGGGCCTGGCCGACCGTTACACCGAGGACAAGATCGGTCTGTCGCTGCCGTCCACCCGCGTCGACGCGTTCAACATCGACCTCGCCAACGAGCTGTCCCGCAACGGCCGCCGGTCCGGTCTGACCTTCGCCCCCGAGGGCGGCAGCGAGCGCATGCGCAAGGTGATCAACAAGATGGTGTCGGAGGAGGACCTCATCCGCACCGTCGCCACCGCGTACGGCAACGGCTGGCGCCAGGTGAAGCTGTACTTCATGTGCGGCCTGCCGACCGAGACCGACGAGGACGTGCTCCAGATCGGCGAGATGGCGAAGAACGTCATCCAGAAGGGCCGCGAGGTCACCGGCCAGAACGACATCCGCTGCACCGTCTCGATCGGCGGGTTCGTGCCCAAGCCGCACACCCCGTTCCAGTGGGCGCCGCAGCTGTCCGCCGAGGCCACCGACGCCCGCCTGGCGAAGCTGCGAGACTCGATCCGCGGCGACCGCAAGTACGGCAAGAACATCGGCTACCGCTACCACGACGGCAAGCCCGGCATCGTCGAGGGCCTGCTCTCCCGCGGCGACCGCCGGATCGGCGCCGTGATCCGCGCGGTCTACGAGGACGGCGGCCGCTTCGACGGCTGGCGCGAGTACTTCTCGTACGACCGCTGGATGCTCTCGGCCGAGAAGGGCCTGGCCGGCACCGGCGTCGACGTCGACTGGTACACCACCCGCGAGCGCACCTACGAGGAGGTGCTGCCCTGGGACCACCTGGACAGCGGCCTCGACAAGGACTGGCTGTGGGAGGACTGGCAGGACGCCCTCGAAGAGGTCGAGGTCGACGACTGCCGCTGGACCCCGTGCTTCGACTGCGGCGTGTGTCCTCAGATGCAGACGGAGATCCAGATCGGCCCCACCGGTAAGAAGCTGCTGCCGCTGACCGTGGTCAAGTAGCCCTTGCCCGTTTCCGATGCCCCCGCCGGAGTGTTCCGGCGGGGGCATCGGTGTGCCGGGCCCCCGGCCGGGGCGGCGGGGGTCCGAACAGGGGCGGAGCGAGCCGGGCGTGCGGGCGCGTACCCTTTGAGGTGACAGAGTCCGGACAGTGGCGCACGACCGCCGCGCCGGACGGGGACAACTGACTAAGGACTGAGCGACCCTGGCACGCCGTACGCCCGACGGTCCGCCGCCCGCGCCGACGGTGCAGCGGATCCGTCTCCGCTACACCAAGCGCGGCCGGCTCCGCTTCACCAGCCACCGCGATTTCCAGCGCGCCTTCGAGCGCGCCCTGCGCCGGTCGGCGGTGCCGATGGCCTACTCGGCCGGCTTCACCCCGCACCCGAAGGTGTCGTACGCCAACGCCGCTCCGACCGGGGTGGCGAGCGAGGCGGAGTACCTGGAGATCGGCCTCGCCGAGCTCCGCGACCCGGAGCAGCTGCGTGCGCAGCTGGATGCGTCGCTGCCGAACGGGCTGGACGTCATCGACGCGGTCGAGGTCCGGACGCCGAACTTCGTGGAGCGCCTGGAGGCCTCCGAGTGGCAGGTCCGGCTGGACGGTGTCACCCCGGAGGAGGCCGCCCGCGCGGCCGCCGTCTTCCTCGCCGAGGAGCGGGTCGAGGTCGAACGCCTGACCAAGAACGGCGTTCGGGTCTTCGACGCGCGCGGCGCCGTGGCGGCGCTGGAAATCCTCCCGTCGCAGGTCGACGCCGGTGCGGACACGGTGGGCGAAGGGGCCCGCGATGTTCGGACGGCCCGTCCCTGTGCGATACTGCGGCTGGTAGTACGACACGCCACACCCGCCGTACGACCCGACGACGTATTGTCCGGTCTCCGTGCGACGGCCGACCTGGCGCCGCCGGTCCCCGCAGAGGTGACCAGGCTGGCGCAGGGGCCGCTCGACGAGGGGACCGGCACGGTGACCGACCCGCTGGCGCTCGACCGCGCCGCGGCCCCGGCCGGCCCTGTGGCGGCCGCCGAGCCGCGCGCAACCGCGTCCGCCTAGCGGGCGGAGGCCGGGCCCAGTACCACTGGGCCCGCTGGTCCTCCAGGCCCCCGCGGCTCCCCAGGGGAGCGAGCGTCGTCGAAGCACAGGCCGGCCTCTTGCGGCCCGCCGACCCCGATGGTCGGTGGGCCCGAGGACCCCGTCCGGGAGCCACCCGGGGTTGGGGGACGGCGCAGCTTGGGAAAACCTCAGAAGACTGGTCAGACCAGAAGACTTTCGACACCCCGCCGAGCGCGGGGCGCCGAGCGAGACTACGAGCCCCTGTGCGGCCTCGCGTCCGCACGGCGGCACCGTGAAAGGGTCCGGCCCGAGCATCGTCGCGATGCCGGCCGGCCACCGGTGCCCCGCCGTGCCCGGATGCGGAGCCCGGGGGCCTGACGGGAGATCCACCCGCATGCTCGATAACACCGATCCGCAGCAGTCTGCGGCGCCGGAACAGAACGATTCCACCGCCACCGGTGGCGAGGGCGCGTCCGCCGCGCCGCCGCGCCGCCGTCGCCGTGCGGTGTCCCGCCCGGCGGGCACCCCGCAGGGTGCGGCCGCGGAGGCCGCCGAGACGGTGATCCCGGCCGAGGCGCCGGCTGTCGAGGCCGCGCCCGCCGAGGCTCCGGCCGCCGAGCCGGTGGCCGAGAAGCCGGTCCGCGCCCGCCGTACCCGTAAGCGTGCCGAGGCCCCCGCCGGGGCGCCGGAGGCCACCTCGATCGTCGTCTCCGCGCCGGAGGCCGGGCAGGCCGCCGAGGCGCCGGCTGTCGAGGCCGCGCCCGCCGAGGCTCCGGCCGCCGAGCCGGTGGCCGAGAAGCCGGTCCGCGCCCGCCGTACCCGCAAGCGCGCCGAGGCCCCCGCCGGGGCGCCCGCTGCCGAGGCTCCGGCTGCCGAGGCTCCGGCCGTCGAGGCTCCGGCCGCGCCCGCCGAGGAGGCGCCGGCTGCGCCGGCCCGCCGTGCCCGCCGCCGCCGGGTGGTCGAGGAGACGCCGGTCGTCGCGGAGGCGCCGGTCGAGGAGCCCGCCGCCGAGACGCCGGCCGAGGAGCCCGCCGCCGAGGAGGAGGCTGCCGAGGCCGCCGCGCCCGCCCCGGCCCCCGCCGCCGAGGCCGAGCCCCCGCACCGGGTGCGCCGCCGCGCGGTCCGCCCGTCCACCGCGATCTTCCAGGCCCCGGTCTTCCAGGAGCCGGCCCCCTACGTCGCCCCGCCCGCCGCGCAGTCGGCCGCCGCCGCCGAGCCCGCTCCGGCCGAGGCCGCCGCGCCCGCCGTCCAGCGCACGGAGGAGGACGAGTACGAGTACAGCGGCGTCGGCCGCCGCCGCCGTACCCGCACCCAGGTGCGGGTGCAGGCACCGGCCCGCCCGAAGCCCGTCGTCGAGGAGCCGGCCGAGGCGCCCGCCGTCGAGGCCCCCGCCGCCGGTCCGGAGACCGAGGGCGAGTGGGAGGAGGACGGCCGTCCGTCCCGCCGTCGCCGCCGGGGCGGCCGTCGCCGCCGCCGTGGCGAGGCCGAGGAGTTCGAGGCCGAGACCGCCGAGACCGCCGAGGCCGAGCAGCCCGCCGAGGAGCCGGCCGCGGCCGCCGACGAGGAGGAGATCGACGAGGACGACGAGCTGTCCGCCGGCCTCGCCTCGTCCCGTCGCCGTCGTCGCCGTCGCCGCCGCAGTGGTGAGGCCGGCGCGGTCGAGACCGCCGAGACCACCGAGGACGGCGTCCGCACGGTCGTGAAGGTGCGCGAGCCGCGCCGCCGTTCCACCGAGCCGTCGTTCGACCCGGACGAGGTGCAGTCGATCAAGGGCTCGACCCGTCTGGAGGCGAAGAAGCAGCGCCGCCGCGAGGGCCGCGAGCTGGGCCGCCGCCGGGTGCCGATCATCACCGAGGCCGAGTTCCTGGCCCGCCGCGAGTCGGTCGAGCGCGTCATGGTGGTGCGCCAGAACGGCCAGCGCACCCAGATCGGCGTGCTTGAGGACGGCGTGCTGGTCGAGCACTACGTCAACAAGGAGCAGGCCACCTCGTACGTCGGCAACGTCTACCTGGGCAAGGTCCAGAACGTGCTGCCGTCGATGGAGGCCGCCTTCGTCGACATCGGCAAGGGCCGCAACGCCGTGCTCTACGCCGGCGAGGTCAACTTCGGTGCGCTGGGCGGCCACGGCGGCCCGCGCCGGATCGAGTCGGTGCTGAAGTCCGGCCAGTCCGTGCTGGTGCAGGTCTCCAAGGACCCGATCGGCCACAAGGGCGCCCGCCTGACCAGCCAGATCTCGCTGCCCGGCCGCTACCTGGTCTACGTGCCCGAGGGCTCGATGACCGGCATCTCGCGCAAGCTGCCCGAGAACGAGCGCGCCCGGCTGAAGCAGATCCTCAAGAAGATCGTCCCGGACGACGCGGGCGTCATCGTGCGCACCGCCGCCGAGGGCGCCTCCGAGGAGGAGCTGACCCGCGACGTCCAGCGGCTGCAGCAGCAGTGGGAGGACATCCAGAAGAAGGCCGCCGGCGGCAACGCCCCGGCGCTGCTGTACGGCGAGCCGGACATGACCGTCCGGGTCGTCCGCGACATCTTCAACGAGGACTTCACCAAGGTCATCGTCTCCGGCACCGAGGCGTGGAACACCATCCACGACTACGTGTCCAACGTGGCCCCGGACCTCGCCGAGCGGCTCCAGCGGTGGACCTCCGAGGTGGACGTGTTCGCCACCTACCGGATCGACGAGCAGCTGATGAAGGCGCTGGACCGCAAGGTCTGGCTGCCCAGCGGCGGTTCGCTGGTGATCGACCGCACCGAGGCGATGGTCGTCATCGACGTCAACACCGGGAAGTTCGTCGGCCAGGGCGGCAACCTGGAGGAGACGGTCACCCGGAACAACATCGAGGCGGCCGAGGAGATCGTGCGCCAGCTGCGGCTGCGCGACCTCGGCGGCATCATCGTGATCGACTTCATCGACATGGTGCTGGAGTCCAACCGGGACCTGGTGCTGCGCCGTCTGCTGGAGTGCCTGGGCCGTGACCGGACCAAGCACCAGGTGGCCGAGGTCACCTCGCTGGGCCTGGTGCAGATGACCCGCAAGCGGGTCGGCCAGGGCCTGCTGGAGTCGTTCTCCGAGCCCTGCGTGCACTGCAACGGGCGCGGCGTGATCGTCCACATGGAGCAGCCGAGCGCCCACGTCCACGCGGCCGGCGGCCAGACCGCCGCGGCCGGCGAGGCGGGCTCGGGCGGCGGCAAGCGCCGGCGCCGGGGCAAGGGCGGTGCGGCCCACGAGGAGCCGCAGGCCGTCGCCGAGGCCGCCGTCGAGGCGATCGAGGCCGCGGAGGCGGTCGTCGAGGCCCCGGCGGAGGTCGAGGTCGTGGAGACGGTCGAGGAGCTGCCGGCCGCCGAGGCTCCGGCCGAGGTCGAGGCCGCCGCGGTCGCCGAGGTTGCGGCCCAGCCGAGCCTGGTGGAGATCCCGGCCGCCGCGGCGCCCGCCGGCCGCACCCGCCGCCGGGCGGTGCGCAAGGCGACGGCTCCGGCCGGTGCGCCGGCCGAGGCCGAGATCGTGGTGCTGCAGGCCCGCGCCGACGCGGCCCTGGAGGCGGCCTTCGCCGCCGCCGAGGCCCCGGTGGAGGCTCAGGCCGAGGCTCCGGCGGAGGTCGTCGTCGAGGCTGCTGCCGAGGCTCCGGTGGAGGCCGCCGCCGAGGCGGTCGTCGCCGAGCCGGCCGCCGAGGCCCCGGTCGAGGCTGCTTCGGAGACCGCCGACGCTGCGGAGACCGCCGAGGCCCCGGCCGAGGAGCCCGCCGAGGAGGCGCCGGCGCCGAAGAAGCGGGCCGCGCGCAAGACCGCCGCCAAGAAGACGGCCGCCAAGAAGACCACGGCGGCCGCGAAGAAGACCACCGCCCGCAAGACCGCGACCAAGCGGACCAGCGCGGCGGCCAAGAAGGCCGCGGCCGCCGAGGGTGAACCGGCAGCCGAGTAGTGCCCGTGTCCCGGGGGCGGGCGATCGCCCGCCCCCGGGGCCGTACGGTCCGGTTTGCCCCCGTGGCGGCCGGTCCGTATTCTTGACCCTCGGCGTGTCTACGCCATGCTCCCGAGCAATTTCACCTTCCCGGCCCCTCATGGAGTCGGGGGGAGGCCCCTGTGTCCGTACCCAGGCGGCTGGCATCTGGAGCTCCGACCGAGTTAGAAATGGGGTACCGCATGTACGCGATCGTTCGCGCAGGCGGCCGCCAGCACAAGGTCGCCGTCGGCGACGTGCTGGAGATCGACCGTATCGAGGCCAAGCCGGGTGACTCGGTGGAGCTCTCCACCATCCTGATCGTCGACGGTGACGCTGTCACCTCCGACCCGTGGGTGCTGGCCGGCGTGAAGGCTCACGCCGAGGTGGTCGACCAGACCAAGGGCGACAAGATCGTCATCCTGCGCTACAAGAACAAGACCGGTTACCGTCGCCGCCAGGGTCACCGCCAGCAGCACACCGCTGTGCGGATCACGAGCATCGACTCCGTCAGCAAGTAAGGGGATAGCGAGATGGCACACAAGAAGGGCGCAAGCTCTACCCGCAACGGCCGTGACTCGAACGCCCAGCGCCTCGGCGTGAAGCGCTTCGGCGGCCAGGTCGTCTCCGCCGGCGAGATCCTCGTCCGCCAGCGTGGCACCCACTTCCACCCGGGTGCCGGTGTCGGCCGCGGTGGCGACGACACCCTGTTCGCGCTGACCGCCGGTGCCGTGCAGTTCGGCACCCGCCGCGGCCGCAAGGTCGTCAACATCGTGGCCACCGAGGCCTGAGTCCGACAAGACTCACAATGAAGGGTGGGCCGGAATGTTCCGGTCCACCCTTCGGCTTTACCGCAGGAAGACCCATTGACTTCGCACTGGAGGCACTCCCCATGACCACCTTCGTGGACCGCGTCGAGCTGTACGTCGCCGCGGGTAACGGGGGCCACGGCTGCGCCTCCGTGCACCGTGAGAAGTTCAAGCCGCTGGGCGGGCCGGACGGCGGCAACGGCGGCGAGGGCGGCAGTGTCATCCTCACCGTGGACGCCCAGGTCACCACGCTGCTGGAGTACCACCACTCGCCGAAGCGCAAGGCCACCAACGGCAAGCCGGGTGCGGGCGGCAACCGCACCGGCGCCGACGGCCAGGACCTCGTGCTCGCCGTGCCGGACGGCACCGTGGTGATGGACAAGCAGGGCAACGTCCTGGCCGACCTGGTCGGCCACGGCACCAGCTTCGTCGCCGCCGCCGGCGGCCGCGGGGGCCTCGGCAACGCCGCGCTGGCCTCGGCCCGCCGCAAGGCGCCCGGCTTCGCGCTGCTCGGCGAGCCCGGCGAGGCCCGCGACATCGTCATGGAGCTCAAGTCCGTCGCCGACGTGGCCCTGGTGGGCTACCCGAGCGCCGGCAAGTCCTCGCTGATCTCGGTGCTCTCCGCCGCCAAGCCGAAGATCGCGGACTACCCGTTCACCACCCTGATCCCCAACCTCGGCGTGGTCACCGCGGGCGACACCGTCTACACCATCGCGGACGTGCCCGGCCTGATCCCGGGCGCCAGCCAGGGCCGCGGCCTCGGCCTGGAGTTCCTGCGGCACGTCGAGCGCTGCTCGGTGCTGGTGCACGTGCTGGACTGCGCGACCCTGGAGCCCGGCCGCGACCCGCTCAGCGACCTGGAGACCATCGAGGCCGAGCTGGCCCAGTACGGCGGTCTGGAGGACCGTCCGCGCCTGGTCGCGCTCAACAAGGTCGACGTGCCGGACGGCCAGGACATCGCCGACCTCACCCGCGCCTCGCTGGAGGAGCGCGGCTACCGCGTCTTCGAGGTGTCGGCGGCCTCCCGCAAGGGCCTGCGCGAGCTGAGCTTCGCGATGGCGCAGATCGTCGCCGAGGCCCGGGCCGCCAAGCCGGTCGAGGAGTCCACCCGGATCGTGCTGCGGCCCACGGCCGTGGACGACGCGGGCTTCACCATCACCGAGGAGGACGGCGCCTACCGCATCCGCGGCAGCAAGCCGGAGCGCTGGGTCCGCCAGACCGACTTCGCCAACGACGAGGCCGTGGGCTACCTCGCCGACCGGCTGGCCCGCCTCGGCGTCGAGGACCAGCTCTGGAAGAGCGGCGCCCACGAGGGCGACACCGTCATCATCGGGCCGGACGAGAACGCCGTCGTCTTCGACTGGGAGCCGACCATGGCCGCCGGTGCCGAGATGCTCGGCCGCCGCGGTGAGGACCACCGCTTCGAGAACCCGCGCCCGGCGGTCGACCGCCGCCGCGAGAAGCAGAAGGGCCGGGACGCGGCCGAGGCCGAGTTCCTCGCCTTCGAGGCGCTCTCCAGCGGCCGCCAGGCGGCCATCGAGGGCGACGACGAGGACTGATTGAGCCCGACGGGCCGTCGAGCCCGGACGCGCACGGCCCCCGCCACCTCCAGGTGGCGGGGGCCTTCGCGCGCCTCAGGGGCGACGGGCCGTCACTTGGTCCAGGCGGCCTGGAGCTTGAGCAGGTCGGTCAGGTCGGTGTAGCCGACCACGCCCGGGGTGTTCCCCTTGGACGCGATGATGGTGCAGCCCTTGACCTCGACGCCCTTCGCGAAGCCCTGGAACTTGGCGGCGGTGCACTTGGGGAGCGGGGTGGCGGCGTTCGCGTAGGAGTAGCCCTTCTGGCCGGTGCTGTCCCAGTACGAGAACTTCGAGTCCGGGGAGGTGAAGGAGAGGCTGGCGTCCCCGACGTTCTTCATCGTGTAGCTGATGTACATCGGAGTCTTGCCTTCGAGGCCGGTGGCGTCGATCTTGGCGGCGGTGAAGTCCTGGACCGAGCCGACCTCGATGCCGGTGACGGTGACCTCCAGCTTGGTGGCGACCTTGGACTGCTTGTCGGCGAAGTCGACGGTGGCCTTCTGGCCGATCTTCACGGTGGTGGCCGCCTGCGGGGCGCCGCCGCCGGCCGCGGCACCACCGGAACCGGCGGCACCCGCCGCGGCACCGGCACCTGCGGCGGCACCCGCGGAGGCACCCGCGCCGGCTGCAGCGCCGGCACCGGCGGAGGCACCGGCACCTGCGGCGGCACCCGCCGCAGCGCCTGCACCGGCGGAGGCGCCCGCGCCCGCCGCGGCACCGGCCGCGGCACCCGCGGCGGTGCCGCCGGCGGGGGAGGTGGCCGTACCGCCGGCCGCGGCGGCACCCGCACCGGCGGCACCGCCCGCCGGCGTGGTCGCGGCGGCCCCGGCGCCCGCCCCGGCACCGGCCGCGGCGTCCGCGTTGTCCGGGCCGCAGGCGGCGAGCGAGAAGGCGGTGGCGGTCGCCAGCGCGGCGACCGTGAGCTTCATGGTGTTCGAACGCATCTGTGCGCTTACTCCTGGGCACGCGCCCGCGAAACCGTTGCCGGCCTGCCCGTGCGGTGGTGCCCGTCCAAGATGATTGGAGACATGGGTACAGCGGGCAAGAAGCCGTCCCCCGATCTGGCTTGCGGTCAGGGACCATACCAGTCAGCCGGATCACCGGCCGCGCTGTGGCGGAGCCGTGACCGGCCCGGGTCCAGCCGGTGAAACGCGCTGCGGGCGCGGTGCCCCGATCGCGTAGATTGCGGGGGTGACGGCCGGGCACGCGCCCGCCGCACCCGCACCACACCGGAAGGGCGAACAGCGAGATGAGCGACGACTCACTGCGGGAGGAGGTGCTGACCGCGCGCCGGATCGTCGTCAAGGTCGGCTCCTCGTCACTCACCACGGCGGCCGGAGGCCTCGACGCCGACCGGGTCGACGCCCTCGTCGACGCGCTCGCCAAGGTGCGCAGCCGCCCGGACGCCCCGGAGGTGGTGCTGGTCTCCTCCGGCGCCATCGCGGCCGGCCTCGCCCCGCTCGGCCTGGAGAAGCGCCCCAAGGACCTCGCCCGCCAGCAGGCCGCCGCCAGCGTCGGCCAGGGCCTGCTGGTCGCCCGCTACACCGCATCCTTCGCCCGGTACGGCCTCCGGGTCGGCCAGGTGCTGCTGACCGCCGAGGACGCCAGCCGCCGCGCCCACTACCGCAACGCCTACCGGACGCTGGACCAGCTGCTGGCGATGGGCGCGATGCCGATCGTCAACGAGAACGACACCGTCGCCACCGCCGAAATCAAGTTCGGTGACAACGACCGACTCGCCGCCCTGGTCGCCCACCTGGTCCGGGCCGACCTGCTGGTGCTGCTCTCCGACGTCGACGGCCTCTACGACGGCGACCCGAGCCGGCCCGGCACCAGCCGGATCGCCGAGGTGGCCGGCCCGCACGACCTGGACGGCATCGAGATCGGCAGCGCCGGCAAGGCCGGGGTCGGCACCGGCGGCATGGTCACCAAGGTCGAGGCGGCCCGGATCGCCACCGGCGCGGGCATCCCGGTGGTGCTCACCGCCGCCAGCCACGCCGCCGACGCGCTGGCCGGCCGTCCCACCGGCACGCTGTTCCGGCGCACCGGCAGCCGCTCGTCCGACCGGCTGCTCTGGCTGGCCCACGCGAGCAGCCCGCGCGGCGCCCTGCACCTGGACGAGGGCGCTGTCACCGCGGTGGTCTCCGGGGGCGCCTCGCTGCTGCCGGCCGGGGTAACCAAGGTCGACGGCGAGTTCGCCGCGGGTGATCCGGTGGACCTTCTTGCCGAAAACGGCCACATCGTGGCGCGCGGACTGGTCAACTTTGATGCGAGGGAGTTGCCCCGCCTGCTCGGCCGGTCCACCCGCGACCTGGCCCAGGAGTTCGGCGCCGCCTACGAGCGGGAGGTCGTCCACCGCGACGACCTCGTCGTCCTGCGCGGCTGACCGGCCCGCGGGCGCCACGGACGGCTCCGCACGGGGTGGAGGCCCGGCCACGGGCGAGGAGGGGCGCAGCCGTTCGCGTCGGCCGGGGCCGGCGGGGACGACGACACGACATCGCCGAACAGGAGGCCGCCGGTGGAACGCAGGCGCGAGGCAGCGCTGACCGGAGGAACGGCGGGTCGGCGGCTGACCAGCATCGACGGCGGGCGCGCGAGCGAGGACCCCGCCGGGCCGGCCGGTCCGCCGCCGCACGGGCCGGGCGCGGTGCGCGGGGCCCGGCCGGAGCGGCGGGGCGAGGGCGAGCCGCCCGCCGCCCCCGAGCAGGCCCGGCTCTGGCACGTGGTGCTCAGCGTCTCCGGGCCGGTCACCCCGCTCTCCGAGCTGCGGGCGGGGCTGGAGCGGCTGGCGCACGACCACTCGTTCTTCCTGACCGCGCGGTACGCGGCCGACCACGCCGAGATCCGCTACTGGGAGCAGGCCCGCGACCTGCACGACGCGGCGGCGATCGCGCTGCGGCTCTGGGGCGAGCACAAGGCGACGGCGAAGCTGCCGCCGTGGGAGATCGTGGGCCTGGAGGTGGTGGACCGGGCGACGTACCACAAGCGCGTCGCCGAGGGCTTCGGCGACCCGCCGCCGCAGCTCGGCGGCGTGCACCCGTACTGACTTGTCGCGCCTCGTTTGTTTGCGCCTCGGCTCGCCGCCGGGGCGCTCCGACCCGGTGCCGACGGTCGGCGCTCCAACACCGCTCTCCCCCAGCCTCCGGCCGGGGGTGCCCCCATCTCACGGCGTCCTCGCTTCTCCCTTTCAGCACCGGCGCGCCCCTTTGGCTCGCTCGGCGGGGCCTCGGCTCGGGCAGGGGGCCTCGCTCGGCCCCGGGGAGTCTCACCGGGCGAAATGGGGCCGGGGGGCGGGGGCGCAGTCGCTACCCTTGGCGCATGACCAGCGACCTCGCCACCGCCGACAGCCCCGTCCTCGCCGTAGCGCGCCGAGCCCGGGAGGCCGCCGCCGCGCTTGCCCCGCTGCCGCGCCGGGCGAAGGACGACGCGCTGGCGGCGATCGCGGACGCCCTGGTGGCCCGCAGCGCCGAGATCACCGCCGCCAACGCCGAGGACGTCGCCCGTGCCCGCGAGGCCGGCACCGCCGAGTCGGTGATCGACCGGCTGACCCTCGACGACGAGCGGATCGCGGCGATCGCCGCCGATGTCCGCAAGGTGGCCGGCCTGCCCGACCCGGTCGGTGAGGTGCTCCGCGGCTACACCCTGCCCAACGGCCTGGACGTCCGGCAGGTCCGCGTCCCGCTCGGCGTGGTCGGCATCATCTACGAGGCCCGTCCCAACGTCACCGTGGACGCCGCCGCGCTCTGCCTGAAGTCCGGCAACGCCGTGCTGCTGCGCGGTTCGGCCTCTGCCTACCGATCCAACACCGCGCTGGTGGCCGTCCTGCGCGACGCCGTGGTGTCGGCCGGCCTGCCCGCCGACGCCGTCCAGCTCGTCCCGGGCGAGAGCCGCGACTCGGTCCAGGAGCTGATGCGCGCCCGCGGCCTGGTCGACGTGCTGATCCCGCGCGGCGGCGCCTCGCTGATCCGCACCGTGGTCGAGGGCTCGACCGTCCCGGTGATCGAGACCGGCACCGGCAACTGCCACGTGTACGTGGACGCGCAGACCGACCTGGCGATGGCCGTCGGCATCCTGCTGAACTCCAAGGCCCAGCGGGTCAGCGTCTGCAACTCGGCCGAGACCCTGCTGGTCCACCAGGACGTCGCGGACGCCTTCCTGCCGCTCGCGCTCGCCGCCCTGGCCGAGGCCGGGGTCACGGTGCACGGCGACGAGGCGGTGCTCAAGGCCGCCGAGGGCTCGCCCGCCACCGTGGTGCCGGCCACCGAGGAGGACTGGGAGGCCGAGTACCTCTCGTACGACCTTGCGGCCGCCGTGGTGCCCTCCCTGGAGGCCGCCGTCGCGCACATCCGCCGCTGGTCCTCCGGCCACACCGAGGCGATCGTCACCACCTCGCAGGCGGCTGCCCGCCGCTTCACCCAGCTGGTCGACTCGACCACGGTGGCCGTCAACGCCTCGACCCGGTTCACCGACGGAGGTGAGTTCGGCTTCGGCGCCGAGATCGGCATCTCGACCCAGAAGCTGCACGCCCGCGGCCCGATGGGCCTGCCGGAGCTGACCAGCACCAAGTACATCGTCACTGGTGACGGCCATGTCCGGGGCGAGGCGGCGCAGACCGTGGGCGGGTGGGCCGACGCCTGCTGAGCCCGGCCGCCGGGCGGTCCGTCACACGTGTGACGGACCAACTGCGAGGAGCCACAGACAAATCGCCCGCCCGGTAATACGCTGAATCCCGTGGCTGAGGATGTGGGGGGCTTGCCGTACCCCGACGGCGCCGACCACGGTGGTGCGGACGACGAGTTCGCCACCGTGGTCTTCGATGAGGCCTTCGTCCGGTCCGCCGCCGTGCACGAGCCGACGGCCAAGGAGCGGCAGCTCGCCGCCGCCGAGGCCAGGTTCGAGCCGGACACGGCGGGTGCGGGCTGGGGCTATGACGTTCCGGCCGGTGACGGGCTGCCGCTGGAGCTGCGGCCGTACCCGGGCGGGCTCGACGACGACCACCTCTACCCCGATCCGTGGTCGGGCCCCGGCCGGGCGGCCGGGCGCCGGAGCCGCAGGTGGAGCCGGGGCGGAGGTTTCGACCCGGCACGGGCCCGGCGCGGGCGCTACGTCGCCCAGCAGCGCTGGCACCGACCGGTGGCCTGGGTGCTCGCCGTGATCATGGGCGTGAGCCTGGTCGCGGTGGCGGTCGCGGCGATCTACCAGGGCGTGGGCGGGTCGGGCGGCGGTACGCCGCGGCGGCCCGAGTCCGGCAGCAGCAGCGCGGGGCTCGACCCCGCACCGCCGCCGGCCGAGCCCTCGCTGGTCGTCACGGCGCCGGCGGGCTGACCTGCCGGGGCGGTGCGCCCCGGGCCGCAGGACGGTCGTCGGGCGCCCGGGGAAAGTGCGCGAGCACCCTCGTGGCGGGGCCGGGTGCGCCTTACCCTGGTGTCATGGGTGACCCGCGCGAGCCTCCGGAGGGTGCGCCCGAAGGTGGTTCCGGAAACGAGGACGAGTACCGGTCCGTCGTCTTCGACGAATCGTTCGTCCGGGCTGCCCGGATCCAGGAGCTGTCCGCCCGGGAGCGGCTGGCCGGCCCGTTCGGCCGGGCCACCCGGCCGCGGGTGCGGCTCGGCCCGCTGGGCACCGTGCCGCGGCAGGCGCTCGCCCTGCTGCTGCTGATCCTGCTGGCCTTCGCGGCCGCCGTGTACTTCGGCGTCAGCTCGCCGAACCGGCAGTCGGCGCGGCCCGAGGGCAGCCAACTGACCGTCAGCCTGGTGGCGTTGAGCCCGGCTTCGGTGGTCCGCCCGGTCGCCGACCCGGCCGCTCCGTTCGCCTCGCTGCCGGCCGGCTACGGCGACGGCGCGATCGGCCTGGGCACGCCCACGGGGGCGGCCACCCAGCACTTCAGCCGGGTCGAGGTGACCAAGGCGCTCGACACCGTCCAGCGCTACCTGGTCGCCTCCTCGCTGGCGCCGTCGGCGCTGGTCCAGGGCGGCACCGCGGAGGTGCGGGCCTTCGTCACCCCCGGCGAGCAGGCGCACTTCGACGCGAGCGTGGCGCACCCGGTGGACGACCGCCACAACGCGGCCACCGGCTGGGTGGTCCGCTTCGACCCGGCGCAGGTCGCGCTGGCGGCCGACACCGTGAAGGTGGCCGGCGCGATGCGGATCGACGAGGCGGACAGCGGCACGCTGCAGATCACCACCGACCACACCTTCGTCTACGCGCTGAAGCAGGCCGGGGCGCCGAGCGGTGCGCCGGTGACCCTGGAGACCGTGCGGCGGCAGCTGACCTTCCAGTTCGACCGGATCGACCTGTCCGCCGCCCAGCTCCGGCTGGTGGACTCGGTGCTGCAGGCCGGTCCGGCCAACTGCGCCGGCTCGATGGCCGCGTACCTGCAGCCGGTGCTGGCCGGGCCGGACGGCACCCGGCCGCCGGCGGCGACGGCCGTCGACCCCGGCAACCACGCCCGCCCGGCCTGGCAGGTCTGCGGGGTGCTGGCCGGCTGACACCCGGGGTCCGGGGTCCGAGGTCCGGGGTCCGGGCCGGGGTCGGGGGCCGGGAGGCCCGGACGGGCCGGGAGACGCCGACGGCCCCCGGCGGGCCGGGGGCCGTCGGGACGGGGCCCGGTCAGTCCCTCGCGTCAGTCCCGGTCGCGGTCGTCCCGGCCGTCGCGGGGGCCGGGAACGTCGCCGTTGTTGTTGCCGCCGTTGCCGCGGGTGGCGTTGGCGAAGGTGTCACGGAGCTTGCCGCCGACGTTGGCCGCGCCGCCGGCCACGTCGCGGATCAGGCCCATCAGCGGGTCCTTGCTCTCCTTCACGGAGCTGCTGTAGTGCTCGGCGGCGGCCTTCCACTGCTCGCCGACCGAGGCGTCGGGGTCGTCGGTGCGGCGCGGGTAGGCGCCGGCCAGGATCGAGCGGTACTCGTCGCTCTCCGCCCACTTCTTCAGCTTGGCGACCCGCACCACCGCGAACGGGTGGCTCTGCGGCAGCACCTGCAGCAGCTTGAGCACGCCGTCGCGGAGGTCCCCGGCCTTCTCGTACTCCTCGGCCTGCTCCAGGAAGGCGTCCACGTTCATCTCGGCCGTGTTGTGGCCGCCGGCCAGCTTCATCAGGGCCCGCATGGAGGCCTGGAGGTCCTGGCCGGCGAGCAGCCCCGCGCGGTCGCTGGAGAGCTCGGCCTTGCGGAACCACTCGTTGAGCGCCGTGACGATCGCCATGATCGCGAGGTTGCCGAGCGGCACCCAGGCGATCCGGGCGGCGATGTTGGTGAGGATCATCAGCATCGTCCGGTAGACGGCGTGGCCGGACATCGCGTGGCCGACCTCGTGGCCGATGACCGAGCGCAGCTCCTCCTCGTCCAGCAGCTCGATCAGCCCGCTGGTGAGCACGATGATCGGGGAGTCGATGCCGATGCAGTACGCGTTGACCGTCGGGTCCTGGCTGACGTAGAGGTCCGGCACCTTTTCGAGGTCCAGCACGTAGGCCGCGTCCCGCACCATCTCGTGCAGCTCGGGGAACTGCCGCTCGGACGTCTTGACGGCGGTGGCCAGGAACATCAGCCGGATCGCGCGCTCGGAGACGAGCCCGGCGAGCTTCTTGAGCACGTCGTCGAAGCCGGTCAGCTTCCGCAGCGCGACCAGGGCGGAGCGGTCCGCCGGGTGCTCCCAGGCCCGGGTGGAGATCTCCGGGAAGCGCTGGCGGCGCCGGCTCGGGGCCTTCGCGGTGATGTCGGTCATGGTGTGGGTACCCTCCTGGTCGACGGCGGCCCCGGCCGGTGGCCGGCCCCCGCTGGTCTTCGCCTGCAACGACTGTCAGTGCAACGTCCGCGGTTGCGTACTCGTCCCCGGGCGGGCCCCTCCACGGCACGGACGGGGCCGGAGGGGGCAGTGGGCGGCGGGGGTGTGAGGGCGGTTTACCCTGAATGCCCTGGAGAGCCGGGACCAGCCCGGCCGCGGTACGCGTACGTCCGAGGAGCCCGCAGATGTCCACCGACGCCCTTGTCAGCCTGGCCGGACCGATCTCCGGGGAAGGCGGCCCGGGCCTGTTCCTGCGGATCATCGTGGTGGCCTCGTTCGTCGGCGTCGGCCTGCTCGCCTGGATCCTGCTGCGGGCCGGCCGCAAGAGCTGAGAAACCCCCCTCCCGCCCGGCTCCGGCCGGGCACCGCTCACGCCGGATCAGACGCGGTGGGCCGCCGAGCGGTTGCCGTGTAACCCCCCGTACGATGACGGGTGGGCCCTCACCGGCCTGCACACCCCCTGGTCCGTCACCCGAGCCGAGAAGGTCCCGCCGACCATGAGCACTGCCGCCGCACTTCCCGTCCTGAACCTGCTCGCCTCCGAGGGCGAGGGGGGCAACCACGACAGCCTCAACCCCTACCTGACCGGTGGTGGCGCGCTGTTCATCCTGCTGCTGCTGCTCTACGTGACCACCCGCTTCAACCGGGACCGCTGAGCCCGCCTCCGGGGACGGCTCGGGGAGCGTCCGGCGACCGCGCCGGCCGCTCCCTCACGCATCTGCGGGCCGGATCCGCCGGTTCCGTCCGGGCCCGCGGCCGGGCCCTGCCCGGGACTCCGGGGCCGTCACCCGGCCGTTCCCGCACCGCAACGGGCGTCGCGTATGGTGTGGCGACATGGGAGAACAGACCGGGAATCCCGGCGGACCGGCACCGGTGAAGCGGCGCCTCGGCGTGATGGGCGGCACCTTCGACCCGATCCACCACGGACACCTGGTCGCGGCCAGTGAGGTGGCGAGCGCGTTCCACCTGGACGAGGTGATCTTCGTGCCGACCGGGCAGCCGTGGCAGAAGACCGACCGCCACGTCACCCCGGCCGAGGACCGCTACCTGATGACGGTCATCGCCACCGCGGAGAACCCGCAGTTCTCGGTCAGCCGGATCGACATCGACCGCGAGGGCCCGACGTACACCGTCGACACCCTGCGCGACCTGCGCGCGCTGCACCCGGACGCCGACCTCTTCTTCATCACCGGCGCCGACGCGCTCGCCCAGATCCTCTCCTGGCGGGACTCCGACGAGCTTTTCTCGCTCGCCCACTTCATCGGCTGCACCCGGCCGGGGCACACTCTTTCGGACGCCGGGCTTCCGGTGGGCGGGGTCTCCCTGGTGGAGGTCCCGGCGCTGGCCATCTCCTCCACGGACTGCCGCAACCGGGTCGCCAAGGGCGAACCGGTCTGGTACCTCGTCCCGGACGGCGTGGTCCGCTACATCGACAAGCGGGCGCTCTACGCGCCGGACCGGACCTGAGTCCCGGAGGGGCGTGCGCATGAGTGACCGCAGGGGCGGCGGACAGCAGCCCGACGACTGGTCCACCGGGCAGTACCAGCAGCACCGGCAGCCGTACCAGGGCCGGCCGCAGCAGGGCGGCTACGACCAGCAGTCCTACGACCAGCAGCCCTACGAGCAGTACGACCAGTACGGGCAGCCGGTCCAGCACGGCTACCAGCAGCAGGGCGGCTACGGCCACCAGGAGCAGCCGTACCAGCAGCAGGGGTACCAGTCCTACGACCAGCAGTCCTACGAGCAGTACGACCAGTACGGGCAGCCGGTCCAGCCGGGGCAGTCGGCCCGGCACGGGTACCAGCAGCAGGGCGGCTACGGCTACCAGGAGCAGCCCTACCAGCAGGGCTACGACCCGTACGGGCAGCAGGCGCAGCAGTACGCGACCGCGCCGCAGCCCGTGATCGCCGAGCCCGAGCCCGCCCCGGAGCCCGCCGCCCCGGTACCGCCGCGCCCGCGCACGCCCCGGCCGGCCGCCGCCGCGACCGCCGCCGCGCCGGCCCGGCCCGAGCAGCCGTCCGAGCAGGTCGGCGGCAGCCGCGCCGCCAAGGCCAAGGACTCCTACGCCACCGGCGAGTTCACCTTCGTCGACGAGGAGGCGGGGGAGACCGAGGACGTCATCGACTGGCTGAAGTTCGCCGAGTCCCGCAGCGAGGTCCGCGCCGAACGCCGCCGCAAGCTGCGCAACCGGCTGATCGGCGTCGGCGTGGTGGTCGCCCTCGCGGCGGCCGGCACCGGCGGCTACCTCTGGTTCACCGGCGACAAGCAGACCGCGGCGACCGCGGCCGGCCCGCGCCAGGTCAACGTGGTGCACCTGCGCGACCTTCAGGGCAAGGTCTCCAGCGCGCTGCTGGTCAACGACACCGCCGGACAGAAGGGCACCGTGCTGCTGCTGCCGGACACCCTGCGGCTGCCCGGCCCCGGCGACCCGCCGGTGACCACCGTCGGCCAGGCGATGGACGCCATCGGCCCGTCCTCCACCCGCGACGGCCTGGCCACCGTGCTCGGCGCCCCGGTGGCCGGCACCTGGCGGCTGGACACCCCCTACCTGGAGCTGCTGGTCGCCCAGCTCGGCGGCGTCCGGGTGGACACCAACGCCGAGACCCACGAGGGCGGCAAGCCGGACGGCAAGCTGCTCTCCGCCGCCGGCAAGAACACCCTGCTCGGCGGGAAGGCCGCGGTCGCCTACGCCACCCTGCAGGGCCAGGGCGAGAGCCGGGACGCCCAGCTGGCCCGGTTCGGTCAGGTGATGGACGCGGTGCTGCGCACCATGCCGACCGAGTTCAAGGACGCCAAGGACGACGTGCACCGGATGAACGCCGTGCTCGACCCGTCGCTGCCCGAGGACGCCCTGGCCGGGGTGCTGGTGCAGCTCGCCCAGCAGGGCAAGGACGGCCACCTCGGGACGACCGCGCTGACCGTCAAGCCGGACGGCACGCTGGACGAGGCCACCGCCGGCAAGCAGGTCAAGGACGTCCTGGGCGGCACCGTGAAGTCCGCAAACGCCACCGACGCGCCGGCCCGGGTCTCGATCCAGGACGCCACCGGCAACGACCAGGCGGCCGCCGCCGCGCAGGTCCAGGTGGTCAACGCGGGCCTCACCTTCATCCCGGGCGGGGCCAAGAGCGCGCCGCAGGCCGCCAGTGAGATCCGCTACACCGACGACGCCCGGCAGGCCGCGGCGAAGTCGCTGGCCACCAGCCTGAACCTGCCCGAAACGGCGGTGAAGAAGGTCGCCGACGCGCAGAACGCCGACCTGGTCGTCGTCCTCGGCAAGGACTACCAGGCGCCGAAGTCGCAGTAGGCCCGGTGCCCGGCGCGGGGGGTGGTCCCGGAAATCGGTTCCGGGGCCGCCCGGGCGGCGTGAGATCCTGGAAGGCGATGCCCGGCCGTGCGCCGGGCGCGCCCCCAAGCAGCCGAGCCGGAAGTACACCGTGACCGCCACCGAGCACAGCCAGGAACTCATCACCGTCGCCGCCCAGGCGGCGGCCGACAAGCTGGCGCACAACATCATCGCGTTCGACGTCAGCGAGGTGCTGTCGATCACCGACGCCTTCCTGATCGCCTCCGCGAACAACGACCGCCAGGTCAAGTCCATCGCCGAGGAGATCGAGGACCAGCTGCGCGAGCAGCTGGACGTCAAGCCGGTGCGCCGCGAGGGCGAGCGCGAGGGCCGCTGGATCCTGCTCGACTACCTGGACATCGTGGTGCACGTCCAGCACTCCGAGGAGCGCTCCTTCTACTCGCTCGACCGGCTCTGGAAGGACTGCCCCGAGCTGCCGTTGCCGGCCGACGCGCTGGCCTCGCGCAACCGCCCCGACGCGCTCACCGACGCGGACGGCAACGCCGTCTCGCCGGCCGAGGCGGCCCCGGCGGACGACTTCGGCGCCGAGGACTACAGCTGAGCCGCGAGGCGCGGGGCCCGCGCATCGTCTTCTGGCGGCACGGTCAGACCTCCTGGAACCTCGAATCGCGGTTCCAGGGCACCACGGACATCGAGCTCACCGGCCAGGGCGTCCTGCAGGCCCAGCGGGCGGCCCGGCTGCTCTCGGGCCTGCGGCCCGACCTGCTGATCTCCTCCGACCTGAAGCGCGCCCGGCGCACCGCCGAGGAGCTGGCCGCCGTCACCGGCCTGGACGTGCAGCACCACGAGGGGCTGCGCGAGACCTACGCCGGCTCCTGGCAGGGGCTGACCAACGCCGAGATCCGCGAGCGCTTCCCCGAGGAGTACGTGGCCTGGGCGCAGGGCGAGCCGGTCCGGCGCGGTGGTGGCGAGCTCTCCACCGAGGTCGCCGACCGCGCCGTGCCGGTGGTGCTGGAGGCGGCCGCCAAGCTGCCGGAGCACGGCACCCTGGTCGTGGTCAGCCACGGCGGCACCATCCGCACCATGCTCGGGCGGCTGCTCGGCCTGGAGCCGGCGCTCTGGGAGTGCTTCGGCGGCCTGTCGAACTGCTGCTGGTCCGTGCTGGGCCGGGGCGCCCGCGGCTGGCGACTGCTGGAGCACAACGCCGGCACCCTGCCGCAGCCGGTGATCGGCGACGACACCTGAGACGACACCCGGGTGGAGCGGTCGGCGGCACCCGGGCGGGGCCGCCGGGGGCACCTGCACCGGGTGCCGAAGGCGGCTCCCGAGGGGGTCCACGGGGCGGATTTCGCAGTTCCGGGCCTGACCGGCTAGAGTCTTCCTCGTTCGCACGGAGGGAACGCAGCCCGGAAGGGAAGCGGGAGATCCGGTGAGTGCGGGGCTGTAGCTCAGTTGGTAGAGCGCTTGCATGGCATGCAAGAGGTCCGGGGTTCAATTCCCCGTAGCTCCACTCCGCACCTGCGGTCCGCGAGGACCGTGCGTGTCGCGGGGCTGTAGCTCAGTTGGTAGAGCGCTTGCATGGCATGCAAGAGGTCCGGGGTTCAATTCCCCGTAGCTCCACAGACCGTATGAAGGCCGTCACCCATCGGGTGGCGGCCTTCGGCGTTCCCGGCGCCGGGGCGGTGCTCAGGCCCCGCCGGGCCCGGCCCGGCCCGGGCCGCGGCGCTCCGGGTAGCCGCACGCGTGGCAGGGGTCCAGCCAGCCGCCGGGCGGCAGCGCGGCGAGCTGCTCGATCCGCTCCTGGTCCTGCGGGCCGTCCGGGAGGTAGACCACCACGTAGGTCTCCGGCACCCCGGGCATCGTCAGGTACGAGGCGTTCAGCCGCAGCGCCCCGACCTTCGGGTGCTTGAACACCCGCAGCCAGATCTCCGGCGGCGCCACCTCCTGGCGCTCCCACAGCTCCCGGAACAGCTCGCTGCGCGCCGACAGCCGCTGGACGTGCTCCTCCCAGACCGGCTCGCCGACGTGCTTGCCGTACGCGGACCGCAGCACCGCCACCATCCGCGGCAGCGCCTCGGCCCGGTTCACGAACGGGTTGCAGCACGGCGGGGCCAGCACCGTGCACCAGATGCTGTTGAAGCGCCCGCTGTCCGTCGTGATCCGGGCGGCGCCGAACAGCGACTCGTACGGCCGGTTGTACATCAGCACGTCGAACCGGGTGTTGGAGACCGCCGCGGGCAGCGGCGCCAGCGCGTCCAGGATGACCTGGGTCGACGGGTCCAGCGCCGGCGGGTCCGGCTCCGGGAAGTCGGGGGACAGCCCGGCGAGCCGGAACAGGTGCTCACGCTCGGTGCCGTCCAGCCGCAGCGCCCGGGCCACCGCCGCCAGCACCTGCTCGCTCGCGTTGATCGGCCGCCCCTGCTCCAGCCACGTGTACCAGGTGACGCCGACCCCGGCCAGCTGCGCCACCTCCTCGCGGCGCAGCCCCGGGGTGCGTCGGCGCAGCCCGGGCGGCAGGCCGACGTCCTCCGGGGTCACCCGGGCCCGGCAGGCCTTCAGGAAGCCGGCCAGCTCGGTCCGGCGGCGGTCCTTCTGCGCCCTGCGGCCGGGCTCGGCGTCGGCGGCGGTGCGGTGGTCCAGGACGGTCATGCCACCAGCCTGCCGCAGAGTGCGGCGCGGAAACAGGTGCTGCCAGTACCAGGATCACCAGGCTCTAACCACCAGTACCAGCCTGGGGCGAGCCTGGAGCCATGACGGACCTTCAGACCCGGCCCAGCGCGGCCGGCAGCAGTACCGCGGCCCGGGCGGTACGCCCCGGACTGCTCCTCGCCCTCGTCCTCTGCGGCCAGTTCATGGCCGTCCTGGACGTCTCCATCGTCAACGTCGCGGTGCCGACCATCCGCACCGACCTGCACGCCTCCGGCGCGGCCCTCCAACTGGTCATCGCCGGCTACACCATCGCCTACGCGGTGCTGCTCATCACCGGCGCCCGGCTTGGCGCCCGCTACGGATACAGCCGGCTCTTCAGGATCGGCCTGGCCGGCTTCACCGCCGCCTCACTGGCCTGCGGCCTCGCCCCCGCCACCGGCTGGCTGATCGCCTTCCGGCTGCTCCAGGGGGCCGGCTCGGCCCTGATGGTGCCCCAGGTGATGAGCCTGCTGCAGCGGACCTTCACCGGCGCCGCCCGGACCAGGGCGCTCGGCCTCTACTCGGCGGTGCTCGCCGGGGGCATGGCGATCGGCCAGGTGCTGGGCGGGGTCCTGGTCAGCGCCGACCTGTTCGGCACGGGCTGGCGCCCGGTGTTCCTGGTCAACGTGCCGATCGGCCTCGCCCTGCTGGCGGCCGGCGCCCGGCTGCTGCCGGACCTGCCCGGCGACCGGAACCGCGGCTTCGACGTACCCGGCCTGGTGGTGCTCGGGGCGGCCCTCGGCCTGGTGGTGGTGCCGCTGGTGCTCGGCCACGAACTGGGCTGGCCGGCCTGGGGCTGGGCGATGCTGGCGGCCGGCGCGGCCCTGTTCGCCCTGTTCGTGGTGGTCGAGCGCCGGATCGCCCGGCGCGGCGGGCAGCCGCTGATCTCCGGCCGGGTGCTGCGGGCGCCCAGCCTGCGCCCGGCGGCCCTCTCCCTCTTCATGATCATGGCGGCCTTCGCGGGCTTCCTGTTCGCCTTCGCCCTGCACCAGCAGGCCGGGCTCGGCCACGAGGCGCTGCGGGCCGGGCTCTGCTCGGCGCCGGTCGCGCTCGGCTTCGGGCTCTCCAGCCTGCACTGGCACCGGCTGCCCGCGCGGCTGCACGGAGTGCTGCCGGTGATCGCCGCCGCCCTCCTGGCCCCCGGCTACCTGCTGCTCGGTGTGCTGCTGCGGGACGGCGCGGACATCGGCGCGCAGGCGCTGACCGTGACGGCGGTGCTCGGGCTGGTCGCGGGCTGCGCGTACTCGCCGCTGTTCGCCCGGGCGCTGGCCGGGGTGGACCCGGCCGACGCTGCCGACGCCAGCGGGGTGATGGTGACGGTCGTCCAGCTCGGCCAGGTCGTCGGCGTGGCGGTACTCGGTTCGGTGTTCCTCGGCGGGGTCGACCTGCCGGCGACGGCCGGGGAGTCCGGGCACGCGCTGCTGGTGACCACCGCTGCGATCGCGGCCGCCGTCGCGGTGGCCGCGGTCGCGGCGGTGGCCGCAGGCCGGATCCGCCGGACGGCGAAGGGGTAGCGGGTGCCGTGCCGGTGCCGCCGGGAGCCCCGGCGTTACCGGCACGGTGTGCGGTGGGTGCGGTGGGGGCGGAGGGCGGCGGGCGTGGGGGCCGGCCGGTCTCCGCCGCGGGGTGGCCGGGCCGCCGCCGAGGGGCATCCGAATACGGATTCGTGGAGCACCCCTTCGACCGTGTAAAGTAGTCGATGTCGCCGAGGGAAACCGCAGGAAACCTCCGGTGACACTGCAGGTCAAGGGGCTGTAGCTCAGTTGGTAGAGCGCTTGCATGGCATGCAAGAGGTCCGGGGTTCAATTCCCCGTAGCTCCACAGGAATCGAGGGCCGCCTCCCGCTTCGGGAGGCGGCCCTCGGCGTTGTGACCGGCAGTCGGCCGGATGTGGTGGGCCGGTCGCGGTGGGCGCGTGCCGAGTGGCGACTGGCGGGTCGCAGGCGGGGCCCGATCGGCGCGCCGCGGCCACGTTCCGGCCCGGACCCGGCCCCGACCCGTTTTCCCGGACGCCCCGGCGGCCGGCCCCGGCGGACCGCTACCGTCGTTCCATGGCCGACCTGGAGCGCAGACGCAACGAGGAGCTGGCCCGGATACTGCACCAGCTCGGCTGGAGCCCGGAGCGCCTCGCCCGCGAGGTCAACCACACCCTGCCGCCCGGCCTGGCGATCAGCTCCACCGCCCCCTACAAGTGGCGTGACCGGGGCATGGTCCCGCGCAGCCCGCACGACCAGACCGTCTGCGAGGTGCTCGGCCGCACCCTCGGCATCGCCGTCACCTACGAGCAGCTCTGGGGCCGGATGGGCGGCAACCGGGGCGCCAAGATCCTCTCCCCGCACCTGCTCACCGATCCGTGGACGGCCGACACCGCCCAGACCGCGCTGCGCGATGCGGCCACCGACGCCGGTCCGGTCCGTCTGACCGACCTCTTCCGCGGCGCCGACCTCGACCGGGCCGCCGGGCGGCTGGCCACCCCGCCGCCCCCGGTCGGCGGGGGAGAGGGCGCGCTGAGGATCGCCCCGGCCCTGGTTGAGGAGCTCCGGCTCTCCCACCTGAGCAAACTGCGGCTGGAGCAGGCCTGCGGCGGCGGGCTGGTGCTCGGCCCCGCCCGGGCCGAGCTGGCCCTCGTCGCCAAGCTGCTGGAGCTCGGCGCCTACGACGAGCCGCTCGGCCGTGCGCTGTACGGCACGGCCGGCCGGTTCGCCAGGCTGGCCGGCTGGGCGGCGTACGACCTCGGGCACGACGCGGCCGCCCAGCGGGCCTTCGTCGCCGCGCTGCGGGCCGCCCACCTCAGCGGCGACCGGCGGCTGGGGGTCGGCGTGGTCGGCGGCCTGGTGGTGCTGGCCACCCAGAGCGCCGGCGGGCGGGGGTTGGACGCCGTCACCGCGCTGGCCGGCGCGCTGGAGGCGGCCGGGGACTCCCTCGACCCGGCCGACCGGGCGCTGCAGCTCGGGCGGATCGCGCGTGCGCACGGGCGGCGCGGCGAGAAGGACGCGGTGCGGGAGGCTGCGGAGCGCGCTTTCGCGGAGCTGGACGGGGGAGCGGGCGCGGAGGGCGGCGCCGGGGCCGCCGGGGCCGCCGGATCTGCCGGGGACGCCGCCACGGCCGGGGCCGGGGTCGATGCGACGGACACGGCCGGGGACCGCGGGGAAGCGCGGGCGGATCTCGCCGGCATGGTGGGGGAGGGCTACCTCTTCCTCGGCGACCACCGGCGCGCCCAGGCCCTGCTCTCCGAGGCGGTGGCCGGCCTCGGCCCCGGGCGGGCCCGGGCGCGGGCGCTGCTGATGGTCCGGCTGGCCGACTCCCAGCGCCGCACCGGCCGCGGCCGCGAGGCGGCCGCCACCGCCGACCGCGCCCGGGCGCTGGCCGCCGGCATGCAGTCCGAGCGGGTCGCCCGTGCCCTGCGCGACTTCGACGCGGCCTCCCGGACGGTATTGCCGGGAGGGGCCTGACACCCTTGCGGTACCCTGAGCCCATGCGAACCGTGCGCCTGCTCCTTAGCCGGCCGCGCTGACCAGGACCGGCCCCGCTCTCGGGCGGCTGCCGGAGTCGGCGTGGCGTCCCCTCCTGCGAGGGGCTTTTTTGTTTTCCACCGCCTTCGCCACCGCCCTCCCGGTCCGGCCGGCCGAGCGCGCGGTTCGCCCACTACACCGACGGAGCCAGAAGGACCATGAGCGAGACGACCCCTGCTTCCGGCGCGGCCGAGGCCGCAACCGAGCCGTTCCGGTACAGCGCCACCCTGGCGGCGGAGATCGAGTCCCGCTGGCAGGACATCTGGGAGAAGGAGGGCACCTTCCACGCCCCCAACCCCACCGGTGACCTGGCCGACCCGGCCGCCGGCGACGTCTCCGCGAAGCCGCACAGCTTCATCATGGACATGTTCCCGTACCCCTCGGGCGCGGGCCTGCACGTCGGCCACCCGCTGGGCTACATCGCCACCGACGTCTACGCCCGCTACCAGCGGATGACCGGCCACAACGTGCTGCACACCCTGGGCTACGACGCCTTCGGCCTGCCCGCCGAGCAGCACGCCGTCGCCACCGGCCAGCACCCCCGGATCACCACCGAGGCGGCCATCGCCAACATGCGGCGCCAGCTGCGCCGGCTGGGCCTGGGCCACGACCCGCGCCGCTCGATCTCCACGATCGACCCGGAGTACTACCGCTGGACCCAGTGGATCTTCCTGCAGATCTTCAACTCCTGGTACGACGAGGCCGCGCAGAAGGCCCGCCCGATCGACGAGCTGATCGCCCAGTTCGCCGACGGCTCGCGGCCGACCCCGGACGGCCGCGCCTGGGCGGCGCTGGACGCCGCCGAGCGCGACGAGCTGCTGGGCGAGTACCGGCTGGCCTACGCCAAGGAGGTGCCGGTCAACTGGTGCCCCGGCCTGGGCACCGTGCTGGCCAACGAGGAGGTCACCGCGGACGGCCGCTCCGAGCGCGGCAACTTCCCGGTGTTCAAGTCCAACCTGCGCCAGTGGATGATGCGGATCACCGCCTACGCGGACCGCCTGATCTCCGACCTGGACCTGCTGGACTGGCCCGAGGCCATCAAGCTGCAGCAGCGCAACTGGATCGGCCGCTCCGAGGGCGCCCGGGTCGACTTCGCCGTCGACGGCGAGAAGATCACCGTCTTCACCACCCGCCCCGACACCCTGTTCGGCGCCACCTACATGGTGCTGGCCCCCGAGCACGGCCTGGTCGACTCGATCGTCCCGGCCGCCTGGCCGGAGGGCACCCGGGCGGAGTGGACCGGCGGCGCCGCCACCCCCGGCGAGGCCGTCGCCGCGTACCGCGCCGCGGCCGCCGCCAAGTCCGACGTCGAGCGCCAGGTCGAGGCCAAGGTCAAGACCGGCGTGTTCACCGGCGCCCATGCCGTCAACCCGGTCAGCGGCGAGCCCGTGCCGGTCTTCATCGCCGACTACGTGCTGATGGGCTACGGCACCGGCGCGATCATGGCCGTCCCCGCCCACGACCACCGCGACTTCGCGTTCGCCCGCGCCTTCGAGCTGCCGATGCGCTGCGTCGTCCGCCCGACCGACGGCCGCGGCGACGACCCGGCCGCGTGGGACGACGCGTTCGACACCTACGACTCCGTCATCGTCAACTCGGCGCACGACGAGGGCACCGCCGACGGCATCTCGCTGGACGGCCTGAGCGTCGTCGACGCCAAGGCCGCCGTCACCGCCTGGCTGGCCGAGCGCGGCATCGGCGAGGGCACCGTCAACTACCGCCTGCGCGACTGGCTGTTCAGCCGTCAGCGCTACTGGGGCGAGCCCTTCCCGATCGTCTACGACGAGGACGGCGTCATGCACGCGCTGCCCGAGTCGATGCTGCCGGTGCAGGTGCCCGAGGTCGAGGACTACTCGCCGCACACCTACGACCCGTACGACTCCACCTCCTCGCCGAAGACCCCCCTGTCGCGGAACGAGGACTGGGTCAACGTCGAGCTGGACCTGGGCGACGGGCCGAAGACGTACCGCCGCGAGACCAACACCATGCCCAACTGGGCCGGTTCCTGCTGGTACGAGCTGCGCTACATCGACCCGACCAACGGCGCCGCCGTGGTCGACCCCGCCAACGAGCAGTACTGGCTGGGCCCGACGGCCGGCAAGCCGGGCGGCGGCGCCGACCTGTACGTCGGCGGTGCCGAGCACGCCGTGCTGCACCTGCTGTACGCCCGCTTCTGGCACAAGGTGCTGCACGACCTGGGCCACGTCGCCTCGGTCGAGCCGTTCCACAAGCTGTTCAACCAGGGCATGATCACCGCGGACGTCTACCGCGACGAGCGGGGCTTCCCGGTCCCGGCCGCCGAGGTCGAGGAGCGCGACGGCGGGTACGTCTGGCAGGGCGAGCCGGTCAAGCGCGAGGCCGGCAAGATGGGCAAGTCCCTGAAGAACGCCGTCGCCCCGGACGAGATCGCCGACGAGTACGGTGCCGACACGCTGCGCCTGTACGAGATGTCGATGGGCCCGCTGGACGTCTCCCGCCCCTGGGACACGCGTGCGGTGGTCGGTTCCTACCGCTTCCTGCAGCGCCTGTGGCGCAACGTCGTCTCGGAGGCCACCGGCGAGCTGGTGGTCACGGACGAGGAGCCGGACGAGGCGACGCTGCGTGCGCTGCACAAGGCCATCGACGGCATCCGCGGCGACATGGCCGGGCTGCGCTTCAACACGGCCGTCGCCAAGGCGATCGAGCTGAACAACTACCTGGTGAAGCGTGGCTCCACGCCGCGGGCGGTGGCCGAGCAGCTGGTGCTGATGGTCGCCCCGCTGGCCCCGCACGTCGCCGAGGAGCTGTGGCGCCGGCTGGGCCACGGCGACTCGCTGGCCCACACCGACTACCCGGTGGCGGACCCGGCGTACGTCGTCGACGAGGCCGTGATCTGCGTCGTGCAGATCAAGGGCAAGGTCAAGGCCCGGCTGGAGGTCGCGCCGTCGATCTCCGACGCCGAGCTGGAGGCGCTGGCGCTGGCCGACCCGGCGGTCGTCGCCGCGATCGGGGACGCGCCGGTGCGCAAGGTGATCGCGCGGGCGCCGAAGCTGGTCAACATCGTCACTGGCTGACGGTCGGCTGCTGGTGGCCGGCTGCTGACGGCTGACGGCCGGCGGTCGGTGGCTGTTGGTCGACGGTCTGCTGGGCGGGCGCTCCTCGGGGCGCCCGCCCTTCGGCGTTTCCGGGGCAGGCCGTGTGCCGGCCGGTGCGGCCGTCTCGCGGGGCCGTCCGGACCTCGGGGATTCCTCCGGGGCTCCCGGGGGGAGATCCCCGATCTGTCCCTGATCTCGGGCGCCCGAGCCCGTCTGGCGATGCCGGAGGCCCGGTGGGGCGGATACCGTGGAACCCAAGGCGGTCCGGCCCGCGTTGGGCCCGGTGGGGGCCGGTTCGGCTGGCGGAAGGTGGCTCGTGATGGACGTGCTCGGCGTGATGGTCGGCCTCGCCCTGCTCTTCGGACTCGCGATGGTGGCGCTGGTGGTGGTCGGCGTCGTCAAGGCGGCGAAGGCGGTCGGAGAGAAGGTGGAGCGCCACGAGGCCAACGCCCGGCGTGCCGTGGAGAACGCCACGCTCAAGGCGAAGACCTTCACCAAGCCCGGCCCGCAGGGCCAGATCTCATCGGTCCGGTTGGGCCTGCGCACCTCGCTCGACGGCACCCGGCAGGTCCTGGAGAGCGGCCTCGTCCAGGACGGCCAGCTCGGCGAGTCGCTCGCCCTGCTGCGCCGGCTGGACGCCCACGCGGCCGAGCTGGACGGTGAGCTGCGCATCCTGGAGCGCGAGCCGGACACCGGTCGGATCGCCGCCAAGCTGCCCGAGCTGCGGGAGCGGGCCGAGCGGATCAAGCACTCCGCCGAGACCATGCGCTGGGCCGCCCAGGACCGGATGCACCGCTTCGCCGACGACGAGCTGACCCGGCTCAGCCAGGAGTGCGAGACCGAGGCCGGGGCGCTGCGGCACTGGGACGCACCGGGCGGGGACGGTGCGTCCCGTGGTGACGGGGCCGGTGGCGGTGCTGCCGGGGGCGGGGGTGTCGGTGGCGGTGCTGCTGGTGGTTCTGCGTCCGGTGCTGCCGCCTCGGACGGGGCCGCTTCCGGCGGTGCCGCGTCCGGCCGGCCGTCGCCGCAGCGGGCCGGGCTGACCGACGGGAAGGGCGGTCGGCCGAGCGCCGAGGAGCTGCTGGGCCTGGGCGACCCGCTGGCGAAGCTGGCGGACCGGTTGCGGAAGCCGTCGGCGGGTCCGTCGGCCGGCTGAGCGGTCGGCCGAGCGGGCTGGGGCGGGTGGCTGGGCGGTGAACTGCCCGAGCGCGCAACGTCGCCGGTGGGCCCGGGGTGACGCGGTCGGTGCGCTGTCATCCGGGCCGGGTGCGGAGTAACCTCCGCCTCATGCCCGCCGACCTCGCACTCGTCACCGATTCCACGGCCTACCTGCCGCAGGAAGCCGTCGACCGCTACGGTGTCGCCGTGGTCCCGCTGAGCGTCGTGGTCGGCGACGCCGTGCTCGCCGAGGGCGTGGAGATCTCGCCCAAGGACGTCGCCGAGGCCCTGCGCGGCAAGCAGCGCGTGACGACATCCCGGCCCAACCCGGAGTCCTTCGCCGCCGCGTACCGGGCCGCCGCCGAAGCGGGTGCGCGGGGCATCGTCTCGGTGCACATCTCGGGCGAGCTCTCGGGTACGGCGGAGGCGGCCCGGCTGGCGGCCGCGGAGTCGCCCGTCCCGGTGCGAGTGGTGGACAGCAGGCTGGTCGGCATGGCCCTCGGGTACGGGGTGCTGGCGGCGGCCGAGGCGATCGCGGCCGGCGCGGAGCTCGACGAGGCTGCCGCCGCCGCCACGCGGCGGGCGGAGGCGACCACCGGGTTCTTCTACGTGGACACCCTGGAGTACCTGCGCCGGGGCGGCCGGATCGGGGCGGCCCGTGCGCTGCTCGGCTCGGCCCTGGCGGTGAAGCCGCTGCTGCACCTCGACGGGGGGCGGATCGAGCCGCTGGAGAAGGTGCGTACGGCGTCCCGGGCGATCGCGCGGCTGGAGGAGATCGCCGTCGAGGAGGCGGCCGGTCGGGAGGTCGACATCGCCGTCCACCACCTCGCGGCGGAGGAGCGGGCCGAGCCGCTCGCGGAGCGGCTGCGGGCCCGGGTGCCGGGGCTGTGTGAGCTGTACGTGGGGGAGGTCGGCGCTGTGATCGGCGCGCACGTCGGTCCGGGGCTGCTGGCGGTGGTGGTCTCGCCGCGCTGAGCGGCGCTCGCACTGCGTGGGGGTGGCGGCGTCGGTGCCGGGGGTCGTTGGTGGTGCCGGTGCCGGTGTCACGTCCGTGATGACGGATGGTCACCTTGCCGGGTGACCCGGTCAACTCCGAGTCGTTCTCCTCGCTCGTGTGAGTGACCTGAGTTATCCACAACCCCCGGGTTGTCCACAGGATTTCGGCAATTCTCCCGCCGTCCTGGACCGGCTCCTAGCGTGCTCCGCATGACGAGCACGAGATTCAGCGCGAGCAAGCGCCAGGCGGTCAGCCGCACCGCCCGGGCGCGGATGGCGGTCCTCCTTCCGGCGGCCGGGGGCCCGGGGGAGGAGCGGCCCGCGAGGCCGAACGCGGCACCTGTTCCGTCGGCTGGTCCGGCGGCTGTTTCGTCGGCGGCCGGGGAAGTGCTCGCGCCGACGGTGGCCGTTCCGGCGACGGAGGTCCCGTTGCCGCTCGCGCCGGTTCTCGGCGCGCCGGCCGACCCTCCGGCCGTCGGCGCAGGCGCGGCGGGCGAGCCGTCGGCCACCGGGCCGCCGGGGCCCGGTGGGGAGGCCGGCCACCGGCCCGGGCCCGAGCCGGCGCAGGCTTCAGCCGACCCGATGTCCGGCCATTTCGCCGAGCCGCCGCCGGGACTGCCGTCCGGCGAGGGGGACGGGGCGCCGGCCGCCGAGGATGCCGTGGTGGGGCCGCCCGGTCTCGTACGGTTCCGCATCGGACCGGCGGTGCTCCTCGACCGGCGGGCCGTGGCGGGGCTGGCCGTCCTGGTGCTGCTGGCCGTCGGCTACGGTGCGCAGCACTTCTGGCTGGCCCGCCCCCAGCCGGTCGAGGTCCCGGCCGTGGCGGTCGCGACGGCGGAGCCCGGTGCCGGCGGTCCGGCGCCGTCGGACGCCGTTCCCGGCACGCCCCGGTCGGCGGACGGCCCTGCCGAGCCGGCAGGCGCGGTCGTGGTCGACATCGGCGGCCGGGTGCACGCTCCCGGGCTCCACACGCTGCCCGGCGGGTCGCGGGTGGCCGATGCCCTCCACGCGGCCGGCGGCCCGCTGCCCGGGACGGAGACCAGGAACCTCAACCTGGCCCGGCTGCTCACCGACGGCGAGCAGATCCTGGTCGGGGAGTCCGGAGGGGCCCCGCCCGCCGGTGTCCCCGGGGCCGGCGGACCGGCGGCGGTGACGCCGAAGCAGCCGGTCAGCCTGAACCACGCCACCCTCGAACAGCTCGACACCTTGCCGGGCGTCGGCCCGACGCTCGCCCAGCGCATCATCGCCTTCCGCATGTCCCACGGCTCCTTCCGTTCCGTCGACCAGCTCCGCCAGGTCAACGGCATCGGCGAGCGCACCTACGCGGAGATCAGACCGCTGCTGACCCTCTGACCCGTCGGCCCGGCCCGGCCCGGAACCCCCCCTTGAGCCCGCCGGCTCACCCCGACCGACCGACTCGGCCGACCTGCTGCGTCGACCGCCCACCACCTGCCTGCCGCCTACCTACCGCCCGCCGTGAAGGGAGGTGCCGTCATCACCAGCCCGGCCGCGATCGCGAAGCCGACCGCTCACCCGTCCTCAACTCCTCCGACCGCCAACGATCTCCGGCTGCTGCTCCCCGCCGTCGCGGCGTGGGCCGTGACGGCAGCGGTGCTCGGCCTGGGCCCCGGCCACGGCGTGGTGCTGCTCGCCGCCGCCGGTGCAGCCGTACTCCTCGCCGTCGTTCTGCTCACCGGTCGTCCGGGTGGACGTCCCACCCGGGGAGGGGGCCGAGGCCCGGGCACCAGCGGCACCGCGGCCGCCGTGCTGCTCGTCGCTGCCGCGGCGACCGCCGTGACCCTGTTGCACACGGCCGACCTCCACCGGGGGCCGCTGCCCGCGCTCGCCCGGGCCGGGGCCACCTCGCCCGAGGTGGTCGTCGAACTGACCGTCACCGGCGACCCGAGAACGCACGCCTCCCGGACCAGGGGGACGACTGCCGGGCAGACCCTCCTCACCGTGGACGCCGTGGTGGACCGGGTCACCGTCCCCGATGCGCCGGCATCCGCGCCTCGCGCAGCCTCAACCCGAACGCACACACCGGTGACGGTGCTCGCCCGCGGGCCGGACATCGACCAGTGGCAGCGGCTGCTCCCGTCGACCCGGGTGGCCGTCGAGGCCGATGTCCGCCCGCCCGGGGAGGGCCACGAGGACGAAAGCGCCGCGTTGCTGGTCGCGCACGGCCCGCCCCGTGAGCTTGCGCCGCCGAGCCTGCTCCAGCGGATCGCCGGGCGGCTGCGCGAGGGGCTGCGGTCGGCCGCCGACGGGTTGCCGGCGGATGCGCGGGGGCTGCTGCCGGGCCTGGTGGTCGGCGACACCTCGCGCCTGCCCGATGACCTCCTGGAGGCCTTCCGGGCCACCGACATGGCCCACCTGGTCGCGGTGAGCGGCGCCAATCTGGCGATCGTCCTGGGCGTCCTGCTCGGTGCGCCGGGGCAGGCCGCCACCCCTGAACGGCGCGGCCTGGCCGGATTCCTCGGACTCTCCCTGCGCACCACGGCGCTGCTCGGCACCGGAGTCACGCTGGCCTTCGTCGCCGTCTGCCGACCCGAGCCCAGCGTGCTGCGGGCGGCCGGCACCGGGCTGATCGGGCTGCTGGCACTGGCCACCGGCCGTCCGCGCCGGGCGCTGCCGGCTCTGTCGGGGGCGGTGCTGCTCCTGGTGCTGCTCGACCCCTACCTGTCGCGGTCCTTGGGCTTCCTGCTCTCGGTGCTGGCCACCACCGGGCTGCTGGTCCTCGGTCCGCACTGGGCGGGGACGTTGCGGGCGCGGGGCTGGCCGCACCACCTGGCGGGTGCCGTCGCGGCCACGGCCGCGGCCCAGGCGCTCTGCGCGCCGGTGACGGTGTTGTTGTCCGGCCACATCAGCCTGGTCGCCGTTCCGTGCAACCTGCTGGCCGAGCTGGCGGTGGCTCCGGCGACCCTGCTCGGATTCGCAGTGCTGGTGCTGGAGCCGCTCTTCCCGACGCCGGCCCGATTGCTCGCCGAGGTGGCCGGTGTCCCGGTCGGCTGGCTGGCGGCGGTGGCCCGGCACGGGGCGGATCTGCCGGGGGCCCAACTGTCGTGGCCGGGCGGGTTGCTCGGCACGGTGACGCTCGCCCTGGGGACGGTGGCGGTCTGTTGGACGGTGCCGCAGCTGGTGCCGCGGCGGGTCGTGGCGGCCGGGCAGCGCCGCTGCGGGCGCTGGGCCAGGGCAGTGGTGGCCGGGTTGCTCTTCCTGGTGCTGCTGGCCGTGCTGCTACGGCCGCCCGTGCTCACCCGGTTGGCCACGGGCTGGCCGCCGCCGGGGTGGCGGCTGGTCATGTGCGACGTGGGGCAGGGCGACATGGTGGTGCTGCCGACGACGGGCTCGGTGGGTGATCCACCTGACAGCGCAGTCGTGGTCGATGCCGGGCCGGACCCGCACGCGGCCGATCGGTGTCTGCGGGAGCTCGGGATCACCCGGGTGCCGCTGCTGCTGGTGACGCACTTCCATGCCGACCACGTGGAGGGCGTGCCGGGGGTGCTGCGGGGCCGCGCGGTGGGGGCGATCGAGGGGACCACGGTGGACGACCCGCCGGGTGAGGCGGCCCGGGTGTCCGGGTGGGCAGCGGCATCCGGAGTACCGCTGCTGCGGGCTCGGCGGGGTGAGCGCCGGTCGGTCGGGCCGTGGCTGTCGTGGGAGGTGGTGTGGCCGGACGCTGTGCCGTCGCCGGAGGCGGCGGGCGCCAACAACGCGAGCGTGGTGCTGCTGGCGACATTGGCGGGCGGGCTGCGGCTGGCGCTGTTGGGCGATCTTGAGCCACCGGCTCAGTCGGCGTTGCTGGGGAGATCGGGAGGTGGGGTGAAGGTGGACGTGCTGAAGGTGGCACACCATGGTTCGGCGCATCAGGACTGGGACTTGGCTGCGGTGTTGGGCCCCAGGCTGGCTTTGATCTCGTGCGGTGAGGGCAATCCGTACGGGCATCCGTCGGCGCGGACGGTGGATCGTCTGCGCTCTCTCGGGGCCACCGTGCTGCGGACGGACGTGGCCGGTGACATCGCGGTGACGGGCGACAGCCCGGCCCACCTCGGAGCGTCGGTGCACCCGCACGCCGTCCACGGCCCGCACGGTGCCCGTGCGGCTCGTGGTGCGGTCGAGGCCGGCGGGCCGCGCGCCCCGCCGGCCTGAGTTCACCCGTCCGGCTCACTCGCTCACCTTCCCCACCTGGAGGAGGAGAGGAGGTGGGGAGGGAGGGCGAGGGGGTGGGGGGGCGGGGCCCAAGGAGACGACGCGCCGGCCCCGGGCAGTGCCCGGGGCCGGCGCGAGGGGAAGCGGTCCCCGGTGCTGGTGGACGGGCCGCCTCGCTCCCGGCCTGCCGGGAGCGAGGCGGCGTGGTCGGGGACGGCCAGGGACGGTCAGAGGCGGCCGGGGCGAGGGAATGCGGCCGGCGCGGGGTGCGACGAGGTGCATCTACGTCGGCCGGCACCCACGCACGAGAAGTCGGACCGGCCGACTTCTCGCGGAGGCGCCGTCAGCTCTCCTCGCGCCAGCCGTCGTACTCGGCGGCGACGGCGTCCAGGGCGCGCAGCAGGGGGGCGGTCCAGCCCTCCTCCGGGGCCTCGACGACCACGAGCCACTGGGCGTCCTCGGCGTCGTCCTCGCCCGCGAGGGCGTCCCGGACGATTTCGAGCTCGCCGAGGTCGGCGTGGTCGGCGCTGAGCTGCTCGGCGGCCTCCTCGGCGGCATCGCGGTCGGGCAGGACGAGCAGCTGCCGGGCGTTCGGGTCGAAGGCGTCCGGCTGGTTGGTGGTCTGGTCTTCGGTCACCCGGCCATTCTCCAGGGCGCGATCTTCCTCCTCACCAGAGACCCCCGGCCCCGGGCCCGGCCCCCGGCACCCCACGGGCGCCGCACCGGCCAGGGCTGTCCGTGCCGCGTGGGATGCTGGTAGGCGATGGCCAGGAAGAGTGCACCCGACGACCTGCTCGCCCCGCTGACCCTCGCGGTCGGCCAGGAGGAGCTGCTGCTGGACCGCGCGGTAGCCCAGGTGGTGGCGGCCGCGAAGGCCGCGGACCCCGACACCGACGTCCGGGACCTCGCGCCCGGCGGCCTCCAGCCGGGCAGCCTGGCCGAGCTGACCACGCCCTCACTGTTCGCCGAGCGCAAGGTGATCGTGGTCAGGGCCGCTCAGGACCTCTCCGCCGACTCCGTCAAGGAGGTCAAGGCGTACATCGAGTCCCCGGCCGAGGAAGTGATCATGGTGCTGGTCCACGCGGGCGGCGCCAAGGGCAAGGGCCTGCTGGACGCCGGACGGAAGGCCGGCGGCCGGGAGGTGGCCTGCGCCAAGCTGGCCAAGGCGTCGGAGCGGCTGGCCTTCGTCAAGGGCGAGTTCCGCACGCTCGGACGGTCCGCGACGCCGGAGGCCTGCCAGGCGCTGCTGGACGCGCTCGGCAGCGACCTGCGCGAGCTGGCGGCCGCGTGCAGCCAGCTCACCTCGGACGTCGAGGGGACCATCGACGAGACCGTGGTGGCCCGCTACTACAGCGGTCGGGCCGAGGCGACCGGCTTCGAGGTGGCGGACCTCGCCGTCACCGGCCGGGCCGCCGAGGCGCTGGAGCGGCTGCGCTGGGCGCTGGCCGTGGGGCAGCCGCCGACCGGCATCACCTATGCCCTGGCCTCGGGGGTCCGCAGCATCGGCCGGCTGGCGACCACCGGGCGGAACATGCGCCCCGCCGACCTGGCGCGCGAGCTGGGCATGCCGCCGTGGAAGGTGGACCGGGTCCGCCAGCAGATGCGTGGTTGGACGGGTGACGGTGTGGCCGCCGCGCTGACCGCGATCGCCCAGGCGGACGCTGCCGTCAAGGGCGGGTCCGACGACCCGGCCTTCGCGCTGGAGCGGGCCGTGGTCGCCGTGGCCCGGGCCGCCCGAGCGGGCTCCCGCCAGTACTGAGCTGCGGGCGGCACAGAGCTGCGGCGGTACGAAGCCCGGACCCCCGCCCCGCCCCGCTTCGCGCCGGCTACTTCCCGCCGATCGCCTTCAGGATGTCCCGGGTGTCGTCGAGCATGGCCCGGCGGACGCTGTCGCGGTCCAGGGTGTGGTCCTTGCCGACCTGGTAGTTGTCCGTCCAGTACAGCGAGTAGGTCATGCCCCCGTCGCGGACCTGGAGGTAGTAGTTGACGTCGTGGAAGCTCTTGTCGGAGCTGGTCGGCTCGTCGCCGTAGGCGTAGTAGGCCTCCTGGCCGAGGTCCGGCACGTCGGTGATCTCGTACTTCTGCTGCTCGAAGTAGTGCCGGGTCGCGGCGTACTCGGGCGACGAGTCGACGGCCTTGTGCAGCTCGACGCGGATGTCCAGGGTGGCGTAGTCCGGGGAGTCGCTCCCGCTGACGGTGCGCTTCATCAGGGCGTAGCAGCGCATCATGTCCATGGAGTCGCTGCGGCCGGTGTGCTCCAGCGGGTAGTTGTCGACCATCTTGTACTTCGCCCGGAACGCGGTGAGCTTGCCGGTGTCGCAGATCCGGTCGATGGCGTGGTACCCGTGGAGGCTCTGCGCCGAGGAGCGGCCGTGCACCAGGTCCGGGACGAGGGCCACCGCGCCGGACCAGACGATCGAGGCGAGGACGGCGCCGACGAACGCCCAGACGGCGTTCCGGCGCAGGCTTCCGCCCTTCCGGCGGGGCTCGCCCGTCCCGCGGGGCGTCCCGGTGCCGCTGCCTCCGGCCGGCGGGCGGCCCGGTGCGGGCGGCAGGCCCGGAGCGGCGGGCAGCCCGGGCGGCGGGCCGAATCCGGGGGTGTTCCCGGACGGCGGCTGTTGCTGCTGCGGAAGTCCGGCGAACCCGGATCCGCCCTGGGACGGTGGCGGTGGTGTAGCCACAGGTGGTGCCCCCCTCAGCTTTCGAACCTCAGCGACCACCGGCACGCCCACCCGCCCGGCCTACCACCGGCCCGGGCACACTGCGCTGGCGCGTCCACCGGCACGTGATCGGCGGCCGTGACCGACCATAGCGGTCCGAGCGCAGAACGCGACAGGCGCCGCAGCAGCCTCTGGGGAAGAGGTCCGCTACGGCGCCTGCCGTACTGCCTGTGCACCGCACCCGCGTGGCGAACGCAGGCCGCGTGCGGTGCGAGTCTCGATTTCGCCTCGGAAGTCCGGGTAGAGGGCCGGTTCGTCCCGAGGGGGTGGGGCCGGAGCCCCGGTGGCGTCAGGCCTGGGCGGCGTTGACGCGCTTGGTGATGGCCGACTTCTTGTTGGCGGCCTGGTTGGCGTGGATGACGCCCTTGCTCACGGCCTTGTCCAGCGCCTTGGAGGCGGCGCGGGCCAGCACGACGGCCTTCTCGGTCTCGCCGGCGGCAGCGGCCTCACGGGCCTTGCGCAGAGCGGTCTTCAGCGAGGACTTGACGGCCTTGTTGCGCAGGCGCGCCTTCTCGTTGGTCTTGTTGCGCTTGATCTGGGACTTGATGTTCGCCACGAAAGTGCCTCAGTCTGTGTCATTTGGTTGGAACGGGCTGCACCGCGCGGCCGTCGGACCAGCTGAGAGGGCATGCCGAGGCCAGGTGCAGCGCCCAACGCTACCAGGGGCGCGCCGTTCGCCCCAAACCGACCGGGCGCCGCGCACGTGCGCGGGGGCGACCGCTCAGGTGGTGAGCAGCGGCTCGCCGTAGTGCTCCACCTCGGGGAACGGCGCGTAGAAGTGGTGGAGCAGTTCGCGCCAGCGCCGGTACTCGGCGGAGCGGCGGAATCCCTCGGTGTGGTCGGCCAGGTTCTCCCACTCCACCTGGAGCAGGAACCGCGAACCGCGGCCCGCGTCCAGGCAGCGGCGCAGTTCCAGGGAACGGAATCCGCGCTGGACCGCGATCAGCGGCCGGGCCTCGGCGAAGGCGGTGAGGAACGCCTCCTCCTGACCGGGGACGACGTCGAGCAGGGCGCTTTCCAGGATCATGCAACGGCATCCTGCCCCAGCGGCGGTACCGACGGCCCGTCCGGCGGCGACAGCGAGCCCGTCCGGCGGCGACGGGACAGGCCCTCCGACGGCCACCGGAAGGACCGTCCGAGGGTCGTCCGCGGGCCGTCCGCGGACCGGCCGGGACCGCTCCGCGACCGGAGCGGAGAGCTGACCGGCGGCGCACGCCGCGCTCGTGGGAAGATGGGAGGGACTATTTCGATCGGACGACTGTCCGGTCCCCGGGAGGCCGGTCAGCGATGACCCGGACACCCCCGGCCCCCGGACCAACGGAGAATCGGACCAAGGTGCCCGCGACCCCCAGCAATGTGCCAGAGCCCAGCCGTACCGACCCGGCGCTGATCCGCAACTTCTGCATCATCGCCCACATCGACCACGGCAAGTCGACGCTCGCAGACCGGATGCTCCAGATCACCGGTGTGGTCGACCCGCGGCAGATGCGCGCCCAGTACCTCGACCGCATGGACATCGAGCGTGAGCGCGGTATCACCATCAAGTCGCAGGCCGTCCGCCTCCCGTGGGCGCCGAAGACCGGGCCGAATGCCGGTACGACGCACATCCTCAACATGATCGACACCCCGGGCCACGTGGACTTCACGTACGAGGTGTCCCGCTCCCTCGCCGCGTGCGAGGGCACCATCCTGGTGGTCGACGCGGCCCAGGGCATCGAGGCGCAGACCCTCGCCAACCTGTACCTGGCGCTGGAGAACGACCTCACGATCATCCCGGTGCTCAACAAGATCGACCTGCCGGCCGCCCAGCCGGAGAAGTACGCCGCGGAGATCGCGCACATCATCGGCTGTGACCCGTCCGACGTGCTCCAGGTCAGCGCCAAGACCGGCCTCGGCGTCGAGGACCTGCTGGACCACATCGTCAACACCATCCCGGCCCCGGTCGGCGTCAAGAACGCCCCGGCCCGCGCGATGATCTTCGACTCGGTGTACGACGCCTACCGTGGCGTGGTCACCTACGTCCGTGTCGTCGACGGCCAGCTCACCAAGCGCGAGCGGATCGCGATGATGTCCACCGGCGCGACCCACGAGCTGCTGGAGATCGGCGTCATCTCGCCGGAGCCCAAGGTCGCCGACGGCCTCGGCGTCGGCGAGGTCGGCTACATCATCACCGGCGTGAAGGACGTCCGGCAGTCCAAGGTCGGTGACACGATCACCTCGCAGCACAAGGGCGCCACCGAGCCGCTCGGCGGCTACAAGGACCCGCGCCCGATGGTGTTCTCCGGCCTCTACCCGCTGGACGGCTCGGACTACCCGCTGCTGCGCGACGCCCTCGACAAGCTCCGGCTGAACGACGCCGCGCTGGTCTACGAGCCGGAGACGTCCGTCGCGCTCGGCTTCGGCTACCGCTGCGGCTTCCTCGGCCTGCTCCACCTGGAGATCATCCGGGAGCGCCTGGAGCGCGAGTTCAACCTCGACCTGATCTCCACCGCCCCCAACGTGGTCTACCGCGTGGTGATGGAGGACGGCACCGAGCACACCGTCACCAACCCGAGCGAGTTCCCCTCCGGCAAGATCGCCGAGGTGCACGAGCCGATCGTGCGCGGCACCATCCTGGCGCCGAACGAGTTCGTCGGCGCGATCATGGAGCTCTGCCAGTCCCGCCGCGGCAACCTCCAGGGCATGGACTACCTCTCCGAGGACCGCGTCGAGCTGCGCTACACCCTGCCGCTGGCCGAGATCGTCTTCGACTTCTTCGACCAGCTGAAGTCCAAGACCCGCGGCTACGCCTCGCTGGACTACGAGCCCATCGGCGAGCAGAGCGCCAGCCTGGTCAAGGTCGACATCCTGCTGCACGGTGACGCGGTGGACGCCTTCTCCGCGATCGTCCACAAGGACAAGGCCTACAGCTACGGCGTGATGATGGCCGGCAAGCTGCAGAAGCTGATCCCGCGTCAGCAGTTCGAGGTGCCGATCCAGGCCGCCATCGGCTCCCGGGTGATCGCCCGTGAGACGGTCCGCGCGATCCGCAAGGACGTTCTCGCCAAGTGCTACGGCGGTGACATCTCGCGTAAGCGCAAGCTGCTGGAGAAGCAGAAGGAAGGCAAGAAGCGGATGAAGATGGTCGGCCGCGTGGAGGTCCCGCAGGAGGCCTTCATCGCCGCGCTGTCCACCGACGCCGAGCCGCCGAAGGACAAGAAGTAACGTCGAGCGGCGACGACGGGAGGGCCCGGGGCGAACAGCCCCGGGCCCTCCCGCGTTCCGGTGACGCGCGGCCGCGGCCCGCATGCCTGCATGCCTGCATGCCCCACGCCCGCATGCGCGCTACCGCAGCGACCGGACCACCGCGTTCACGATGAGGGCCTTGGTGATCCGCCCCGTCCGGCCGGTGAGCACGCCGGGCCGCATCGAGTCGTCCCCGTGGATGAGCTGCACCAGCCCCTCCCGCCGGCCCAGGCTCAGGCACTGCACCGCGTACCGGAACGCGAAGGGCTTGCCGGTGCGCCCGGCGAGCAGCCGGCCGACGTAGCGGCCCATCGGCAGGGCGGTGGCGCAGGCCATCCGCAGGGTGCCGGTGCCGGGGACGGCGACCTCGGCGGCGTCGCCGATCACGTGGACGTCGGGGTGCGAGACCGACCGCAGGTACCGGTCGACCACCGCCCGGCCGGCGGCGTTGACGGTGAGTCCGGCCTCGGCGGCCAGCGGGAGCGGCTCCATGGAGGCGGCCCAGACCACGATGTCGCCGGGGATCCGGCCGGCGGTGGTGTCCAGGCCCTCCGGGTCGACCGCGGTGACGGTGGCCTGCTCGTGCACCTCGACGCCGAGCCCGGCCATGACGGCCAGGACGTGGGCCCGGCCGCGGGCCGAGAACCAGCCGCCGACCTGGCCGGCGGCGACGATCCGCACCTTCCACGCCGGGTGCGCCTCGGCGATCTCGGTGGCCATCTCGATGCCGGTGGCGCCGCCGCCGACCACGGCCACGGTGCCGGGGCGGTCCGCGGTGCGCAGCCGCTCGCCGACCTCGGCGGCCCGTTCGGCGCCGTAGGCGTGCTCGGCGGCGCCGGGGACGCCGTGCCAGGCGGTGCGGCTGCCGAGGGCGTAGACCAGGGTGTCGTAGGCGAGGGTCTCGCCGGTGTCCAGGAGGACCTTGCGGCCGGTGAGGTCGAGCTCGGTGGCCCGGGCCCGGACGTGCCGGACGCCGCGGCCGCGCACCACCTCGGCGACGCTGGGCCGGCGTGCGGGGTGGCCGGCCGCGGTCTCGTGCTGGCGGATCCGGTGCCGGAAGCGGGTCTCGGGGGCGACGAGGGTCACCCGGTTGTGCTTGCCGGCCCGGGTGGCCGCGGTGAGGCCTGCGTAACCTGCGCCGAGTACGACGATGTGCTTGCCGTTCGCCTTGCTGGTCATGGTGCTCGTCTCCCCTTCGAAGGGCCCGCGAGGGGCGCCCTGCGCGCCTGCTCGGGAAGGGGACGACGCGACCGGTCAGGATGTGACGGTGATCGGCGTCACACGGGTGAGCTTCTCCGGGTTGACCACCACGTAGGCGTCGGTGATCCGGCCGCCGGGGCCGACGTTGAAGCCGACCACGCCGTCCACGGCGCCCGTGGTGGCGCTGTGGAAGATCAGTCCGGGCAGGCCGTTGACCTGGGCGGAGCTGATGCGGGTGTCGGGGGTGAGCCACTTGGCGATCAGGCCGAGCACCAGGCGGGCGACCTTGTCGGCGCCGAAGACCGGGCGGGCTGCGGCGCGGACGATGCCGCCGCCGTCCGCGTGCCAGACCACGTCGGGGTCGAGGACGTTCATCAGGCCCAGGATGTCGCCCTGGGCGGTGGCGGCGGCGAAGGCCTCGACCGCCTGCCGGTGCTCGGCGGGGTCGGCGGTGCTGCGCCGGCTGCCCTCCTTGACCCGGCGGCGGGCCCGGGAGGCGAGCTGGCGGGTGGCGTCGGGGGAGCGGTCGAGGGTGGCGGCGATCTCGTCGAAGCCGACCGCGAACACGTCGTGCAGGACGAAGGCGGCCCGCTCGGCGGGGGTGAGCTGCTCCAGTACGGCGAGCAGCGCCATCGAGACGGACTCGCCGAGCTCGGCCAGCTCGGCGGGCGAGGCCGGGGCGGCCGTGGTGGCGACGGACGGCTCGGGCAGCCACTCGCCGAAGTAGGACTCCCGGCGGGCGCGGGCCGAGCCCAGCTGGTCGTAGCAGAGCCGGGTGACCACGGTGGTCAGGAAGGCCCGCGGGTCTGCGACGGCCGTGCGGTCGGCGGACTGCCAGCGCAGCCAGGCCTCCTGCAGGACGTCCTCGGCGTCGGTGAAGGAGCCGAGCAGCCGGTAGGCGACCGAGCCCAGGTAGCGCCGGTTCGCCTCGAAGGCGTCCGGGTCCGGTGCGGCGGGGGCTGACGGCTGGTCACTCACAGGCCTACCGTAGCGCCCGCCGCCACCGGGGCAGAAGAGCCGCCCCCCGGGGGCCGGGGGCGAGCCCGACCGGATTGGGACGAGGCCACCCCGCCCGACCCGCGCCGGCCCGGCCCACCCGGCCCCGCCAGAACCGCCGGCCCCGCCCCGGCCGGCCCTGCCAGGCCCGCCGGTCACGACCGCCGGAACGCAGGAGCCGGAGCGGGAATCGAACTCCCCGCTCCGGCTCCCGCGCGTTCGCCGCGTCCGCCGCGTGCGCCCGCGCCACGCGCGCCCCGGTCAGTCGACCTCGGCCACCGCCTCGGCGAACTGCGCCTTGTACAGCCGCGCGTACGCGCCGTCGGCCGCGATCAGCTCGTCGTGCGTGCCCTGCTCGACGATCGAGCCGCTCTCCATCACCAGGATCACGTCGGCGTCCCGGATGGTGGAGAGCCGGTGGGCGATCACGAAGCTGGTGCGCCCGGTGCGCAGCCGGGCCATGGCGCGCTGGATCAGCACCTCGGTGCGGGTGTCGACGGAGCTGGTCGCCTCGTCGAGGACGAGGATCGAGGGCTGGGCGAGGAACGCCCGGGCGATGGTGATCAGCTGCTTCTCGCCGGCGCTGACGCCGGTGCCCTCGTCGTCGATGACGGTGTCGTAGCCGTCCGGCAGGGTGCGCACGAAGCGGTCCACGTGCGCGGCCTTGGCCGCTTCGACCACCTGCTCGCGGGTGGCGCCGTCGGCGCCGTAGGCGATGTTGTCGGCGATGGTGCCGCCGAACAGCCAGGTGTCCTGGAGCACCATGCCGATGCCGGAGCGCAGGTCCTCGCGGGCCATCGCGGCGATGTCCACGCCGTCGAGGGTGATCCGCCCGGAGCTGACCTCGTAGAACCGCATCAGCAGGTTGACCATGGTGGTCTTGCCGGCGCCGGTCGGGCCGACGATGGCGACGGTCTGCCCGGGTTCGACCTTGAGCGAGAGGTCCTCGATCAGCGGCTTCTCGGGGTCGTAGCGGAAGGAGACGTCCTGGAAGACGACCCGGCCGCGGATGGCGTCGGGGCGCTCCGGCATGGCCGGCTCGGGGGTCTGCTCGGGTGCGTCGAGGAGTTCGAAGACGCGCTCGGCGGAGGCGACGCCGGACTGCACCAGGTTGGCCATGCTGGCGACCTGGGTGAGCGGCTGGCTGAACTGCCGCGAGTACTGGATGAAGGCCTGGACGTCGCCGATGGACAGCGCGCCGGAGGCGACCCGCAGGCCGCCGACGACGGCGACCAGCACGTACTGGAGGTTGCCGATCAGCATCATCGCGGGCTGGATGATCCCGGAGATGAACTGGGCCCGGTAGCTCGCCTGGTAGAGGGCCTCGTTGTGCTCGCCGAAGGTCGCGGCGGACTCCTGCTGCCGGCCGAACACCTTCACCAGGGTGTGGCCGGTGTACATCTCCTCGATGTGCGCGTTCAGCTGCCCGGTGGACTTCCACTGCTGGACGAACTGCGGTTGTGCGCGCTTGCCGACCCGGGTGGCCACGACCACCGACAGCGGCACCGAGACCAGGGCGATGAGCGCCAGCAGCGGGGAGATCCAGAACATCATCGCCAGCACGCCGACGACGGTGAGCAGCGAGTTCACCACCTGGCCCAGGGTCTGCTGCATGGACTGGCTGATGTTGTCGATGTCGTTGGTGACGCGGCTGAGCACCTCGCCGCGGGGCTGCTTGTCGAAGTAGCTGAGCGGCAGCCGGGTGAGCTTGGCCTCGACGTCCTGGCGCAGCCGGTAGCCGGCCCGCTGGATGGCCTTGGTGGCGAGCCGGCCCTGGAGGACGCCGAAGACGGCGGCGGCGACGTAGATGGCGAGCACCCAGAGCAGGACGGTGCCGATGGCGCCGAAGTCCATGCTCTGGCCGGGGGTGAAGTCGGTGGAGGAGAGGAGGTCGGCGACGCCGCCGTTGCCCTGGGCGCGCAGGCCGTCGACCACCTGCTCCTTGCTGGTGCCGGGCGGGGTCTGCCGGCCGACCACGCCGGCGAAGATCAGGTCGGTGGCGTCGCCGAGGACCTTGGGGCCGGTGACGGCGCAGCCGATGCTGAGCACGCCGAGTGCGAGGACGCCGGCGAGCAGGGGCCGTTCGGGGCGCAGCAGGCCGAGCAGCCGCTTGCCGGAGCCCTTGAAGTCCATGGACTTCTCGACGCCCTGGCCGCCCATGAAGCGGCCGGGGCCGGCCGGGCCGCGGCGGGCGGCGGCGGCCTGGGAGTCGCTGCGCAGGTCGCCGGGTCCGGTGGGGGGCTTGGCCGGTGCCTTCTTGTCCGCGGTGGTCACGCCGCCTCCTGCTCGGTGAGCTGGGAGAGCACGATCTCCCGGTACGTCGGGTTGTCGGCCATGAGTTCGCGGTGGGTGCCGCTGCCGACGACGGCGCCTTCGTCGAGGACGATGATCCGGTCGGCGTCGCGGATGGTGGAGACGCGCTGGGCGACGATCAGCACGGTGGCGTCGGCGGTCTCGCGGGCGAGGGCCTTGCGCAGTTTGGCGTCGGTGGCGTAGTCGAGTGCGGAGAAGGAGTCGTCGAAGAGGTAGACGTCGGGCCGCCGGACGAGGGCGCGGGCGATGGCGAGGCGCTGGCGCTGGCCGCCGGAGACGTTGCCGCCGCCCTGGGCGATGGGCGCGTCGAGGCCTTCGGCGAGCTGTTCGACGAACTCCTTGGCCTGGGCGATCTCCAGGGCGTGCCAGAGTTCCTCGTCGGTGGCGTCGGGCCGGCCGTAGCGGAGGTTGCTGGCGACGGTGCCGGTGAAGAGGTAGGGCTTCTGCGGGACGAGGCCGACGCTTTCGGCGATCGCCTCGGGGGCGAGTTCGCGGACGTCGACGCCGTCGAGCAGGACGCGGCCGGAGGTGGTGTCGAAGAGCCGGGGGACGAGGCCGAGCAGGGTGGACTTGCCGCTGCCGGTGGAGCCGATGACGGCGGTGGTCTGGCCGGGGCGGGCGGTGATGTCGATGCCGCGCAGCACGGGGGCCTCGGCGCCGGGGTAGCGGAATTCGACGTCGCGCAGTTCGAGGTTGCCGCGGCGCAGCAGCTCGGTGACGGGGGTGGCGGGCGGGACGACGCTGGAGCGGGTGTCGAGGACTTCGTGGATGCGTTCGGCGCAGACCTCGGCGCGCGGCACCATCATGAACATGAAGGTGGCCATCATGACGCTCATCAGGATCTGCAGGAGGTAGGAGAGGAACGCGGTGAGCGCGCCGATCTCCATGCCGCCGCTGTCGATGCGGTGGGCGCCGAACCAGAGCACGGCGACGCTGGAGATGTTGACCACCAGCATGACGGTGGGGAACATCAGGGCCATCAGCCGGCCGACCTGGAGGCCGACGTCGGTGAGGTCGTGGTTGGCGCCGGCGAAGCGGTGTTGCTCGTGGTCGTCCTTGACGAAGGCGCGGATGACCCGGATGCCGGTGATCTGCTCGCGCAGCACGCGGTTCATGGTGTCGATCCGCACCTGCATGGCGCGGAACTTCGGGCGCAGCGCGCGGACCAGCAGCACGACGACGACGCCGAGGACGGGGACGACGGCGAGCAGGAGTGCGGAGAGCGGCACGTCCTGGTTGAGCGCCATGATGACGCCGCCGACGCACATGATGGGGGCGGCGACCATCAGGGTGAAGGACATCAGGACCAGCATCTGGACCTGCTGGACGTCGTTGGTGGTCCGGGTGATCAGGGAGGGCGCGCCGAACTGTCCGATCTCGCGGGCGGAGAAGCCCTGCACCCGGTCGAAGACGGCGGCCCGGACGTCGCGTCCGACGGCCATCGCGGTGCGGGCGCCGTAGTAGACGGCGCAGATGGAGCAGAGCGCCTGGAGGACGGTGACGCCGATCATCACGCCGCCGATGCGCAGGATGTAGCCGGTGTCGCCCTTGAGCACGCCGTCGTCGATGATGTCGGCGTTGAGGGTCGGCAGATAGAGCGAGGCGAGCGTCGCGACCAGCTGGAGCAGGACCAGCAGGGTGATCGGTCGGGAGTACGGGCGCAGGTACGCCCTGAGCAATCTGATCAGCACTGGCTCACTCTTGTCGTCGGCGGTGGGATTCGCATCCCAATTCTCGGTCTTTGGTGGACTCCTCCAGACCATTGGGCATGTGGCGATCGGAGGTTTGTCCAGTCCTTTGCCGAATGTTTCGGCGGGGGGTCGTAGCCGCCTGCACCGGGGGTGCGGGGGCGTGCCAGCTGCCTCTGCCCCCTTACGCATTGACCGGTTTCCCCCTAGGCTGCTGGTGGCCCCCTTGTTACCCGCTGGTATCCGGCCGGTTAACCGGGCCCCGGCGACCGCCCCCACGGGAGCCGCGACCACCCCTCAGACGGCCACCCGCCCCCGGAGGTCCTCGTTGAGTTCCGCGCAGTCCCTGATCGGCTCCGGCAGTGCCGACATCGTCGCCGGGCGTCCGGCCTCCGTCGCCCACCTGTTCCTTGAGCGGGTCGCCGCCACTCCCGGCGCCGAGGCCTACCGCTACCCCGCCCCGGTGGACGAGCAGGCGGCCGACGGTGCCCCGGGCGCCGAGCAGTGGCGCTCGCTGACCTGGGCGCAGACCGCCGTCCGGGTGAAGGCGGTGGCCGCCGGCCTGATGGCGCTCGGCATCCGGCCCGAGGACCGGGTCGCCCTGGCCTCCTCCACCCGGGTGGAGTGGATCATCGCCGACCTCGGCAACATGTGCGCGGGCGCCGCGACCACCACCGTCTACCCGAGCACCAACGCGGACGAGACGGCGTTCATCCTCGCCAACTCCGGGTCGAAGGCGCTGTTCGCGGAGAACGCCGCGCAGCTCGCCAAGGCCGTCGAGCAGATCGAGCAGCTGCCCGAGCTGCGCACCGTGATCCTCTTCGACGCCCCCGGGGAGGCCCCCGAGACGGCCGGCCTCGACCTGCTGACCCTCGCCGAGCTGGAGCAGCGCGGCGCGGAGTACCTGGAGCAGCACCCGGACGCGATCGAGAAGACCGTCGCGGGGCTCGACAAGGAGCAGCTGGCCACCCTGATCTACACCTCGGGCACCACCGGCCGGCCCAAGGGCGTGCGCCTGGTGCACGACTGCTGGGCGTACGAGGGCCGGGCGCAGGAGGCCAGCGGGCTGCTGCGCGCCGACGACGTGCAGTTCATGTGGCTGCCGCTGTCGCACGTGTTCGGCAAGACGCTGATCTCCGGCCAGATCTCGACCGGCCACGTGATGGCGGTGGACGGCCGGGTGGACCGGATCATCCACAACCTGCCGACGATCCGGCCGACCGTCATGGCGTCGGCGCCGCGCATCTTCGAGAAGGTCTACAACGGCATCGCCGGCCGGGCCCGGGCCGAGGGCGGGGCCAAGTACAAGATCTTCCTCTGGGCGGCCAAGGTCGCCCGCGACTACGCCCGGACCACCCAGGCCAACCGGATCGCCACCGGCCGCGACAGCGCCCCGGCCGCGCTGCGGCTGCAGCACGCGCTCGCCGACAAGCTGGTGTACGCGAAGATCCGGGCCGCCTTCGGCGGGCGGCTGCGCGGCGCGGTCTCCGGCAGTGCGGCGCTCGCCCCCGAGATCGGCTACTTCTTCCTGGGCGCCGGGGTGCCGATCCTGGAGGGCTACGGCCTCAGCGAGACCAGTGCCGGCTCGACGGTCAACCGGGCGGAGGACATCCGGATCGGCACCGTCGGCCGGCCGCTGCCCGGCACCGAGGCGCGGATCGCCGAGGACGGCGAGATCCTGCTGCGCGGCCCGGGCATCATGCGCGGCTACCACGACCTTCCGGAGAAGACCGCCGAGGTGCTGGAGCCGGACGGCTGGTTCCACACCGAGGACATCGGCGAGCTCAGCCCGGACGGCTTCCTGCGGATCACCGACCGCAAGAAGGACCTGTTCAAGACCTCCGGCGGCAAGTACGTCGCGCCGAGCGAGGTCGAGGGCAAGTTCAAGGCGGTCTGCCCGTTCGTCAGCAACGTCCTGGTGATCGGCAACGGCCGCAACTTCTGCACCGCGCTGATCGGCCTGGACGAGGCGGTCATCATGCCGTGGGCCGCCGAGCACGGCCTGGCCGCCAAGTCCTACGCCGAGCTGGCCGTCGACCCGCAGGTGCACCAGCTGATCGAGGGCTTCGTGAAGCGGCTCAACGCCGACCTGCAGCGCTGGCAGACGATCAAGAAGTTCCACCTGCTGCCGCGCGACCTCGACATCGAGCACGGCGAGCTCACCCCGAGCCTGAAGATCAAGCGCCCGGTGGTCGAGAAGACCTACGAGGACGCCGTCACCGCCATGTACGCGGGGGCCAACGAGGCCTGATCCGCCCCGTTCCGGTACGGCCCGCGGGCTTCCGCGGGCCGTACGGGACAATGGGTTCATGCCCTCCGCACTTCCCGACGGCGAACCCGTGCCGTCCGACGGTTCCCTGCCCGCGCACGCCCTCGCCGGGCTCGGGTCGCGGCCGTTCGGCTTCTACCTGCACGTCCCGTACTGCGCGAGCCGCTGCGGCTACTGCGACTTCAACACCTACACCGCCACCGAGCTGCGCTCCTCGGGCGCGGTCGCCTCGCAGGAGACCTACGCGGACAACGTGGTCGCCGAGATCCGGCTGGCCCGGAAGGTGCTGGGCTCCGCCGAGCTGCCGGTGCGGACGGTCTTCCTCGGCGGCGGCACGCCCACCCTGCTGCCCGCCCGCGACCTGGTGCGGATGCTGGCCGCGATCCGGGAGGAGTTCGGGCTCGCCGAGGACGCCGAGGTGACCACCGAGGCCAACCCCGAGTCCGTCGACCCGGCCTACCTGGCCGAGCTGCGGGAGGGCGGCTACAACCGGATCTCCTTCGGCATGCAGTCGGCCCGCCCGCACGTGCTGCAGCTGCTGGACCGCCACCACACCCCCGGCCGCCCCGAGGCCTGCGTCGCCGAGGCCCGCGCGGCCGGCTTCGAGCACGTCAACCTCGACCTGATCTACGGCACCCCCGGCGAGTCCGACGACGACTGGCGGGCCTCCCTGGACGCCGCGATCGGCGCCGGACCGGACCACGTCTCGGCCTACTCGCTGATCGTCGAGGACGGCACCCGACTGGCCGCCCGGGTCAAGCGCGGCGAGCTGCCGATGATCGACGACGACGTGCACGCCGACCGCTACCTGATCGCCGAGGAGGCGCTCGCCGCCGCCGGCTACTCCTGGTACGAGGTCTCCAACTGGGCCACCACCCCCGAGGGGCGCTGCCGCCACAACGAGCTCTACTGGACCGGGGCCGACTGGTGGGGTGCCGGCCCCGGCGCGCACAGCCACGTCGGCGGCGTCCGCTGGTGGAACGCCAAGCACCCCGCCGCCTACGCGCAGGCGCTCGCCGAGGGCCGCACCCCCGCGCAGGGGCGCGAGCGCCTCTCCGACGAGGACCGCCGGGTCGAGCGCATCCTGCTCGAACTGCGCCTCGCCGAGGGCGTCCCGCTCGGCCTGCTCACCGGAACCGGCCGGGAGGCCGCCGGCCGGGCCCTCGCGGACGGTCTGCTGGCCCCGGGCCCGTACGCCGCCGGCCGGGCCGCCCTCACCCTCCAGGGCCGCCTGCTGGCCGACGCCGTCGTCCGCGACCTGGTCGACTGACCGCCGCGGACCCGGACGGCCGTACCGCCGGTGCCGGCGGCGCCCGGCCCGGCCGCACACCCGCGGCCGGCGGCGCCCGGCCCTGCCGTGCGACCCGCCCCGGCCGGACCGGCTACGGCGCCGGCTCCGTCACGAAGTCGATCAGCTCCTCGACCCGGCCCAGCAGCTCGGGCTCCAGGTCTTTGTAGGAGTCGACCTTCGCGAGGATCCGCTTCCACGCGGCGGGGGTGTCGACCGGCCAGCCGAGGCGGCGGCAGGTGCCCTCCTTCCAGTCCTCCCCGCGCGGGACGGCGGGCCAGGCCGGAATGCCGACGCTGGCCGGCTTCACCGCCTGCCAGATGTCGATGTAGGGGTGGCCGACCACCAGGACGGCCTCGCCGGTGACCCGGGCCGCGATCCGGTGCTCCTTGGTGCCCGGGAGCAGGTGGTCGACCAGGACGCCGAGACGGCGGCCGGGGCCGGGGGCGAAGTCGGCGACGATCGCCGGCAGGTCGTCCACGCCTTCCAGGTACTCGACCACCACGCCCTCGATCCGCAGGTCGTCACCCCAGACCCGCTCGACCAGCTCGGCGTCGTGCCGGCCCTCGACGTAGATCCGGGACTCGCGGGCCACCCGGGCGCGGGCCCCGGGCACGGCCACCGAGCCGGAGGCCGTCCGCCCGGGCGTCCGGGCCGGCGCCGGCCCCGCGGGACGCACCAGGGTGACGGTGCGGCCCTCCAGCAGGAAGCCGCGCGGCACCAGCGGGAAGACCCGGTGCTTGCCGAAGCGGTCCTCCAGGGTGACGGTGAGGCCCTCGGCGGTCTTCTCGCAGCGCACCACCGCCCCGCAGAAGCCGGTCGCGGCCTCCTCCACCACCAGGTCCCGCTCGGCGGGCACCTCGGGGGCGGGCTGCTGTTTCTTCCACGGCGGGGTCAGATCCGGTCCGTACTGGCGGCTTCGCATGCAGGCGACTATAGGCAGCGCCGTCCCGCCGGGCCGACGGCGCGTCAGAGACCCGGCGCGCCCCAGACCGGGAACCACCGGGTGAGGTCCTTCTCCAGCCGCAGGTCGTTCCCGAGCGAGGCGTTGACCTGGAGCTCCAGCGGGCTGTTGCGCTTCTCCCCGCCGCCGGGCATCGGCGCGAACGGGTAGAAGGTGCCGCGCTTGTAGAGGTAGACCAGCGCCAGCGAGCGGCCCTGGTCGTCGCGGAACCCGACCATCGAGCAGAGCAGCTGCGGGCCGAAGCCGTTGCCCTCCAGCTCGCTGTTGACCGCGTGCAGGTCGGTGACCAGCTCCGGCAGCTCTTCCGGCGGGTGCCGCACCAGCAGCCAGGAGTAGCCGTACGCGTCCGTGGAGGCCTCCACCGGGACGCCGCCGCGCCCGGTGTCGGCGTCCAGCAGCGCCCGCACCTGTTGTTCGACCTCGACGAAGGCGCCGCCCTCGACGGAGGCGAAGCAGACCGAGCCGACCCCGGTCGGGCGGAAGCCGGAGGCCGCCTCCAGGGTCAGCGCGGCCGACGGCACGCCGAACAGCTGGTCGAGGTCGGGTTTGACCGGCTTGGTGCGGCCGAACAGCGCGTCCAGGATTCCCACGGCGGTCCCTTCCGGAGCGGCGGGTCAGCGGCCGAGCTGGGCCGAGATCCGGGCCAGCTGCTCCAGCCGCCGCTCCAGCGAGGGGTGGGTGGAGAACAGCTGGGTGGCGGTCTCCCGGGCGCTCAGCGCGGGGGCGAAGTAGAAGGCGTTGTAGGGCTGCGCCTGGCGCAGGTCCTTGGTGGGGATCGCGGCGATCTGCCCGGTCACCTTGGTCAGCGCCGAGGCGAGCGCGCTGGGCCGGCCGGTGAGCTGGGCGGCGGCCCGGTCGGCGGCCAGCTCCCGGTAGCGGGAGAGCAGCCTGGTCAGCAGGAAGCTGATCGCGTAGACCACCACCGACACCAGCGGGATGATCAGCGCGACGATCGCGGCGTTGGAGTCGTTGTTGCTCCGGCCGCCGGCGAACCCGCCGTACACCGCGATCCGGGTCATCGCCCCGGCCAGCACCCCGAGGAAGCCGGCGACGGTCATCACCGCGACGTCCCGGTGGGCGACGTGCGACAGCTCGTGCGCGAGGACGCCCTCCAGCTCCTCCGGCTCCAGCCGCCGCAGCAGGCCGGTGGTGACGCACACCACGGCGTTCTGCGGGTTGCGGCCCGTGGCGAAGGCGTTCGGCATGTCGTTGTCGGCGACCGCCACCCGGGGCTTGGGCATGTCGGCGAGCGCGCAGAGCCGGTCGACGGCGCCGTGCAGCTGCGGGTACTGCTCGGGGGTCACCCGGTGGGCGCCCATCGCCCGCTCGGTGATCTTGTCGCTGAACCAGAACTGGGCGACGAACAGCCCGCCGGAGATCAGCACGATCAGCGGCCAGGCGCCGCGCAGCAGCGCGATCAGCAGCCCGGTGAAGCCGACGTAGAGCAGGCCGATGAAGAACATCGTGGCGACCATCCGGCCGGTGAGGCCGCGGTCCGGTGCGAAGCGGGTGGGCTGGCCCGAGGTCGACATCGCTGTCCTCCGTTCGCCGTCTGCTGTCGATGCTCCCACCCGGACCGGCGCGGGGCATCATCCGGCGCGCGACCCGTCACCGCGGACTGCGGGCAGGATCACCCCGGCCGGGCCGTTCCTGCCGTGGGACCCGGGCCTTACACTGGCAGGTACGGTTCTGGCACTCGTGTGTTCAGAGTGCCAAGACCGGGGTTGCCCGGTTCGGCCCGGAACATGCAGGTACGGAACACATGTCACAACGGACAACGTGCGAAGACGGAGGTGCGTGCCCCATGGCCGGTGAGGTCCGCCAGCTGGACGACCGCAAGCTCGCGGTGCTTCGCGCCATCGTCCAGGACTACGTGGGCACCGAGGAGCCGGTCGGCTCCAAGGCCCTGGTCGAGCGGCACAACCTCGGCGTGTCACCGGCGACGGTCCGCAACGACATGTCGGCGCTGGAGGAGGATGGCTACATCCACCAGCCGCACACCAGCGCGGGGCGGATCCCCACCGACAAGGGGTACCGCCTCTTCGTCGACAAGCTGGCCGAGGTCAAGCCGATGAGCGCGCCCGAGCGGCGGGCGATCCGGCACTTCCTGGACGGCGCGGTCGACCTCGACGACGTGGTCGCCCGCACGGTCCGGTTGCTCGCCCAGCTGACCCGCCAGGTCGCGGTGGTCCAGTACCCCTCGCTGTCGCGCTCCACCGTGCGGCACATCGAGCTGGTGGCGCTGGCCCCCGGCAAGGTGATGCTGGTGCTGATCACCAACACCGGCCGGGTCGAGCAGCGGATGGTCGACTGCCCGGGCGCCGTCGGCGAGGTGGTCCTCGCGGACCTCCGCGCCAAGATCAACACGCGGGCCGTCGGCCGGCGGCTTCCGGAGGTCCCGGGGCTGCTGGAGGACGTGCCGGCGCTGTTCGAGGCGGCCGACCGGCCGACCGTCACCACCGTCCTGGCGACGCTGTTCGAGGCGCTCGCCGAGCAGAACGAGGAGCGGATCATGCTGGCCGGCACGGCCAACCTGACCCGCTTCGGCCACGACTTCCCGCTCACCATCCAGCCGGTGCTCGAAGCACTGGAGGAGCAGGTCGTCCTGCTCCGCCTCCTGGGTGAGACCGCGGACGCCGGGATGACGGTGCGGATCGGCCGCGAGAACGCCTACGAAGGGCTCAATTCCACCTCGGTCGTCTCGGTCGGTTACGGTTCGGGCGACGAGAGCGTGGCCAAACTGGGTGTGATCGGTCCGACCCGGATGGACTATCCGGGCACAATGGGGGCGGTGCGAGCGGTGGCACGGTACGTCGGCCAGATCCTGGCCGAGTCGTAGGAACGGCCGCCGCCGGGAATTCCGGCGGTGGTCCCAGTCGCAGGCACTTCTACAGGCGGAACAAGCGGAGCATTTGGTGGCCACGGACTACTACGCGGTACTCGGCGTCCGACGGGATGCGGGGCAGGACGAGATCAAGAAGGCGTTCCGGCGCCTGGCACGCGAACTGCACCCGGACGTCAACCCGGACCCGAAGACGCAGGAGCGGTTCAAGGAGATCAACGCCGCCTACGAGGTGCTCTCCGACCCGCAGAAGCGTCAGGTCTACGACCTCGGCGGGGACCCGCTGTCCCCGAACGGCGGCGCGGGTGCGGGCGGCTTCGGCGCCGGCGCGGCGGGCTTCGGCTTTTCCGACATCATGGACGCCTTCTTCGGCGCCGCCTCCGGCCAGCGCGGCCCGCGCTCGCGGACCCGGCGCGGCCAGGACGCCATGATCCGCCTGGAGATCACCCTGGAGGAGGCCGCGTTCGGCACCACCAAGGAACTCCAGGTCGACACCGCCGTCACCTGCACCACCTGCAGCGGTGAGGGCGCCGCGCCCGGCACCTCCGCGCAGACCTGCGACATGTGCCGCGGCAAGGGCGAGGTCTCCCAGGTCACCCGGTCCTTCCTGGGCCAGGTCATGACCTCGCGCCCCTGCCCGCAGTGCCAGGGCTTCGGCACCGTCGTGCCGACCCCGTGCCCCGAGTGCGCCGGCGACGGCCGGGTCCGCGCCCGCCGCACCCTGACCGTCAAGATCCCGGCCGGTGTCGACAACGGCACCCGGATCCAGCTGGCCGGCGAGGGCGAGGTCGGCCCCGGCGGCGGCCCCGCCGGCGACCTCTACGTCGAGATCGCCGAGACCAGCCACACCGTCTTCCAGCGCCGCGGGGACGACCTGCACTGCACGGTGACCATCCCGATGACGGCCGCCGCGCTCGGCACCCAGGTGCCGTTGCAGACCCTGGACGGCCTGGAGGAGGTCGACATCCGGCCCGGCACCCAGTCCGGCCAGTCGATCCCGCTGCACGGCCGCGGCATCACCCACCTGCGCGGCACCGGCCGGGGCGACCTGATAGTGCATGTCGAGGTGCAGACGCCCACCAAGCTCGACCCCGAGCAGGAGGAGCTGCTGCGCCGCCTGGCGGTGCTGCGCGGCGAGGAGCGGCCGGCCGGCCAGTTCGCGCCGGGCCAGCAGGGGCTGTTCTCCCGGCTGAAGGACGCCTTCAACGGCCGCTGACCCGGCCAACGGCTGCTGACCCGGTCAACGGCCGCCGACCGGGCCGTCGCCCGCACCGCCGGTGCCCGGTGATCCGCGAGGGTCACCGGGCGCCGTCGTTCCCCCGCCCGCCCCACCTCCAGGAACCGCCATGACCGCGCCCGTGTTCGTCGTCGAGACCGCGCAGCTCGCCACCGCCGCACCCGGCGCGGTGGTCCGGCTGGACGGCCCGGAGGGGCGGCACGCCGCGGCCGTCAAGCGGCTGGAGCCGGGCGAGGCGGTGACCCTCGCGGACGGCCTCGGCCTCGGCGCCGACGGCACGGTCGCCGCGGTGCACGGCAAGGACGCCGTCGACGTGGCGGTGGCCGCCGTCCGCCGGGAGCCCGAGCCGGCCCCGCGGATCGTCGTCGTCCAGGCGCTGCCCAAGGGCGACCGGGGCGAGCTGGCCGTGGAGACCATGACCGAGGTCGGCGTGGACGCGGTGATCCCGTGGTCCGCCTCCCGCTGCATCACCCAGTGGAAGGGCGAGCGCGGTGCCAAGGCGCTCGCCAAGTGGCGGTCCACCGCGCGCGAGGCCGGCAAGCAGTCCCGCCGGCTGCGCTTCCCCGAGGTCCGGGAGCCGATGACGACCCGCCAGCTGGCCCCGGTGCTGGCCGCCGCCGCGTTCGCCGGGGTGCTGCACGAGGAGGGCGCCGAGCCGCTGGCCGGCGCCGCCCTGCCCGCCGCGGGGGACATCGTGCTGGTGGTCGGCCCCGAGGGCGGGGTCTCGCCGGACGAGCTGGCCGCCTTCGCCGAGGCCGGCGCCAAGCCCTACCGGCTCGGCGCCTCGGTGCTGCGCACCTCGACCGCCGGGGTCGCCGCCGGCGCCCTGCTGCTGGGCCGCACCGGCCGCTGGAGCTGACCCGGCGCCCGCGGCCGACGGCCGCCTCCCCGGCCCCGCCGTCGCCCACAGGGGTCGGCTGTTGCCGAAAAGCCGGTGCATCGTACGCGTACGTGCCTAGGCTGGCGGAGTGAGCGAATCCCCGAGCACCTCCGCCGGCGCCTACCTGCGCCACCCGCACCTGCACGGTGACCTGGTCACCTTCGTGGCCGAGAACGACGTCTGGCTGGCTCCGGTGGACGGCGGACGGGCCTGGCGGCTGACCGCCGACCACGCCCCGGTCCGCAACCCGCGCTTCTCCCCGGACGGCCTGCACGTCGCCTTCACCTCCGCCCGGGACGGCGCCCCCGAGGTGCACGTCGCCCCGGTGGACGGCGGCCCGTCCCGCCGGCTGACCTACTGGGGCAGCGGCCAGACCCGGCTGGAGGGGTGGACGGCCGACGGCCGGCCGGTCGCCACCACCACCGCCGGGCAGTCCACGCTGCGCCGCACCTGGGCGCACGCCGTGCCGCTGGACGGCGGCGAGCCGGTCCGGCTGCCGTACGGGCCGATCGGCGGGCTGGCGTTCGAGCCGGACGGCGACCGGGTGCTGCTCTCCACCGTGAACAACCGGGAGCCGGCCTGGTGGAAGCGGTACCGGGGCGGCCGGGCCGGCAAGCTCTGGATCGGCCGCGAGGAGTTCGTCCGGGTCCACGAGGACCTCGACGGCCAGCTCTCCTCGCCGCTCTGGGTCGGCGACCGGATCGCCTTCCTCGCCGACCACGAGGGCGTCGGCGCGCTCTACTCCAGCCTCCCCGACGGCTCCGACCTGCGCCGCCACACCACCTCGCCGGACGGCTTCTACGCCCGCAACGCGAGCACCGACGGCACCCGGGTGGTCTGGCACAGCGCCGGAGACCTCTGGCTGCTGGACGACCTGACCGGCGCCGAGCCGCGCCGCCTGGACGTCCGCCCGGCCGGCCAGCGGGCCGGGCGCCGCCCCCGCCCGGTGCACGCCGCGCACTGGCTGGAGAGCGCCGCCCCCGACCGCACCGGCCGGGCCGGCGCCGTCGTCGTCCGCGGCACCGTGCACTGGCTGACCCACCGCGAGGGCCCGGCCCGGGTGCTGGACGAGACGCCCGGCGTCCGCGGCCGGCAGGCCCGGGTGGTGCCGGGCGAGGACGGCGGGCAGGGTGTGCTCTGGGTGACCGACGCGGACGGCGACGACGCGCTGGAGTACGCCCCCGCCGTGCTCGGCGCGGAGCGCCGCCGGCTGGCCGGCGGCCGGCTCGGCCGGGTCCGCTCGCTGGTCGTCTCCCCGGACGGCAAGCAGGCCGCGGTCGGCTCGCACGACGGCCGGGTGCTGCTGGTCGTGCTCGCCGACGGCACCGTCCACGAGCTGGAGCGCAGTACCGACGGCGAGGTCAGCGGCCTGGCGTTCAGCCCCGACTCGGCCTGGCTGGCCTGGTCCCGCCCGGCCCCCGGCATGGGCCCCTTCTCGCTACGCCAGATCGTGCTCGCCAACCTGGCCACCCGCACGGTCAGCGAGGTCACCCCGCAGCGGTTCGTCGACACCTCGCCCGCCTTCACCGCCGACGGCCGCCACCTGGCGTTCCTCTCGGTGCGCAACTTCGACCCGGTCTACGACTCGCACGTCTTCGACCTGTCGTTCCCCAACGGCTGCCGCCCGTACCTGGTCACGCTGGCCGCCGACACGCCGTCCCCGTTCGGGCCGCAGCGGGCCGGGCGGCCGGTCGGCGGGGAGGAGGACGAGCCCAAGGGCCGGAAGGCGGACGGCGAGGAGTCCACCGGGGACGCGCCGCCGGTCACCCGGGTCGACCTGGACGGCATCGCCGACCGGATCATCCCGTTCCCGGTCGAGGGCGGCCGGTTCGGCACCCTGCGCACCGCCAAGGACGCCGTGCTCTGGACGAGGGTCCCGCTGATCGGCGAGCTCGGCGACGAGGCGGCCTCGCTGGAGGACGAGCGGCCGCGCCCGGCGCTGGAGCGGTTCGACCTGCGCAAGCGCCGGGCCGAGCAGCTGGTCGACGGCCTCGACGGGTTCGCGGTCAGCGGCGACGGCAGCCGGATCGCCGTGCTGGACGAGGGCGGGCTGCGGATCGTCCCGGCCGACCACAAGGCGGGGGAGGACGACGAGGTCGACGTCGACCTCACCCGGCTGCGGGTCACCGTCGACCCGGCGGCCGAGTGGCGGCAGATGTACGAGGAGAACGGCCGCCTGATGCGCGACAACTACTGGCGCCCCGACCTCGACGGGGTGGACTGGGCCGGCGTGCTGGACCGCTACCGGCCGCTGGTGGACCGGGTCGGCTCGCACGACGACCTGGTGGACCTGCTCTGGGAGGTGCACGGCGAGCTCGGCACCTCGCACGCCTACGTGCTGCCGCACGGCGTCCACACCGAGGCCGCCCGCCGGCAGGGCCTGCTCGGCGCGGACCTCGTCAAGGACGGGGACGTCTGGCGGATCGCCCGCATCCTGCCCGGCGAGTCCTCCGACCCGCGGGCCCGCTCGCCGCTGGCCGCGCCCGGCGCCGCGATCCGGCCGGGCGACGCGATCCTCGCCGTCAACGGCCGCCCGGTCGACCGGGTCACCGGTCCGGCGCCGCTGCTGGCCGGCACCGCCGGGCAGCCGGTCGAGCTGACCGTGGCCGGCAAGGACGGCACCGACCAGCGCCACCCGGTGGTCGTCCCGCTCGCCGACGACGAGCCGCTGCGCTACCACGACTGGGTGTCCGGCCGGCGGGCCGCCGTGCGCGAACTGTCCGGCGGCCGGCTCGGCTACCTGCACATCCCCGACATGCAGACCACCGGCTGGGCGCAGATCCACCGGGACCTGCGCTCGGAGATGGCCAAGGAGGGCGTGATCGTCGACATCCGGGAGAACCGGGGCGGCCACACCTCCCAGCTGGTGATCGAGAAGCTGGCGCGCCGGATCGTCGGCTGGGACGTCGCCCGGGACATCACCAGCCCGGTGCCCTACCCCGGCGACGCCCCGCGCGGACCGGTGGTGGCGCTCGCCGACGAGTACTCCGGCTCGGACGGCGACATCGTCAACGCCGCCATCCAGGCGCTGAAGCTCGGCCCGGTGGTCGGCACCCGGACGTGGGGCGGGGTGATCGGCATCGACAGCCGCTACAGCCTGGTCGACGGCACGCTGGTGACCCAGCCCAAGTACGCCTTCTGGCTGGAGGGCTACGGCTGGGGCGTGGAGAACCACGGCGTCGACCCGGACGTCGAGGTGCCGTTCGCGCCGCACCACTGGGCCGCGGGGGAGGACCCGCAGCTGGCGGAGGGCGTCCGGATCGCGCTGGCCGCCCTGGCCGAGACTCCGGCCAAGACGCCGCCGCCGATGCCCTGGCAGTAGCCGCGGGGGAGCGGGGGGTCGGCCGGTCCGACCTCCCGCTCCGGGCCTGGGTAGGATGCGGGGCTGTTCTTGATCATCGGTAGGCTTGATCATCGGTAAGTACGGGGGCGGGTCGTGGCACAGGGATATCCACCGGGTTCGTACGGTTCGCAGCAGTACGCCCCGCAGCAGCCCTACGGGCAGCAGCCGTACCCGCCCCAGCAGCCGTACGGCCAGCCCCAGCCGTACGGGCAGGTGCCGCCGCAGCAGTACGGCCAGTCACAGCAGTACGGCCAGCCCCAGCAGTACGGGCACCCGCAGCAGTACGCGCAGGCCCAGTCGTACGGCCACCAGCAGCCCCACGGGCAGGAGCCGCAGCAGGCGCCCTGGGCCCGGGTGCCCCGGCCGAAGGAGGCGAGCGGCTTCCGCCGCTACCCGGCGATCCTCCTCGACTGGCTGCTCGCCGTCGTCCTGGGCGTCATCGCCGCCAAGGCCGTCGGCGGCCCGAAGAGCGACAATCCCGGCTCCTACTTCATGGCCCTGCTCGCCGTCGGCTTCGGCGTCTCCTACGTCAACCAGGTGCTGTTCGCCCGGCTCACCGGCTTCAGCGTGGGCAAGGGCCTGATGGCGCTCCGGGTGATCCGCAAGAAGGACGGCAGCCGCCCGCACACCTGGCGGCTCACCAAGCGCTGGGCGATCGGCTTCGTGATCATCGCCGTCTCGCTGATCACCGAGGACTTCGAGGACGAGGAGGTCTTCGGAGTCCGCGTGGTGCGCTGGAAGCATCTGAGCGAGTACCAGCAGGCCACGGCGCGGCTCGGCTAGCATGCGGCCGTACGCCCCGACCGACACCGTGCGACACCGCGAGGAGACCCCGATGGCCGGCGAGCCGCAGTCCGACTGCCTGTTCTGCAAGATCGTGGCGGGCGAGATCCCGGCCACCGTGGTGCGCAAGACCGAGCGCACCCTCGCCTTCCGCGACATCGCCCCGAAGGCCCCGACCCACGTCCTGGTCATCCCGCACGTCCACTACCCGAACGCCGCCGCGCTGGCCGCGGCCGAGCCGGAGATCGCCGGCGAGCTGCTCGCCGAGGCCGGCCGGGTCGCCGAGGACGAGGGCATCCGGGACTACCGTCTGATCTTCAACACGGGTGCCGGCGCGGGGCAGACCATCTTCCACGCGCACGTCCACGTGCTCGGTGGCATCCCGATGAACGAGCGCATGGTCTGACCGACGTGTCACAGCGCGAACTCGTCGTCCTCGGCACCGCCAGCCAGGTGCCGACCCGGCACCGCAACCACAACGGCTACCTGCTGCGCTGGGACGGCGAGGGCCTGCTGTTCGACCCCGGCGAGGGCACCCAGCGGCAGATGCTGCACGCCGGGGTCTCCGCCACCCAGCTGACCCGGATCGCCGTGACGCACTTCCACGGCGACCACAGCCTGGGCCTCGCCGGGGTGATCCAGCGGATCAACCTGGACCGCGTGCCGCACCCGGTGGACGTCTACTTCCCGGCCTCCGGCGAGGTCTACTTCGAGCGGCTGCGGCACGCCACGGCCTTCCACGAGACGGCCGTGCTGCGCCCCCGTCCGATCGACGAGCCCGGCCCGCTGCCGGCACCCGGCGCCCGCTTCGCGCTGGACGCCGTCCGGCTCTCGCACCCGGTCGAGTCCTTCGGCTACCGGCTCACCGAGCCGGACGGCCGCCGGCTGGTGCCCGGGCGGCTCGCCGCCCTCGGCATCGCGGGGCCGGACGTCGGCCGGCTGCAGCACCTCGGGGCGATCGAGGTGGACGGCCGGCGGGTCACCCTGGACCAGGTCAGCGAGCCCCGGCCCGGCCAGAGCTTCGCCTTCGTGATGGACACCCGGCTCTGCGAGGGCGTCCACGAGCTCGCCGAGCGGGCCGACCTGCTGGTCATCGAGGCGACCTTCACCGACGCCGACGCCCGGCTCGCCGAGGACCACGGCCACCTCACCGCCGGCCAGGCCGCCAAGGTGGCCGCCGAGGCCGGCGTCCAGACCCTGGTGCTGACCCACTTCTCGCAGCGCTACCCGGACCTCGGCCAGCACCTCGCCGACGCCCGCAAGCACTTCGACGGCACGGTGGTGCTCGCCGAGGACCTCGCCCGGGTGCCCGTGCCGCCCCGGCGCCGCCGGTGACCGTCCGCCGCGGCCCGGGCCGCAGCCCCGGCCGGGACCGCGCGGCGCCCGGCGGCCCGGCCGTGACCGGCGTGGAAAACCGCTCGCGCCGCCCCGCGATCTGCCGCAGCATCGTCGGGTGCGGCCCGGCCGCCCGCCGCGGCGATCACGTGCGCGGCGTACCCTGGTGCCCCGGAGAGAACCGAGCGGCCCACGAGAGACGGATGGGATGAGGCAGGCCTCAGCGCCGACCTATGAGTGACACATCGCAGACCCGTACCAACGGACAGTCGCGCCCCGAGCCGGCCGACGACGGCCGCGTCAGCGCCCGGATCGTCGTCCCCGAGAAGCACCCGATGGTCACCCTGCTCGGCACTGCCGACTCGCTGCTGCGGGTGATCGAACGGGGCTTCCCCGCCGCCGACATCCACGTCCGCGGCAACGAGGTGACCGCCACCGGAGAGCGCGCCGAAGTGGCCCTCGTCCAGCAGCTCTTCAACGAGATGATGCTGGTGCTGCGCACCGGCCAACCCCTGACGGAGGACTCCGTGGAGCGCTCCATCGCCATGCTCCGGAGCGCCGTCGACGACCCGGACAGCCCGGCGCCGTCGCAGGTGTTCACCGCGAACATCCTGTCCAACAGGGGCCGCACCATCCGCCCCAAGACCCTCAACCAGCAGCGCTACGTCGACGCGATCGACAAGCACACGATCGTCTTCGGCCTCGGCCCGGCCGGTACCGGCAAGACCTACCTCGCGATGGCCAAGGCCGTCCAGGCCCTCCAGGCCAAGGAGGTCAACCGGATCATCCTGACCCGTCCGGCCGTCGAGGCGGGGGAGCGGCTGGGCTTCCTGCCCGGCACCCTCTACGAGAAGATCGACCCGTACCTGCGCCCGCTCTACGACGCGCTGCACGACATGATGGACCCGGACTCCATCCCGCGGCTGATGGCGGCCGGCACCATCGAGGTCGCCCCGCTCGCCTACATGCGCGGCCGCACCCTCAACGACGCCTTCATCATCCTGGACGAGGCCCAGAACACCTCGCCCGAGCAGATGAAGATGTTCCTCACCCGCCTCGGGTTCAACTCCCGGGTGGTCGTCACCGGCGACACCAGCCAGATCGACCTCCCGGGCGGCACCCGCAGCGGCCTCAAGGTCGTCCAGGAGATCCTGGCCGACGTGCCCGACATCCACTTCTCCGTCCTCACCAGCACCGACGTGGTCCGCCACAAGCTGGTCGGCCGGATCGTGGACGCCTACGAGCGCTGGGACGCCCGCCAGGAGGCCGAGGACACCGCTCCGCAGGCCGCCCGCAAGCCCGCCCAGCGGCGCTCCGGCAAGGCGACCGCGCCCCGCGCACCCCGACAGTCCCATCGCACCGAAAGCTGAGTAACCAGCCCGTCATGTCGATCGACATCGCCAACGAGTCCGGTTGGGACGCCGACGAGGAAGCCATCCTCGACGTCGCCCGCTACGCACTGGACAAGATGCGGATCCACCCGCAGTCCGAACTGTCCGTGATCCTGGTGGACGGTGCGGCGATGGAGGAGCTGCACATCCAGTGGATGGACCTCCCGGGCCCGACGGACGTGATGTCCTTCCCGATGGACGAGCTGCGCCCCGGCAAGGAGGGCGAAGAGCTGCCGCAGGGCCTGCTCGGCGACATCGTGCTCTGCCCCGAGGTCGCCGAGCAGCAGGGCAAGGCGGCGCCGTCCAAGCACTCGATGGACGAGGAGCTGCAGCTGCTGACCGTCCACGGCGTGCTGCACGTGCTCGGCTACGACCACGAGGAGCCGGACGAGGAGGAGGAGATGTTCGGCCTCCAGAAGGCCATCCTGGACGGCTGGCGGGCCGGCCGCGGCCTCGGCGGCATCTCCCCGGCCCCCACCACCCACTGAGCGCGGAGCCCGAACCCCTGTGAGTGGTGAGAGTACGAGCTTCATCCTCGGTGCCGTGCTGCTCGTCGTGCTCGGCTGGCTGGCCGCGTGCGCCGAGGCGGGCATCTCCCGCGTCTCGAAGTTCCGTGCGGAGGAGGCCGTCCGGGCCGGGCGGCGCGGGTCGGCCCGGCTGCTGACGGTGGCCTCCGACCCGATCCGCTACCTCAACCTGGCCACCCTGATCCGGGTGGCCAGCGAGATGGCGGCCGCGGTGCTGGTCACCGTGGTCTGCGTGCGCAACCTCGACGAGACCTGGCAGGCCGTGCTGCTGGCGTTCGGCGTGATGGTGCTGGTGTCGTTCGTGGCGGTCGGCGTCTCGCCGCGCACGATCGGCCGTCAGCACCCGCTGACCACCGCGACGGCGGCCTCCTTCGTGCTGCTTCCGCTGGCCGCCGTGCTCGGCCCGATCCCGAAGCTGCTGATCCTGCTCGGCAACGCGCTGACCCCGGGCAAGGGCTACAAGGAGGGCCCGTTCGCCTCCGAGGCGGAGCTGCGGGCCCTGGTCGACCTCGCCGAGAAGAACGACGTGATCGAGGACGAGGAGCGCCGGATGGTGCACTCCGTCTTCGAGCTGGGCGACACCATCGTCCGCGAGGTGATGGTGCCGCGCACCGACCTGGTGATGATCGAGCGGCACAAGACCGTCCGGCAGGCGCTCACCCTGGCGCTGCGCTCGGGCTTCTCGCGGATCCCGGTGGTCGGCGACAACGAGGACGACGTGGTCGGCATCGTCTACCTCAAGGACCTCGTCCGCCGCACCCACATCAACCGGGAGTCCGAGTCGGACGAGGTCGGCAGCGTGATGCGGCCGGCCGTGTTCGTCCCGGACTCCAAGCCGGCCGCCGACCTGCTGCGCGAGATGCAGCAGATCCGCTCGCACGTGGCGATCGTGATCGACGAGTACGGCGGCACGGCCGGGCTGGTCACCATCGAGGACATCCTGGAGGAGATCGTCGGCGAGATCACCGACGAGTACGACCGGGAGATCGCGCCGGTGGAGGACCTCGGCGACGGCTCGTACCGGATCACCGCCCGGCTGCTGGTCGAGGACCTGGGCGACCTGTTCGGCATCGAGCTGGAGGACGAGGACGTCGAGACCGTCGGCGGCCTGCTCGCCAAGCACCTCGGCCGGGTGCCGATCCCCGGCTCGTCCTGCGAGATCCCGCTCCCGGAGGACACCACCTCCACGCTGTCCGGGATCCGGCTCACCGCCGAGAGCTCGGCCGGCCGGCGCAACCGGATCGGCTCGATGGTCGCCCTCCCGGTCCGCCGGTCGGCGGACCGGCCCGCCGAGGAGGTCGGCGAGTAGCGCCCGGGCGGCGGCGGGGCGACGATGGCGTCATGACTCATCTACTGCGTGCGGAGTACGGCCCGCAGGGTCGGTCGGCCGGGGCGAGCACCTGGCACGTCGTCCGGGCCGCAGATCCCGCGACGGCCCTCTGTGGCCGCACGATGGACACCGACGCCGAGACCCGGGCGGAGGAGGAGTGGGGCACCGGGCTGCGCTGCTGCCAGCAGTGCGGCTCGCTCTACATGCACGAGGTGCCGCACATGGAGGGGAGCCACCCCTACAGCTAGCCGTCGGCCGAGCGCTTCCGGGAGACCGGAGTAGCGTGGACAAGGCCGTCCGACGTCCCCTGCGGAGGTCACCATGAAGCTGCAAGACGAACTGCCCGTCGACCGCAAGCTCCACACGGTCTGGCGGATCGGGGCGGGGCTCGGGGGAGTCTTCCTGATCGTGTTCGGCTGCCTCGGGCTGGCCGACACCCCGGGCTTCCTCTCCACCAGCGGCGACAAGGTCGCCGGGATGTCCACCAACGGGGCGCTGAGCATCCTCTCCATCGTGGTGGGCGGCATCCTCGTGATCGGCGCCTTCATCGGTGGGAACCTCGCCGCCAACCTGAACATGGCGGCCGGGGTGCTGTTCGTGCTCTCGGGCTTCTACGGCCTGACGGTGCTCGGCCGGCCGGACGCCAACATCCTGAACTTCCGGATGTCCAACGTGCTGTTCGCCTTCATCTTCGGGCTGGTGCTCACCACTTTCGGGATGTACGGGCGGGTCAGCAGTCACCTGCCGCACGACAATCCGTACTGGCAGCGGCGCGCCGGCCACGAGGAGCCGCTGCCGTCCGGCCCCAAGACCTTCGTCAAGGTCATGCGGCCCGGCCCGCCGAACCCGGTCGGCCACTGACTCGCCGGGTCGCCGGGTCACTGACTCGCCGAGTCGCCATGTCGCCGGGGCACTGAGTCCGCGTCCGGGGCGGGTGGCCGGCGGCAGCGGTGGAACGTCCGGACGGCCGGCCCGAGCGGCGCCCTATGCTCGGCGGCATGAGTGACATCGTCGAGATCGACCCCGAAGACAAGAAGATCATCACCCTGGCCCGCTCCGCCCGCGCCCGCAACGGCGTCCCGGAGGGGGCCGCGGTGCGCGACGAGACCGGGCGCACCTACGTGGCCGGGACGGTCGCGCTGGAGTCGCTGCGGCTGAGCGCGCTGCAGACGGCCGTGGCGATGGCGGTGGCCAGCGGCGCGAAGTCGCTGGAGGCGGCGGCCGTGGTGACCGAGGCCGGGGAGCCGGCCGAGGCCGACCTGGCCGCCGTGCGGGATCTCGGCGGGGCCGGGACGCCGGTGCTGCTGGCCGGTCCGGACGGCGCGCTGCGGCTCTCGGTCGGGGCCCGCTGACCGACGACGCACCTCCGGGCGCCCGGGGCCGCGACCCGGGCGCCCGGCCCGCGCTGTATGGCCGACCTCGTTCAGCCGATAATCTCACCGGAAGTCGGCGCGGTGAGAGGGCTGGGGAGATGGGGCCGTACGCGTTCTTCGCGGGGCTGCTGCTGGGCGTGATGGGGATGGGCAAGTGGCAGGAGACCGGTTCGCCGTTCTGGCTCTGGGGCTCGGTGGTCTTCCTGCTGATGGTGCTGATCATGGGAATCTCCTCGCTGGGCGGTGGCAAGAAGGGCTGACCCTGGCGGTGCGTCCGTCCCGGCTCGGGTGATCAGGGAGAATGGAGCCCATGAATGCCCCTTCCTCCTCGTACCGCTCCGGCTTCGCGTGCTTCGTCGGCCGTCCCAATGCGGGCAAGTCGACCCTGACCAACGCCCTGGTGGGGACGAAGGTCGCGATCACCTCCGACCGCCCGCAGACCACTCGGCACACCGTCCGCGGCATCGTGCACCGCCCGGACGCCCAGCTCGTCCTGGTCGACACCCCCGGCCTGCACAAGCCGCGCACCCTGCTCGGCGAGCGCCTCAACGACCTGGTCCGCAGCACCTGGGCGGAGGTCGACGTGATCGGCTTCTGCCTGCCCGCCGACCAGAAGCTCGGCCCCGGCGACAAGTTCATCGCCAAGGAGCTCGCCGAGATCAAGAAGACCCCCAAGGTGGCCATCGTCACCAAGACCGACCTGGTCGACTCCAAGCGGCTCGCCGAGCAGCTCATCGCGATCCACCAGCTCGGCGTCGAGCTGGGCATCGAGTGGGCAGAGATCATCCCGGTCTCCGCCGTCGGCGACAAGCAGGTCGACCTGGTGGCCGAGCTGATCACCAAGCTGCTCCCGGAGGGCATGCCGCTCTACCCGGACGGCGACCTCACCGACGAGCCCGAGCAGATCATGGTCGCCGAGCTGATCCGCGAGGCGGCGCTGGAGGGCGTCCGGGACGAACTGCCGCACTCGCTGGCGGTCGTGGTCGAGGAGATGCTCCCGCGCGAGGGCCGTCCGGCGGACCGCCCGCTGCTGGACATCCACGCCAACGTCTACATCGAGCGCCAGAGCCAGAAGGCGATCGTGATCGGCGCCAAGGGCGCGCGGCTCAAGCACGTCGGCACCACCGCCCGCAAGCACATCGAGGCGCTGCTCGGCACGCCGGTCTACCTGGACCTGCACGTCAAGGTGGCCAAGGACTGGCAGCGGGACCCGAAGCAGCTGCGCAAGCTCGGCTTCTGACCCGGAGCCCCGACGGCGGCCCGCCCGGACACCTCCGGACGGGCCGCCGTTCCGTGTCGGGCCGATCCACAGGACGGGCCGTGGGGCGTGTCTGACTCCCTAAGCGCCCTCGCGCAGTACCAGCGAGACCAGCTCGCGCTGCGACTCGGTGAGCTTGGGGTCGGCGCAGTGGACCGTCCGGCCGTCGACGGTGATCTCGTAGTGGAAGCCGTCCGGCACCCCGTACGAGGGCGCCCGCAGCCCGCCCGCGACGGCCTCGCGGGCGAGCGCGTGCACGTGCGGGGCGTCGATCCGCTCGGTGGTGTCGAGTTCCGCATGGCGGACCTGCCCCGCGAGGCCGCCGGTCCGGGTCACCTGGATACGCATGGTGTCCATGGTGATACGCAGGGATGGTGTTTGCCGGGGTTTTCCCGGACCTTGACCTTGCGGGATCCGCCGCCCGCCCGGCGGATCCCGCCGGTCAGACGGTGCTGACGCCGACCTGTGCCCAGGCCGCCGTCACGGTGTCGGCCACCGAGGGCTCGGGGTATCGGGCCTTGGCGGCCGACACGGTGGCCCGGGCGAACGCGGTGAATCCGGCGTCGGAGGGGAGCCGCCGGCCGGTCAGCGCGTCGTACCAGATCCGCCCCGCCCGCTCCCAGGCCGGCCCGCCGAGCGCGGTGGCGAGCAGGTAGAACGCGTGGTTGGGGATGCCGGAGTTGATGTGCACGCCGCCGTTGTCCCGGGCGGTGCGGACGTAGTCGCGCAGGTGCGCCGGCTGTGGGTCCTTGCCGAGCCGGGGGTCGTCGTACGCGGTGCCGGGGGCCTTCATCGAGCGCAGCGCGACGCCCTGCACGCCCGGGGCGAGCAGTCCGGCCCCGATCAGCCAGTCCGCGTCGGCGGCGTCCTGGCGCAGCGCGTACTGCTTGACCAGGGAGCCGAAGACGTCGGAGACGGACTCGTTGAGCGCGCCGGGTTGGCCCCGGTACTCCAGGCCGGCGGTGAACTGGGTGACGCCGTGGGCGAGTTCGTGGCCGATCACGTCGATGCAGGCGGTGAAGTCGCCGAACACCTCGCCGTCGCCGTCGCCGAAGACCATCTGCCGGCCGTCCCAGAAGGCGTTGTCGTAGTGCACGCCGTAGTGGACGGTGGCGTCCAGCTGCAGGCCCTCGTCGTCGATCGAGCGACGTCCGTAGGCGTCGGCGAAGAGTGCGTAGGTGGCGCCGAGGCCGTCGTAGGCGTGGTTGACGGAATGGTCGTCGACGGGGTCCTGGCCCTCCCGGCGGACGGTGCGCCCGGGCAGGCGTTCGGTGTGCTCGGCGTCGCCGATCACCCGGTCGAGCCGGTCGGAGCCGGGCTGGGGCGGGGCGGCGGTGAGGCGGGCCGTGCGGTGCACGGCGTCGAGGGCGAGGGAGCGGGCGGCGGGCTCGTGACCGTCCTCGGCGAGGCGGTCCAGGACGTACGGCGGAACGATCGCGCAGAGCGCCGGTTCAGCGGTCATGTGGCCAAGAGTGAGGCAAGCGTGACGTGTTGTCACCGGCGCGGGCGAAATCGCGCGCCGTCTCACGGAGTGGAATGTCCGCCCGGTTCGCTTCGGGGGCGCGCTCCGCTCGGTTACGCTGGAGCACATCATGCGCAATGGGCTGCTTCTTCTTAGCTGCCGCGTCGAGGGCCTGTAGTCCGCCAAGGGCCGGCTCCCTCGCCGCGGGGACTGTGCTGTGCGCGTAGGAATCGGGCGATCCAGCGACGGGTCGCGAGCGGCAGCAGGCCGGCCAGTCGGGTGTCCATCCACCCCGACACGCCCCGCATCCACAGGAAGCCGAGAGTCACCTCCATGACCGAGCAGAGCTCCGCCGCGTCCGTCCCCGCCGGTCGGGCCTTCACCGACCGTCCCACCCCGATCACCGCCGCGACCGTCCGCCAGCAGCCCGCGGGCATGCGCCACGGCCGCTACCTGCCGTTCGGCACCGTCGACCTGCCGGACCGCACCTGGCCGTCGAAGGTGATCACCAAGGCGCCGCGCTGGCTCTCCACCGACCTGCGGGACGGCAACCAGGCGCTGATCGACCCGATGTCCCCGGCCCGCAAGCGGAAGATGTTCGACCTGCTGGTCGCGATGGGCTACAAGGAGATCGAGGTCGGCTTCCCGTCCTCCGGCGCCACCGACCATGCGTTCGTGCGGTCGCTGATCGAGGAGGGCGCGATCCCGGAGGACGTGACCATCTCGGTGCTGACCCAGGCGCGCGAGGAGCTGATCGAGAAGACGGTGGAGTCGCTGGTGGGCGCCCCGCGGGCGACCGTCCACCTGTACAACGCGACCGCTCCGCTGTTCCGCCGGGTGGTGTTCCGCAACGACAAGGAAGCCACCAAGGCGATCGCCACCGACGGGACCCGGCTGGTGATGGAGTACGCGGACAAGCTGCTGGGCGACGACACCGTCTTCGGCTTCCAGTACTCGCCGGAGATCTTCGTCGACACCGAGCTGGACTTCGCGCTGGAGGTCTGCGAGGCGGTCATGGACGTCTGGCAGCCGGGCGAGGGCCGCGAGATCATCCTGAACCTGCCGGCCACCATCGAGCGGGCCACCCCGAACGTCCAGGCCGACCAGTTCGAGTGGATGTCGCGCAACCTGTCCCGCCGCGAGTACGTCTGCCTGTCGGTGCACCCGCACAACGACCGCGGCACCGCCGTCGCCTCCGCCGAGCTGGCCTACATGGCCGGCGCCGACCGGATCGAGGGCTGCCTGTTCGGGCAGGGCGAGCGGACCGGCAACGTCGACCTGGTGACCCTGGGCATGAACCTGTTCTCGCAGGGCATCGACCCGCAGATCGACTTCTCCGACATCGACGAGGTGCGCCGCACCGCCGAGTACTGCAACCAGATGGAGGTGCACCCGCGCCACCCGTACGCCGGCGACCTGGTGTACACCTCCTTCTCCGGCTCGCACCAGGACGCCATCAAGAAGGGCTTCGACGCCCTGGAGGCGGACGCGAAGGCGGCCGGCGTACCGGTGGAGGAGCACACCTGGGGCGTGCCGTACCTGCCGATCGACCCGAAGGACGTCGGCCGCACCTACGAGGCCGTCATCCGGGTCAACAGCCAGTCCGGCAAGGGCGGTGTCGCGTACGTCCTGAAGAACGACCACAAGCTGGACCTGCCGCGCCGGATGCAGATCGAGTTCTCCCGGATCATCCAGGCCAAGACCGACGCCGAGGGCGGCGAGGTCACCCCGGCCGACATCTGGGCGGTCTTCGAGGACGAGTACCTGCCGACCACGGCCAACCCGTGGGGCCGGATCTCGCTGAGCGGCTCGCGGACCCTGACCACCGAGGACGGCCGGGACGCGCTGACCGCCGAGGCCGTCGTCGGGGGCGAGCCGGTCACCCTGGCCGGTACCGGCAACGGCCCGGTCTCCGCGTTCGCCGACGCGCTGGCCCGGATCGGCGTGGACGTCCGGGTGCTGGACTACGCCGAGCACGCGCTGAGCGAGGGCGGCGACGCCCAGGCCGCCGCGTACGTCGAGTGCGCGGTGGAGGGCAAGGTGCTGTGGGGTGTCGGCATCGACGGCAACACCGTGCTGGCCTCGCTGAAGGCGATGATCAGCGCCGTCAACCGCGCGCAGCGCGGGTAGTTCGTACGAGTGGTAGTCGCCGGGCCGTCCTTCGGGGCGGCCCGGCGCCGTTCCGGGCGGCCGGGGCCGGGCGGGGCGCCGCCCGGTGTGGCCTGCGCCACACTTTTTCGGATTCCGGGCCGTTCGAGGTGCTGACACGTGCCGGTAACCATGGCAACATCGACGCACCGGAAAGCCGGGTCGGTGGGACGGCCTCGGTGTCCGGTCGCGTGACCTGCCCATGGTTGTGCAGGCCGCCTGCCGTGTCTGGGGAGTGGCGCCGTGACAGGGTTGTGGGGTGTTCGCCCGCGGTGGCGGACTGACGTTCTCGGTGACTTCTTCTGCCCGGGCTGCGGTGGCGACCGCAACTACCGCCGGCAACACGGCCGGCGGTGGCTGCGGTTGCTCGGTACCCCGGTGCTGCCGCTCGGCCCCGTCCTGGGCAGCGTGCAGTGCACCACCTGCCACGGCCGGTACGGGGTGGAGAGCCTGGAGCAGCCCACCTGCGTCCGCCTGGGCGGGATGCTGCGCGACGCGCAGTACACCGTCGCGCTGGCCCTGCTCGCGGCGGGCGGCACCGCGCACCGGGCGGCCCGCGAGGCGGCCTGCGCGGCCGTCCGGGAGGCCGGCTTCGAGGACTGCGGTGAGGCCCAGGTGCTGGCGGCGCTGGCCGCGCTCTCCGGTCTCGGCGGTGAGCTCTACGACGCCCACGGCGTGGCCGGGGGCCTGGCCGTCGAGCTGCACGCGGTGCTCGAACCGCTCTCCGTGCACCTGGCCGAGCAGGGCCGGGAGCGGTTGCTGCTGCAGGGCGCCGCGATCGCCCTGGCCGACGGGCGCTACCTGCCGCAGGAGCGCGAGGCGCTGGCCGCGGTCGGGCGCTGCCTGGACCTGCCGCAGAGCACGGTCGGGGCGCTGCTGGAGGCGGCCACCCGGGCCTCCCGCTAGGCTCCGGGCTCCGAGGCCTCCGGGCCCGGTCGACCGGCCGCCGCCCCCTGTTCCGAGACCCCCACAGAACCGGGCCCGAACCCCCCTCCCGGGCCCGCCGTGACCCGCACCGACCGGCACACCCCCACGGCCACGGTGCGGGCACACGGCTGCCACCGTTCCGTGCGCCGGCCGCCCGCCGTCCTGGGCGACAATGGTGGGATGTCCACACTGTTCGACGCCGGCCGCGGGGCCGCGGCATGAGCCTCTTCCGGGACGACGGCGTGGTGCTCCGGGCGCAGAAGCTCGGTGAGGCCGACCGGATCATCACCCTGCTCACCCGCCAGCACGGCAAGGTGCGCGCGGTGGCCCGCGGGGTGCGCAAGACCAAGTCCAAGTTCGGTGCCCGGCTGGAGCCGTTCTCGCACGTGGACGTGCAGTTCTTCAGCCGGGGGAGTGAGCTGGTCGGCCGCGGGTTGCCGCTCTGCACCCAGGTGGAGACGATCGCCCCGTACGGCGGCTCGATCGTCACCGACTACGGGCGCTACACCGCCGGGACGGCCATGCTGGAGACGGCGGAGCGGTTCGCCGAGAACGAGGGCGAGCCGGCCGTCCAGCAGTACCTGCTGCTGGTCGGCGGGCTGCGCACGCTGGCCGCCGGGCTGCACGAGTCGCACCTGGTGCTGGACGCCTTCCTGCTGCGCTCGCTGGCGGTCAACGGGTACGGCGCGAGCTTCACCGACTGCGCCAAGTGCGGTCTGGAGGGCCCGAACCGGTTCTTCTCGCTCCAGGCGGGCGGCGTGCTCTGCGCGGACTGCCGAGTGCCCGGATGTGCCGTACCCTCCCCTGAGACACTGGTACTGCTCGGGGCGCTGCTGTCAGGGGACTGGCAGACGGCCGACACCTGCGAGCCGAGGTACTGGCGGGAGGGCAGCGGCCTGGTCGCGGCCTATCTGCAGTGGCACCTGGAGCGGGGCATCCGCTCGATGAGATACGTGGAGAAGTGAGCACATGGTAGCGCGACGGCTCTTCGGCGGCGGCAAGCAGCGGGCGTACGTCCCCCCGACCCCGCACCCCAGTGGCGCCCAGCCCCCGAAGATCCCCGGCGAGCTGGTGCCCGACCACGTGGCCATCGTGATGGACGGCAACGGCCGCTGGGCCAAGGAGCGCGGGCTGCCGCGCACCGAGGGCCACAAGGTCGGCGAGAGCGTCGTGCTGGACGTCCTCAGGGGCGCGATCGAGCTCGGCGTGAAGAACATCTCGCTGTACGCGTTCTCGACCGAGAACTGGAAGCGCTCGCCCGACGAGGTGAAGTTCCTGATGAACTTCAACCGGGACGTCATCCGCCGCCGCCGCGACGAGATGGACGCGATGGGCGTGCGGATCCGCTGGGCCGGCCGGATGCCGAAGCTGTGGAAGAGCGTCGTCCAGGAGCTCCAGGTCGCCGAGGAGCAGACCAAGGGCAACGACGCCGTGACGCTCTACATGTGCGTCAACTACGGCGGCCGGGCCGAGCTGGCGGACGCGGCGCAGGCCATCGCGGCCGACGTCGCGGCCGGGAAGCTGGACCCGCGGAAGGTCAACGAGAAGACCATCGCCAAGTACCTGTACCACCCGGACATGCCGGACGTGGACCTCTTCCTGCGCCCGAGCGGCGAGCAGCGGACGTCCAACTTCCTGCTCTGGCAGTCCGCGTACGCCGAGTTCGTGTTCCAGGACGTGCTCTGGCCGGACTTCGACCGCCGGGACCTCTGGCGGGCCTGCGAGCAGTACGCGATGCGCGACCGCCGCTTCGGCGGGGCGATCCCCAACGACGTGGCCCAGTCGGCGGTGGCGGATCTGCCCTCGCAGCGCTGACGCGTCGGAGACGCCGGTGCCGGCGCCGGAAGCGGTGCGGCGCCGACGCCCGGACAGCCGGAAGGGCCCCGCGGGACGCGTCCCGCGGGGCCCTTCCGTGTCCCGTGCCGGCCTGTTGCCGGCTCAGGCCTGCTTCTTGGCGCACTCCGAGCAGGTGCCGAAGATCTCCAGCGTGTGCGCGATGTCGCTGAACCCGTGCTCGGCGGCGACCGAGTTGGCCCAGCGCTCGACGGCCGGGCCCTCGACCTCGACCGTGGCGCCGCAGTGCCGGCAGACCAGGTGGTGGTGGTGCCCGCTGCTGCAGCGGCGGTACACGGCCTCGCCGTCGGCGGTGCGCAGGACGTCCACCTCGCCCGCGTCGGCGAGCGACTGCAGCGTGCGGTAGACCGTGGTCAGGCCCACCGAGTCGCCGCGGTGCTTGAGCATGTCGTGGAGCTCCTGCGCGCTGCGGAAGTCCGCGATCTCGTCCAGGGCCGCCGAGACGGCGGCACGCTGCCGGGTCGATCGGGCGCGCGGCGACGGGCCTGCGGTGGTCACCGTGGGTCCTCCTGGGGGTGTGGGCGTCTCGCCCCTCATTGTGCCAGCCCCGCCCTCCGCTCCGGAGTGGTCGCGTCGGACGGACCCTGACCGGACGAACCGTGGCCGGACGGACCCCGGCCCGACGGACCCTGACCGGACGAACCCTGGCCGGGCAGCCGCACGTCGCAGACCGCCGGGCCGGCGTCGGCGGCCGGCCGGTGCCGGCGGCGGGCCAGCGGGCCGGCGATCGCGCTGAAGACCGCGAAGACGACGATGGCCAGCAGCACGATGGCGGGGCCGGGGGGCAGCTCGGCCTCGAAGGAGGTGGTGACGCCGGCCAGCGAGACGACCACGCCGAGCGCGATCGAGGCCGCCTGGGTGACGGCGAAGGAGCGGGTGAGCTGCTGGGCGGCCACCACCGGCACCACCATCAGCGCGCTGACCAGCAGCAGGCCGACCACCCGCATGGCCACGGTGACGGTGACCGCGGCCATCACGGCGAGCAGCAGGTTGAGCAGGCGCACCGGCAGGCCGGTGACCCGGGCGAAGTCCTCGTCCTGGCAGATCGCGAAGAGCTGGCGGCGCAGGCCGACGGTGACGGCGATGACCACCGCGCCGAGGACGGCGATGGTGACGAGATCCGCCGGGTCCACGGTCAGGATCGAGCCCCAGAGGTAGCTCTCCAGGGCCGTGGCCCCGCCCTGGGCGGACGTGGAGACCAGCAGCTTGCCGCAGGCCATGCCGCCGTAGAAGAGCAGGGCGAGGGCGATGTCGCCGCGCTGGTTGCCGCGCGAGCGGACCAGCTCCATCGTGACGGCGCCGAGCACGCAGACCAGCACGGCCATCCAGACCGGGCTGGTGTTGAAGACGAAGCCGAGGCCGACGCCCGTCATCGCGACGTGGCCCATGCCGTCGCCCATCAGCGCCTGGCGACGCTGCACCAGGTAGATGCCGACGGCGGGTGCGGTGAAGCCGACCAGCACGGCGGCGAGCAGGGCGCGCTGCATGAAGTCGTAGCTGAGCATCTCGGTCAGGTCGATCATGCGAGCAGCCTCGGCGGGGTGTGGTCGGCGTGCGGGTGGACGTGGTCGTGGCCGGGCAGGGCGTGCAGGCCGGTGTTGGGGACGGGCGGCCCGTCGTGGGCCACGCAGCCGTCGCGGAGCACCACCGTGCGGTCGATCAGCGGTTCCAGCGGTCCGAGTTCGTGCAGCACCAGCAGGACTGCGGCGCCGCGTGCGACCTCGCTGCGCAGGGTGTCGGCGAGCACCTGCTGGCTGGCGGCGTCCACCCCGGCCATCGGCTCGTCCATGATCAGCAGGTCGGGCGAGCCGACCAGGGCGCGGGCGATCAGCACCCGCTGCTGCTGGCCCCCGGAGAGGTCGGCGACGCCGTCCGAGGCCCGGTCGATCATGCCGACGGCGGTCAGCGCGCGGTCCACCGCCTCCCGGTCCCGGCGCCGGAACGGCAGCAGCCGGTGCTGCGGCAGCCGGCCGGTGGAGACCACCTCGCGGACGGTGGCCGGGACGCCGGAGGCGGCGGTGGTGCGCTGCGGCACGTAGCCGATCCGGTGCCAGGCGCGGAACTTGGCGAACGGCGTGCCGAACAGCTCCAGCTCGCCGTGCTCCAGGGCCACGGCGCCGGTCACGGCCTTGACGGTGGTGGACTTGCCGGAGCCGTTGGCGCCGAGCAGGGCGACGACCTCGCCGGCGGCCACGGTCAGGTCGACGCCGCGCAGCACCGGCCGGCCGCCGCGGGAGGCGACGGCGGCACGCAGGTGCACGGCCGGAGGTGTCAGGTGGGTCATCGCTTCTGCCGTCCTGTCAGCTGGTGGTGGCGCCGAGCGCGGCCCGGAGGTTGGCCAGGTTCTGGCGCATGACCGTCAGGTAGTCGTCCTTGGCCGGCTCCTTGAGGCCCTCCAGCGGGTCCAGGACGGCGGTCTTGAGGCCGAGGTCCTTGGCGACGGTGTCGGCGAGCTTGGAGCTGACCAGGGTCTCGAAGAAGATCGTGGTGACGCCGTTCTCCTTGGCGGCCTTCTGGACGTCGGCGAGGCGGGCCGGGGTGGGCTCGGACTCCGGGTCGACGCCGTTGATGGCGACCTGGGTGAGGCCGTAGTGCTCGGCGAGGTAGCCGAAGGCGGCGTGGCTGGTGACGAAGGTCCTGTTCCCGGCGTCCTTCAGGCCGGCCTTGAACTCCTCGTCCAGCGCGGTGAGCCGGCCGACCAGGTCGTCGGTGTTCTTCCGGTAGTCCTCGGCGTGCTCCGGGTCGGCCTTGGCGAACTCGGCGCCGACGCTCTTGGCGACCGCCGCGTAGCGGGTCGGGTCGAGCCAGATGTGCGGGTCGCCGGCGGCCCCGTCGTGGTCGTGGCCGTCGCCCTCGGCGTGGCCCTCCGCGAGGTGGTGGTCCTCCAGCGGACTGGCCGCGGCGGCGTCGACCACGTGCTTGGCGGAGGAGCCTGCCACCGCCTTGTCCACGGTGGGCTGCAGGCCCTTGAGGTAGACCACCGCGCCGGCCTTCTTGACGGCGGCCACCTGCTTGGCGGTGAGCTCCAGGTCGTGCGGTTCGACGCCGGCGGCGGTGAGGTCGATGACCTTGACGTGCTCGCCGCCGATCTGCGCGGCGAGGTACTCCATCGGATAGAAGGAGGCGACGACGTCCAGCTTGCCGTCCGTGCCCTTGGCGCTGCTGTCCCCGCCGCAGGCGGTGAGGAGGAGGGCGGCCGTGAGGGTGGTGGCGGCCAAGGCCATGGAAGCGCCGGCAGGTCGTCGGATCATCATGACAACCATTCTCAGGTTAATTGGAAATGATTGTCAAATCACTCGGGCGGGTGAACGGTCGGTGGGGGTGGCCGGGACGGGCCGGGCGATACCGATTTGAACCTCGTACCCGGATGGCCGGTAACCTGAGGTATTCGGGAACGTGCAACCAGCCGTGCCCTGACCGTGCCGTCGTACTGAAGAGAGCACTGTGGCCGCCGACAAGATCGACACGATCGTCAGCCTGAGCAAGCGCCGTGGCTTCGTCTACCCCTGCAGCGAGATCTACGGCGGCACGCGTGCCGCCTGGGACTACGGGCCGCTGGGCGTCGAGCTGAAGGAGAACATCAAGCGCCAGTGGTGGCGCGCGATGGTCCAGGCCCGTGAGGACGTCGTCGGACTCGACTCGTCGGTGATCCTGGCCCGCGAGGTGTGGGAGGCCTCCGGCCACGTCGCGACCTTCAACGACCCGCTGACCGAGTGCCTCTCCTGCCACAAGCGCCACCGGGCCGACCACCTGGAGGAGAAGTACGAGGCCAAGCACGGCTTCCCGCCGCCGAACGGCCTCCAGGACATCAACTGCCCGGACTGCGGCACCAAGGGTTCCTTCACCGAGCCCAAGGACTTCTCCGGCATGCTGAAGACCCACCTCGGCGTCACCGAGGAGGCGAGCGGCCTGGCCTACCTGCGCCCGGAGACCGCCCAGGGCATCTTCACCAACTTCAAGGCCGTCCAGACCACCTCGCGCAAGAAGCCGCCGTTCGGTATCGCCCAGACCGGCAAGAGCTTCCGCAACGAGATCACCCCCGGCAACTTCATCTTCCGCACCCGCGAGTTCGAGCAGATGGAGATGGAGTTCTTCGTCAAGCCGGGCGAGGACGAGCAGTGGCACGAGTACTGGCTCCAGCAGCGCTGGGACTGGTACGTCGACCTCGGCCTGCGGACCGAGAACATGCGCTTCTTCGAGCACCCGAAGGAGAAGCTCTCCCACTACGCCAAGCGCACGGTGGACATCGAGTACCGCTTCAACTTCGGTGGCAGCGAGTTCTCCGAGCTGGAGGGCATCGCCAACCGCACCGACTACGACCTCACGGTGCACAGCGAGGCCTCCGGCCAGGACCTCAAGTACTTCGACCAGGAGTCCGGCGAGCGGTACTTCCCGTTCGTCATCGAGCCGGCAGCGGGCCTCAACCGCGCCATGCTGGCCTTCCTGATCGACGCCTACTTCGAGGACGAGGCGCCGAACGCCAAGGGCGTCATGGAGAAGCGCGTCGGCATGCGGCTCGACCCGCGCCTGGCCCCGGTCAAGGTCGCGGTGCTGCCGCTGTCGCGCAACGCCGACCTCTCGCCGAAGGCCCGCGGCCTGGCCGCCGACCTGCGCACCGCGTGGAACGTCGAGTTCGACGACGCGGGCGCGATCGGCAAGCGCTACCGCCGCCAGGACGAGATCGGCACGCCGTTCTGCGTCACCGTCGACTTCGACACCCTTGAGGACAACGCCGTGACGGTGCGCGACCGCGACACCATGTCGCAGGAGCGCGTCTCGCTGGACCAGGTGAAGTCGTACCTGGCGGCGCGGCTGATCGGCTGCTGAGGCCCCTCCGCTCGACCCGGAGCCCCCGTTCGCCCTTCCGGGCGGGCGGGGGCTCCGGCGTTGCTGACGGTGTTGTTGACCCGCGCTGCCGGTCGGTGGCTTGCGCAACCGCTCGCTCAGCGCCGGCCCCAGCGGGAGCGGGGCCGGCCGGCGGGGGTGGTGGGCAGCCCGGCCGTGCGGAGGGCGGCGAGCGTGGTGCGGTGGCGGCCCTCGTCCGCGGTCAGTACGGCCAGCAGCCCGTCGTAGAGCTCCCGGCGGTCCTTCAACGCGGAGGCCAGCCGGACCAGTTCGGCGGACGGGCGGAGCGCGGCGAGCTCGTGCAGCAGGACGGCGGGCAGCGGCGCGGGCAGCGTGCCGACCAGGGCGGTGAGGTCGGCGGTGGGCCGGCCGGCCGCCTGGCGCAGCAGGGTCCGGACGTCGCCGGCGCGGCCCGCCCGCTCCAGGGCGGCGGCGAGGGCGGTCAGTTCGGCGGTCGGTGCGGAGCCCCAGTTCCAGAGCAGGGTGGCGCCGTCGGCGGGCTGTCCGGTCTGCTCCAGGGCGGCGAGCAGGGCCGGCAGGGCGTCGGCCGGGTGGCCCCAGAGGGCGTGGAACAGCTCGGTGGCCTCCTCGGCGAGGCCGGCCTGGCGCAGCTCGGCGAGGGTGGCGGCGGCCTGCTCGGGCTCGCCGTTCGCGGCGCCGCGGGCCAGCCGGACGGAGGCGCCGTCCGGGCCGCCCCGGGCCAGCAGTGCGGCGAGGCGGGCGGTGTCGGGCGGCAGGAGGAGGGCGGCGGCCTGGTCGAGCAGGGCGGCGCTCTCCCGGGCGGCGCCCTGGCGGTGCAGGGTGACGATCCGCTCGGCGAGGGCGGCGAGTTCGCCGGGGGAGCGGCGGCGGGGCGGCTTGGGCGCGGGCGGTGGTGGGGGCGGTGCCTGGGGGGCCGCCGCCGGGGCTTCGGGCTCCTCGGGGCGGGCCTGCACGTCGTCGGACCGGGCCTGCGTGGTGCCGGACCGGGTTCCTGGGGCGGACCGGGTTCCTGGGGTGGGCGGCGGGGGAGCGGGTTGTGGCGCCGATGGGGCGTACGGATCGTCGTACGCGCCCCCGAACCGGGCGTCGGCGCTCGGGCGGGGAGCCGGCCCCGGGGCCGCTTGGCGGGGGACGGGTTGGCGCAGGCGGTGCTCCAACTCCATGAGTTGCTCGCTCAGTTCCAGGCAGCGCGCGCCGATCTCCTCGCGCAGCGTCCGGGCCTTGGCGAGCTGTCGCAGCAGCTCGGCGTCCGGCCGCTGCCGCTCCGGGACGGCCCGGACGGCTTCGGCGAGCCGGCGCTCGCGCTGGTTGGCGTACTGCCGCGCGCGGAGTAACTCGTCCAGCTCCGCCCGTAGTTCGATGGCGTCCTGCTCGCTCTCACCTGTGTGTTGGGCTCTGGGTTGTTCCGTGTGCCGTATCCGCATGATCGCCGCACCCTGTCCATCTCGACCCTGACTGCGGGTCATCCTGGCGTCGGTAAACGGCGGTCACGTTACGAGAGTGCGTCGAGTGGCTTGCGACTGGCGTCCAGGAACGCGCAGACGGTGCCCGCGGTGCCGAGCGCGACGACGGCCGCCCGCAGGAGCGCGGCCTCGTAGTAGGGATCCGTGAAGCAGAGGACGGTCAGGCAGCCCGCGGCCGCACCCGCCGCGACGGGGAGCGCGAGCCGGGCGGTGGCGGCGACCAGCACCACGGCGCCCGCCGCGGCAGCGAGCGCGGGCGTACCGAAGCTCCCGGCGTACCGGACGGCGAGCGCGGGGACGAAGAACAGCACGAGTCCCCGGCCCAGGGCGTCCGTGAGCGCGGCGACGCGCGGGCCCGGTGTAGCGTCGGAGCGCGGCACGAAGCGGGTCGCGGCGAGCACGGAGAGCGCGACGACCGCGCGCACCAGCCGCTGTTCGTCCAGCCGGGCGAGGTTGTAGAGCAGCACGGTGTCGTAGAACACCAGCATCAGCTGGCCGTACGCCCACAGCTCGATCGCGAAGACGACCGGCCGGGGCGCGGTCGGTCCGGTGTCCGGTTCGCGCGAGGCGATCCGGGCGAGCAGCAGCGGTGTGACGAGCGCCGACGCGATCCGCAGGAGGATGTCGTCCACCGTGTAGGGATTGCGCAGGTCCCACTCCACCGCGCAGAACGCCGCGGTGTACGAGGCGGCGGCGAGCGGCAGCAGCGGGGAGCCGGCCACCCGGACGTACAGCGAGCGGTCCAGTCGGCGCAGCACCGCGGCGAACGCCAGGAGGACGAGGGGCAGTTCGAGGAACGCCTGGACGCGGAGGACGGACGGCGCGAGCAGTTCCGGCGCGGGTGTGTGCGCGGCGAGCCAGTCGATCGTCCGGCTGTCGCGCGGCACGGCGAACCACCCGGGCGGCAGGTGGCGCGCGATGAACGCGGTGCTCCCGTCGTGCACCCGCCGGACGTGGACGGCGAAGGCCAGTTGGTTGAGGAGGAACAGCACGCCGACGAGCGCGAGCAGCGCCTCCGGCCCGGGTGCCCGGCTGCGTGGGGGCCTCGTGCCGGGCCTCGTGCTCGGCCGGGTGCCGGGCCTGGGCGCGGCGGTGTGCCCGGGCCGGGCCCCGGGCCGCAGGACCCGGGGTGCGAGGGCGAGTGTGGCTCCCGTCGACAGCACGACCGTGCCGTCCAGCACGGGCGCGACCGTGCTCACCGCGCCAGCCGGGTGCGGGCCTCCATCAGGGCGAAGCCGAGCAGGTTCTCCCCCCGCCACGCGGCCGGTCGCTGCGCCCGCTCGTCGTCGGCGGCGAGTCCGATGCCCCAGATCCGGTCCACCGGGCTGGCCTCGACCAGGACGCGCCGGTCGGTGCCGAGCAGGTACTCCCCGAGTGCCTCGTCCTGCCCGAACTTGGCGAGGTTGCCCTGGACGACCAGCTCGAACCGGCCGGCCGTCCAGGCCGCGGCGTCGAAGCCCTTGACCATCCGTCCGAGCTTCTTGGCCTCGGCGGGGGTGGCGGCCCCGAGGATCCGGGGCACGATCGCCTCGTCCCCGAACATCCGGGCCTTCCCGGCCATCATCCAGTGCTCGGCGGAGGCGTACTCGACGCCGTCGACGGTGAACGCGCACGGCCACCACTGGCTCAGCGCCCCCGGACCGATCGACCCGTCCCGCTGCGGCCGGTGCCCCCAGAACAGCAGCCACTTCGGCTCCGCACCGCCGGCGACCGCGGCCACCAGCTCCGCCCGGTTGCGGGCGTCGAGCGGGTTCCCCGTGAATTCCTTGCTCATATCGTCATACTGACACAAAGGGGTGACGGTCGGCCAACGGCTTTCGCGCCCGGGGTGCGGTCCGCCCGTCCGTCGTGTCGGTGCTGCTTGGCATCATGATCGGTATGAGCCACAACATCTCGTACTCCACCGCCGACAAGGCCGATGTCCTGGCGTTCCTCGGTGCCGGTGACAACCTGACGGAGGACCAGCAGCGCCGCCTCGGCAACATGCGCCGGCTCGCCCAGGCGCACCAGGACAGCCTCGACCACCAGGACGTGGACTGGGGCCTGTCCGTCCCCGACGCCCTCGACCACCTGATAGCCGGGCGCGCGGACTCCGGTGCGGCCTGCGCGGGCAACGCCTACCACGCCGCCATGCAGCTCGTCATCGACCGCAACGCGTCCGACCCGTCGCAGCTGGGCACCTACTCCAAGCCGTCGACGTTCTTCGGCCTGGTGGACGACGAGATGCGCCGCCTGGGCGTGCCGGCCGACCTGCTGCCCCACGGCTACCTCTACGGCGGTCTGCCCGACGAGTTCCCCCACATCCCGTGGTCGGTCGACGGCTACCCGGCCATCGGCCACCTCCCGCTGGCCAAGGCCAAGCCCGCCGCCGACGCCTACCGCGCCGTCCTGGACCGGATGGACCCGGACTTCCGCTACGACGTCCAGGAGCTCATCGAGAAGCTGGAGTTCGAGCACGAGGAGTGGGAGCGCGCCACCCGGGACATCGACTGGTACACCCAGGACACGCTGTTCTTCTCCCTCACCTGAGGGCCCTGCGGACCGGGGGCGGCGGTGTCGGGCCACCCGGGCGGACCCGGGTCCCTGACCAGGGGGCAGGGGTGGCCGGACGACGCAGCGGCCCCTGCCGCTGCGATGAGCGGCAGGGGCCGGGAGCTCGGCCGTGACCCGAGGACGGACCGTCAGCCGATCGAGCGGGGGAGACGGAGGGTCAGACCGAGGATGGTCAGCGCGCCCAGCAGCTGGATGCCGAGGCAGAGGGCCAGCGCCCGGTCCATTCCGAGGGTGGGGGAGAGGGCCAGGAACAGGGAGCCCAGGGTGGCCACGCCCAGGGCGAGGCTGGACTGCTGACCGGTGGCGAGGACGCCGCTGCCCACGCCCGCCCGGTCGGCCGGCACCTTGGAGAGGACCACCCGGAACAGCGGGGTGCCGATCAGGCCCTGGCCGATGCCGGCGAGGGTGACGCCGGGCACCATCCGGAGCGGGGAGAAGTGCGCCCAGTCGGCGAGGACGGTCGCCGCCAGGGCGGCCAGGCCGGTCGCCTGGACCAGCGCGCCCGCGGTGAGCACCCGGCTGCCGAAGCGGCCGATCAGCCGGGGGCCGGCGAGCGAGGCGGCGAAGTAGCCGACGGCCATCGGGACCAGCGCCCAACCGGCCGTCACCGGGCCGAGGTGGAGGCCCTGCTGGAGCGCCACGGCGATGACGAACATGAACCCGCCGAACCCGGCGAAGAAGGGGAGCGCGATGCCGAGCCCGCGCCGCATCTCGGGGATCCGCAGCATGGTGGGCGGCACCAGCGGGGAGCCGCCGTTGCGCTCGGTGCGGCGCTCGACCAGGACGAACGCGGTGGCGAGGACCGGGAACAGCGCGAGCAGCACCCAGGACCAGAGCGGCCAGCCGGCCGCGCGGCCCTCCATCAGCGGGACCAGCAGGGCCAGCAGGGCGGCGGCGAGCAGCACGGTGCCGGGGACGTCGACCCGGGCGGCCCGCTCGGCGCGGTTCTCCGGCACGTACCGGACGGCGAGGACGAGGGTGAGCAGCGCGCACGGCACGTTGATCAGGAAGACCGAGCGCCAGCCGGTGCCGAAGACGTCGGCGGCGACGAGGATGCCGCCGAGCACCTGCCCGATCACCACCGAGATGCCGCCGACCGCGCCGTAGAGGCTGAGCGCGCGGCCGCGCCGGGCGCCGTGGGTGGCGGCCGTGACGGTGCCGAGCACCTGCGGGATCAGCAGCGCGGCCGAGGCGCCCTGCGCGGCCCGGGCGGCGACCAGCGTCCAGGCGTCCGGGGCGAGTCCGCAGGCGAGCGAGGTCAGGGCAAACGCGGCGGCGCCGACGGTGAAGAGGCGGCGGCGCCCGAAGATGTCGCCGAGCCGGCCGCCGAGCACCAGCAGGACGGCGAAGGCGATGCCGTACCCGGCGGCCACCAGCTCCAGCACGGCGGGGCCGGCGGCCAGGTCCTGGTCGATGGTGGGCAGGGCGACGTTGACGATGAAGAAGTCGAGCATCGTCAGGAAGGCCCCGAGCAGCAGGGTGGCCAGCCCGGCGGTGCCGAGCGGGGCGACGCCCGCCGGGGCGGCACCGGGGGTGGCGGTGACGGCTCCGGCCGGCTTGGGGGACGCGACGACGGTGGTCTTGGCGATGGTGGGCTTGGCGACGGCGAGTTGTTGGGTCACGGGTCATACGATCCGCCGCCCGACAACCTGGTACCAGAGTGTGCTTATCCAGGTATAAGAAGTACCTGGCAATAGGCTCCGCGCTGGCGCATGCTGGGGCCATGAGCCTGACGACAGCCCCCGCCCCCACCCCCGAGAGCGCCACCCCCGTCGCGCCCGCCGAGGCCCGGCGGCACGAGCTGGCCGCCTTCCTGCGCAGCCGCCGGGAGCGGATCGCGCCGGAGCAGGTGGGGCTGCCGATGACCGGCCGCCGCCGGACGCCGGGGCTGCGCCGCGAGGAGGTGGCGCTGCTCGCCGCGGTCGGCGTCACCTGGTACACGTGGCTCGAACAGGGGCGGGACATCCAGGTCTCCGCCCAGGTCCTGGACTCGGTGGCCCGGGCGCTGATGCTGGACCCGGCCGAGCGGGGCCACCTCTTCGTGCTGGCCGGGGCGGAGGACCCGGCGCCGGTGCGGGAGTGCCTGACGGTGACGCCGCCGATCCGGCTGGTCCTGGAGCAGATGTCGCCGATGCCCGCCGCGGTGGTCAACGCCCGCTTCGACGTGCTGGCGTACAACCGGCCCTACAGCCACATCATCGGGAACATCGACGAGTTGCCGTTCGAGGACCGGAACCTGATGTGGCTGGCGTTCACGCCCTCCCGCTTCCGGGACGTGCTGGTGGACCACGAGAACGAGCGGGAGACCATGGTGGCCCGCTTCCGGTCGGCGATGGCCGACCACAGCACCGAGCCGGCCTGGAAGGCGCTGCTCGCCCGGCTGCGCAAGGCCTCGCCGGACTTCGAGGCGGCCTGGCAGCGGCACGACGTGATGACCCCGGGCAACGGGCTGAAGCGGTTCGTGGTGCCGGGCATCGGGCTGCTGCACTGCGACTACACCAGCTTCTGGCTTGGGCCGCGGCCCAGCGCCCGCCTGGTGGCGTACACGCCCCGGGACGAGGAGACCCGGGCGCGGATGGGCCTGATGGCCGACGGGTTGTAGCGGGCGGGCTGCCCCGGGCGGGGCGGTCGGCGGGTGGGCTTGAGCGGGTGGCCGGGGTGGGCGAGCCTGTGAGCGGGTGGGCCGGAGCGGGTGGGGCCCGTGCGTGCGGGCGGGGGCTCAGGCGCGGGCGGCCGAGCGCCGGCCGAGTGCCAGGCAGAGGGCGGCCAGCGGCAGCTCGACGCAGCCGGCCATCACCACGGCGGCGAGCAGCGGCAGCCCCTGGCCGGCGGTGCCGACATCGGCCAGGGCGTCGCCGGTGAGCAGCACCGCCACCGCGCAGGCCGCCGGTAGCGCGGCCGGGCTCCGGCGCCGCAGCAGCGCGTCCAGCCGCAGCAGGGCGGCCAGTTCGCCGAGGTCCAGCGCGACCCAGGCGGTTTCGTGGCAGACCGCCAGCACCACCAGCCAGGGCAGCAGCGCGGTGGCGGCCACGGCGGGGAGCCGCCAGGCCCAGGCCGGCAGCGAGCCGGCGGGGCGGGCGGGGGAGCCGGCCCGGCGGGCCGGGCGGGCCGGTGCGAGGGCGGCGCGGGGCCGGGGAGCCGGACGCGGCGAAAGGACGGCGGTGCTCACAGCGCGCTCCCGGACCGCAGCGGGAGCCGCCGCCAGGGGCGGACCCGTTCCAGCGCCTGCCGCTCACAGCCGCCCGCGTGCCGGACCAGCACCCCGTCGAACCGGCCCTCGGCCCAGGCGAGCCAGAACTCACCGGCCACCGTGACGACTTCGGGCACCGCGACGATCCGGCCCGGGCGCCCCGGCCGGCGCAGCCGCCCGCCGGTGAACCCGACGGTGGGCACGGCGCCGCCGTGCGGCAGCCGGCCCCACGACAGCGCGGAGGACTCGCGCGCCCCGAGGAGCGTGCACCGCCGGGCGCCACGCAGCAGCGGTAAGCCGAGCCGGGTGGCGACCAGGACGTCCGCCAACTCGCCGTACTCGTAGACCTCCAGGGCCAGGCGTCCGCGCGTCGCCCGGGCGCTGCGCACCGACCACGGCCCGCGCGGCCCGGTCGGGCCCGACGGCCCGACCGGCAGCGGACCCTCGGCGCCGTCGGCGCCCTCGGCGGGGCGCCCGGACGGCGGGGTGGCGGAGTGCGATGCAGTGCTCGTCATGCCGTCAAGACTCCCGTCCGGCAAGGCCCCGCGTCGGTAGTGCACCGCACCGAATCGGGGGTGTAGCCAGGTACACCCCTACTCGGCAGCCCCCTTCATGGCAGCTGTCGATCACCGCCCTCTACGCTGTCGGCCGTGCCCACCACGACGCTGCGCCGCGCGCTCGCCAGGGGCGCCGCCCGGCCGCCGTGGTCGGCGGCGCCCTGGCGCGACACGCGCTTCCTCGCGGCCGGAATCCCGCCGGCCCTGCCGATCTGGTTCGCCGTCATGTCACCGCGGCTGTCCCTGGTGATCCTCGGCCTGGTCCTGCTCTGCCTGCGCCCGCTCACGGCGCTCCAGCGCAGCCGCCTGCGCGCCCTGCGCGGGATCGAGGTGCCTCCGCTGCTGCGGGCGGACGACGCCCCGAGCGGCCTGCTGCCCCGGATCCGCACCGGCGTGAGCTGGCGCCAGGTCGGCTACCACCTGCTGGCCGGGCCGCTGCTGGCGCTCGGCGCGCTGGCGGTCGTCTACGCCTGGGGCGCCGCCCTGGCGGGCACCACCGTCTGGGCGTGGGCCTGGCTGATGCCGGTCTCCAGTCCGGTGCGGCACCAGTGGTACCAGCTGGACGTCCCGCTCGCGGTCGGCGGCGCCGTGCTGCTGGCGGTGCTGCCGTGGGCGGCGGCCCTGCTCGCCCGGCTGGAGGAGCGGGCGGCCGTCCGGCTGCTCGGCCCGGGCCTGGCGGAGACGCTGGAGCACCGGATCGAGGAGGTCGTCGAGAGCCGGGCGGGCCTGGTCGACGCCGTCGACGCCGAGCGCCGCCGGATCGAGCGCGACCTGCACGACGGCGCCCAGCAGCGGCTCACCTCGCTGGCGATGAACCTCGGCCTGGCCCGCCGCACCCTCAAGGACGTGCGGCCGGAGGTCATGCAGGTGATAGTCGAGGCGCACGAGGAGGCTCAGGCCGCCATCGACGAGCTGCGCGACCTGGTCCGCGGCCTGCACCCGGCGGTCCTGGAGGACCGCGGTCTGGACGCGGCTCTCTCCGGCATCGCGGCCCGCGCGCCGCTGCCGGTCCGGCTCGACGTCCGGCTGGCCGAGCGCATAGCCCCGACCGTCGAGGCGGTCGCCTACTTCACCGTCTCCGAGGCGCTGACCAACGTCGCCAAGCACGCCCGGGCCTCCCGGGTGGACCTCTCGGTGCGGACGGCGGGCGGCCGGCTGCGCCTGGTCATCAGCGACGACGGCGTGGGCGGCGCGGACGCCGCGCGCGGCACTGGGCTCACCGGTCTGCGCAAGCGCGCCGCCTCGGTCGACGGCACGCTGTCCGTTCTCAGCCCCCTCGGGGGCCCGACCACCATCACCGTGGAGTTGCCGTGCGCGCTGTGATCGCCGAGGACTCGGTCCTGCTCAGGGTCGGCCTGGTCAAGGTCCTGGAGGCGGTGGGCTTCGAGGTGGCCGCCGCGGTCGGGGACGCCGAGGCGCTGCTCGCCGCGGTCGAGGAGCACCGCCCGCAGGTGGTGGTGGCCGACGTCCGGATGCCGCCGGGCTTCACCGACGAGGGCGTCCGGGCCGCGCTGCTGATCCGCCGGCAGTGGCCGGAGATCGCGGTGCTGCTGCTCTCCCAGTACGTCGAGGAGCGCTACGCCGCCGACCTGCTGGCCACCAACACCAGCGGGGTCGGCTACCTGCTCAAGCAGCGGGTGGCCAATGTGGACGACTTCGTGGACGCGCTGCAGCGGGTCGCCGAGGGCGGCACCGCGCTGGACCCGGAGGTCGTCGCCCAGCTGCTGGTCCGCCGCCACCGGGATCCGCTGGAGAAGCTGACCCCGCGCGAACGGGACGTGCTCGGCCTGATGGCGGAGGGCCGGTCCAACGCCGCGATCGCCGCCGCCCTGGTGGTCAGCGACAGCGCGGTGGCCAAGCACATCAACTCGATCTTCACCAAGCTCGACCTGCCCCCGGCCGACGACAGCCACCGCCGGGTGCTGGCGGTGCTGCGCTTCCTGGAGGTCGGATAGCCGTGCGGGAGGGTCGGGTCTGGCGGACGGTCGGGGCGCTGTCCCTGGCAGCGGTGCTGGTGGTCGGGGCGGTGCAGACCTGGGCGGTGGCGGTGCAGCAGCAGACGGTTTCGGAGCGGACGTACCCGGTCGCGGCGACCAGGGTGGTGCTGGACACCGGCCCCGCGACGGTGGTGGTCAAGCCGGGTGTCGAGGGGCAGACGGTGGTCCGGCGGCGGCTGGACTGGACGGTGCGCAAGCCGGTCGTCTCGGCGGAGTTCCTGGGCAGCACGCTGACCGTCACGATGCGGTGCAACCAGGTACTCCCCGGGGTGGACGTCAGCTGCGGCGCGCTGATCGAGCTGGAGGTGCCGCCGTCGGCCGCGGTGGAGGGCCAGGGCTCCTCCGGCAGTCTGCAGGTCTCGGGCCTGAGCGGGGAGGTGCGGCTCTCCTCCACCTCGGGGGAGATCCGGATGAACGGGATCTCCGGGTCGGTGGTCGCGCGGACCACCTCCGGCTCGGTGCGGGGCAGGGGCCTCACCTCCGCCCAGGTGGAGGTCGGGGCGACCTCGGGCTCGGTGTCCCTGGACTTCGCCAGGCCGCCGCACCTGGTGGACGTGGGTGCGACCTCCGGCTCGGTGGAGCTGGTCGTTCCGAAGGGGTCCCGGTACGCCTTCACGGGCGAGGCGGGCTCGGGCAGTCGGCACGTCGACCCGCTGCTGGCGGACTCCTCCAGCCCCGACCGGGTCCGGGTCGCGGTGACGTCCGGCTCGGTGAGCGCCGTCTCCTCGGACGGCTGACCGGAGCGGCTGACCGGAGGCCGACCGGAGGCCGACCGGGGCGGCCGACCGGAGGCCGGCGGGGCCGCGGTCGGCCGCCCCGGGGCGAGCAATTCCGACGCGCCCGGGGCCGGTCCGCCGAGTGGGGGACAATGAAGAGTCCCGCATCCCCGTCCCCGAGGTCAGCCGCGCATGACAGCCACGCCCGCACCCACCGCGACCACCGACGAGTTCGCGCCGCTGACCATCGGCCCGATGCAGGTATGGCCGCCCGTTGTGTTGGCGCCGATGGCCGGCATCACCAACGCGCCGTTCCGCACCCTCTGCCGCGAGCAGAGCGGCGGCAAGGGTCTGTACGTCTCGGAGATGATCACCACCCGGGCGCTGGTCGAGCGCAACGCCAAGACCATGCAGCTGATCAAGTTCGACGCGAGCGAGAAGCCCCGCTCGATCCAGCTCTACGGGGTGGACCCGGTCACCGTCGGCAAGGCGGCCCGGATGATCGCGGACGAGAACCTGGCCGACCACATCGACCTGAACTTCGGCTGCCCCGTCCCCAAGGTGACCCGGAAGGGCGGCGGCTCGGCCCTGCCCTACAAGCGGAACCTGCTCCGCGAGATCCTCCGGGAGGCCGTCGCCAACGCCGGGGACCTCCCGGTCACCATGAAGATGCGCAAGGGCATCGACGACGACCACCTCACCTACCTGGACGCCGGCCGGATCGGCGCCGAGGAGGGTGTGGCCGCGATCGCCCTGCACGGGCGCACCGCCGCCCAGCACTACGGCGGCACCGCGGACTGGTCGGCGATCGCCCGGCTGCGCGACTCCGTCCCGGCGCACATCCCGGTGCTCGGCAACGGGGACATCTGGTCGGCGGACGACGCCGTGCGGATGATGCGGGAGACCGGCTGCGACGGCGTGGTGGTCGGCCGTGGCTGCCTGGGCCGCCCCTGGCTGTTCAAGGACCTGGTCGCGATCTTCGAGGGCGAGGTCGACTACGCCCGCCCGAGCTTCGCCGACGTGTCGCGGGCGATGGTGCGCCACGCGCAGCTGCTCGGCGAGTGGCTGGGCGACGAGGCCCGCGGTGTGATCGATTTCCGCAAGCACGTGGCTTGGTACACCAAGGGCTTCTCGGTCGGGTCCGAACTGCGGGTGAAGCTGGCCAACTCCTCCTCCTTGGCCGAATTGGCCGAAACCCTGTCCATGGTGGAGCAGTCCCAGCTCTGGCCGGCCGGTGCGGACGGCCCGCGCGGCCGGACGAGCGGCAACAACCGGGTGGTTCTGCCCGAGGGGTGGTTGGACGATCCGTACGACTGCGCCCTGCCCAGCGTAGACGCCGAATCGGACACCTCCGGCGGATGATCTGTCCTTAGTGGCCAAATGGCCCCCTCGGGGGTCATGGACGCCCCGGCCCAGCCCTCTTGTCCAATTCGGCCAAGAGGGCTCCCTTTTGGCGCGCTGATGTCACGCAACGAGCACGATTCTGGACGGAGTGCGACGATCGACGCAGGCGGACTACGCCCGATCGGCGAGATGCGCTCGTGACGCTTGCCACATACGGTGGCTGCTGACGGTGACTCAGGGGACGAATTGGCCAGTTCGGCCGGGAATCGCTTCCCGAAGGGGAGCGGTGCGGGATCGGCCCGTCCGGGTGCAGGAAATCAAGCCGGGGCGACGCACTCGGCCGTCGGTCACTACCCTGCGTCCCGCTCGTGTGATCTTCCGGTTTCCTTGTCTTCAAGACTTGAACGCTTGCTAGCGTCATCCGGACGATTTCACCAACAGAGGTGAACGCCTTTATGTGCATTCGATCTGCTGGGTTACCGCTCCGTACTGGCCACGTACGGCCTATCGGGGACGCAAAAGTGCCTTCGAAATGGGTATGTTCTCCGGCGTCAGGGCAACCGCGTACGAGGAGACCGACCCGTGCCGTCCCAGCAGAAGTTTGTTTACTCCTTCACCGAAGGAAACAAGGACCTCAAGGATCTTCTTGGCGGCAAGGGCGCGAACCTGGCCGAGATGACCAACCTGGGCCTCCCCGTCCCTCCGGGGTTCACCATCACCACCGAGGCCTGCAAGGTCTTCCTGGAGACCGGCAGTGAGCCGGCCTCGCTCCACGAGGAGATCAGCGCGCACCTTGAGGCGCTTGAGCAGGAGATGGGCAAGAAGCTCGGCCAGGCCGACAACCCGCTCCTCGTCTCGGTGCGCTCGGGCGCCAAGTTCTCCATGCCCGGCATGATGGACACCGTCCTGAACATCGGTCTCTCCGACGCCTCGGTCGTCGGTCTGGTCGCGCAGTCCGGCAACGAGCGCTTCGCCTGGGACTCCTACCGCCGCCTGGTCCAGATGTTCGGCAAGACCGTGCTGGGCGTCGACGGCGAGCTGTTCGAGGAGGCCCTGGACGAGGCCAAGCACGCCAAGGGCACCACCAACGACCTGGACCTGGACGCTTCCGACCTCCGGGAACTGGTCGAGGTGTTCAAGGGCATCGTCGAGCGCGAGACCGGCCGGGCCTTCCCGCAGGACCCGCGCGAGCAGATGGACCTCGCCGTCCACGCCGTCTTCCACTCCTGGAACGGTGACCGCGCCCGGCTGTACCGCCGCCAGGAGCGCATCCCGAACAACCTGGGCACCGCGGTCAACGTCTGCACCATGGTCTTCGGCAACCTCGGCGAGGACTCCGGCACCGGCGTCGCCTTCACCCGCGACCCCTCCACGGGCGCCCAGGGCGTCTACGGCGACTACCTGTCCAACGCCCAGGGCGAGGACGTCGTCGCCGGCATCCGCAACACCCTGCCGCTGTCCGAGCTCGAAAACCTCGACAAGAAGTCGTACGACGAGCTGATGGCGATCATGCAGAAGCTTGAGAACCACTACCGCGACCTCTGCGACATCGAGTTCACCATCGAGCGCGGCAAGCTCTGGATGCTGCAGACCCGCGTCGGCAAGCGCACCGCGGCCGCGGCCTTCCGGATCGCCGTCCAGCTGGTCGACCAGGGCCTGATCGACCTGGACGAGGCCCTGATGCGGGTCACCGGCGGCCAGCTCTCGCAGCTGATGTTCCCGCGCTTCGCCCCGAACGCCGAGTCGAAGCAGATCGCCTGGGGCCTCGCAGCCTCCCCCGGTGCGGCCATCGGCAAGATCGTTTTCGACTCGTACACCGCCGTCAAGTGGTCCCGCTCCGGCGAGAAGGTCATCCTGGTCCGCCGCGAGACCAACCCGGACGACCTGGACGGCATGATCGCCGCCGAGGGCATCCTGACCTCGCGCGGTGGCAAGACCTCGCACGCCGCCGTCGTCGCCCGCGGCATGGGCAAGACCTGTGTCTGCGGTGCCGAGGAGCTGGAGGTCGACACCAAGCGCCGCCGGATGACCACCGCCGACGGCATGGTGCTGGAGGAGGGCGACGTCGTCTCGATCGACGGCGCCACCGGCAAGGTCTACCTGGGCGAGGTACCCGTACTGCCGTCCCCGGTGGTCGAGTACTTCGAGGGCACCCTGCACGCCGGCGCCGACGTTCAGGGCGGTCTGGTCCAGGCCGTGCACCGCCTGATGTCGCACGCCGACGGCCGCCGCCGGCTCGCCGTCCGCGCCAACGCCGACAACGCCGAGGACGGCGGGCGCGCCCGCCGCTACGGCGCCCAGGGCATCGGCCTGTGCCGCACCGAGCACATGTTCCTCGGTGAGGAGCGCCGCAAGGAGGTCGAGCACCTGATCCTGGCGGACAACGACAAGGACCGGGAGCTGGCCCTCTCCACCCTGCTGCCGCTGCAGAAGGGCGACTTCCTGGAGCTCTTCCAGGCGATGGACGGCCTCCCGGTGACGGTCCGCCTGCTCGACCCGCCGCTGCACGAGTTCCTGCCGGACATCACCGAGCTGTCGGTGCGCGTCGCCCTCGCCGAGGCCCGCAGGGACCCGAACGAGAACGACCTGCGCCTGCTCCAGGCCGTGCACAAGCTGCACGAGCAGAACCCGATGCTGGGTCTGCGCGGCGTCCGCCTCGGCCTGGTCATCCCCGGCCTGTTCGGCATGCAGGTCCGCGCCATCGCCGAGGCCGCCGCCGAGCGGAAGCTGGCCGGCGGGGACCCGCGCCCCGAGGTGATGATCCCGCTGGTCGGCACCGTCCAGGAGCTGGAGCTGGTCCGCGACGAGTGCGAGCGCGTGCTCGCCGAGGTCGCCCAGTCCACCGGCGTCCAGCTGGACATCAAGCTCGGCACCATGATCGAGCTGCCGCGTGCCGCGGTGACCGCGGGCCAGATCGCCGAGGCCGCCGAGTTCTTCTCCTTCGGCACCAACGACCTCACCCAGACCGTCTGGGGCTTCTCCCGGGACGACGTGGAGGCCTCGTTCTTCACGGCCTACCTGGAGAAGGGCATCTTCGGGGTCTCGCCGTTCGAGACCATCGACCGCGACGGCGTCGGCTCGCTGGTGAAGCACGCCGTCGAGGCCGGCCGGGCCACCCGTCCCGACCTCAAGCTCGGCGTCTGCGGCGAGCACGGCGGCGACCCGGAGTCGGTCCACTTCTTCCACGAGGTGGGGCTGGACTACGTCTCCTGCTCCCCCTTCCGGATCCCGGTGGCGCGCCTGGAGGCCGGCCGCGCCGCCATCGAGTCTGCGGGCAGCGACTCGCGCTGAGGAAGGCATCCCTCCAGCGCGGTTCCATTCGCTGACCGCAATCCCTCCCGTCGGGAGGGCGTACACCGGAGCTCGGCGCAGGAGAACCGGCGTACGTAACGCAGCCGGGGCGGGAACGGACAACGGCGTCCGTTCCCGCCCCGGCCGCGTGCTTTCCGGGCCGCGGCCGCGCCCGCCGTCGCTCCCGCGGCCCGCCCGGCTGCCAAGCTGGGCCCATGACCAGCAGAAACCGCCTGCCCGCCCGTCTGGCCGTCCTGCTCTGCGCCCTGGCGGCGGCGGCCGGGTGCACCGGCGCGGACCACGGCGCCACCGCCCCCGCGACCGCCCCCGGTGCCGCTTCCGCCGCCACGGCCACCGCGCCCCGACCGAGCGCCCCCAAGCCCTCCGCGCCCAGGACGACCGCCGCCACTCCCGCCCCGGCCGGCGCCTGGGTGCCCACCGACCCCGCGCTCGCCGACGTCTGCCGCACCCGGCTGCCCGCACAGGCCCTCGACACCCTCGGCCTGATCGCCGAGGGCGGGCCGTACCCGTACCGGTCGGACGGGATCGTCTTCGAGAACCGGGAGAACCGGCTCCCGCGCAAGGCCTCCGGCTACTACCACGAGTACACCGTCGTCACCCCCGGCTCCGCGGACCGCGGCGCCCGGCGGGTCGTCACCGGCGGTTCCGGTGAGCAGTACTGGACGGCCGACCACTACGACAGCTTCCAGGAGATCGACGCCCGCTGCTGACGGAACCCGGCCCCCGGCAGAACTTTCGAACCGGCAGAACTCTCCTTTGGGAACTACTTTCCAATGCGGAAAGTAGATGCCATAGTGGAAGTACCGAGGCGCTCCGACGGGGTGCCGAAACGCCAGGGGGATTCCATGAACGACACCGCTCCGGCCGGCCTCTCCGCGGCGGAGGCACTGCGCGTCGCCGAACAGGCCCGCGCCGCCGCACAGGCCCCGCGCTCGCTACCGGGCTGGTTCGGCCCGGTGTTCGCCGTGGCCTTCACGCTCTACGGCTCCGGCGTCGGGTATGCCGCCTACTCCCACACGAGCTGGCTGGGCGGCGCGCTGGCCGTGGCCTTCGCAGCCCTGACCGGAGCCCTGACCGCGGTCGCGGCTCGCAGTGGGGGCATCGTGCAGCGCTCGGCGAGCGGCTGCCGGCACCTGTACTGGCGTGCGTTCGCGCAGGTGGGCGCGGTGGCGCTGGCGGCGGCCGGGCTGGCCTACGCGGCCGGTGCCGACGCCCGCGGGTTCGGGGTGGCGATCGGTGCCGCGTCGGGCGTGGCGTTCTGGGTGACGGCCCGGTGGCTGAACACCCGGATCCGGCGCGAGTTCGAGGCCCGCTGATGCCCGCCGGACTCGACCCGCTGCTGCAGCACCCGACCAGGCTCGCCGTGCTCGCCTTCCTGAGCGCTTGTCAGGAAGCCGAGTTCGGCGCCGTCCGGGACCACTGCGAGGTCTCCGACTCGGTGCTCAGCAAGGCCGCGACCGCCCTGGAGGAGGCCGGCTACGTCAAGGTGAAGAAGGGCTATGTCGGCAAGCGCCCGCGCACCTGGCTCGCCGCCACCAAGTCCGGCCGTGCCGCGCTGGCCGGGCACGTCGCCGAGCTTCAGCGCCTGGTGGCCGCCGCCGCGGCGGCCGGCGCGGAGCACGGCCGGGAATAGCCCGGCCCGACCCATGCCGGAGCGGGGGGCCGGCATGGGTCGGCGGACCGGACTCGCCGGACTCGCCGAGCCGGACCGGACTCACCGGGCCCGGCGCCAGCTGATGCGGGCGTGCGGCCCGTGCGGCCCGGAGGCGATCAGGGCGGCCAACTCCCGCAGGACGGGGGCGGGATCGCGGCGCAGCTGGACGGGGGTGGCCCGGACGACCGGGAGTCCGGCGGCGGTCAGCCGGTTGGCGCGGGCCAGGCTCCGCTCGTGGTCGGCCGGTCGCAGGTGCCAGGCCCGGGAGTCGATCTCCAGGGCGACGCAGGCCGGCGGCCAGTAGGCGTCCGGTACGGCGAGGAAGCCGCCGTCGAGGAAGAGCACCGGGTTCCAGAGCGGTTCGGGCAGGCCCGATCCGTGCAGCAGCTCCCGGGCCTCGCCCTCCGCCACCGAGCGGACCCCGGCCGTGAGTTCCTCCACCACCCGTGCCACGTGGGGGAGTTCGGCTGCACCCGGCCGGGCGAGCAGCTGGTCCAGCAGTTCGCCGAGGCTGCAGTGGCGCCGCTGCACGGCCTCCGCGCAGAGTGCCCGGTAGCGCCGCCGGCCGGTCTCCCGCGGTGCCAGGTCCGCGAGCGCCCGGGCGACCGTGGTGGTCCAGAGTCCGTCGTCCCGCTCGAAGCCGCCCGGCATCGCCCCGGCCGCGCGGTGGATGCGGACGTACTCCCGGTCGGCCACCCGGCGCGGGCCGGGCACCAGCACGTCGACCTCGGTGAGGTCGGCCGGGTGCCCGGCGCTGGGCAGTCCGGCGTCGGCGAGGACGGCGGCCCCGGTCAGCAGCACCTCACCGGCCTGCGGCCCGCGGCCCTTCGGCCCCGCGTACGCGAGCGCCGAGCGCAGCCGCTGATGTGACGTCAACCGCCCGGTCTGCAGGCAGATCACCCGCGGCAGCACCTGCTGCCACGGGCCGCCCGGCCGCAGCCGGTGCGCGATCGTGCCGGACGGCACGCCGAGGCGGCGCAGCTGTGCCCGGGTGACGATGTGCTGCTGGTCGGCGCCGAGCAGCAGCAGTGGGGCGATCGGATCGGCTCGGCTCATGCCCGGGTGCTTCCCGTCCGGGTCGGGAGTATGCGAAACATCGCCCGCCGGGGGAGCGGGCCGGTATCGAGGTTGACGCGGAGCAGCCCGCCCGCTGAGCTTGGGCGCGATGACGACTTCTCACTCCGGCCCCGCGCTCGACGCGCTCAACGGCCTCTCCGTCGGTGACGCCCTCGGCGCCCAGTTCTTCGTTCCCGCCACCGCCGCGGCCCACTTCGCCGCCCGTACCGTTCCGCCCGGCCCCTGGCCGTGGACCGACGACACCGAGATGGCCTGCTCGGTGTACGCGGTGCAGGCCGAGCGCGGCGCGGTCGACACCTTCGACCTCACGCACTCCTTCGCCCGCCGCCACGACTTCGACCGCGGCTACGGCCCGGCCGCCAACCGCCTGCTCCGGCTGGTCCGCGAGGGCGGCGACGCCAGGGCGCTCGCCGCCGAGCTCTTCGACGGCCAGGGCTCGTACGGCAACGGCGCCGCGATGCGGGTGGCCCCGCTGGGCGCGCTGTACTACGCCGATCCCACCAAGGCGATCCGGCCGGCCGCCGAGACGGCGCTGATCACCCACACCCACCCGCAGGCCGTGGACGGCGCGATCGCCGTCGCGGTGGCCGCCGCCTTCGCGGTGCAGGTGGGCAGGCAGGTCCGGATGACCCCGACCACGTTCCTGGACCGGGTCCGGGCCCTCACGCCGGCCGGCGCCGTAAGGGACGGCCTGACCGAGGCGATCGCCCTGCTGGGCGAGCCCGATCCCGCGGTCGCCGCGCGGGTGCTCGGCAACGGCAGCCGGACCAGCGCCGCCGACACCGTGCCGTACGCGCTGTGGTGCGCGGCCCGCCGGCTCACCGACTACCCGGCGGCGATCTGGGAGGCGATCGGCGCGGGCGGGGACATGGACACCGTCGCGGCCATCACCGGCGGCGTGGTCGCCGCGTGCACCGGCACCGCCGGCATCCCGGCCGCCTGGACGGCCGCCCGTGAGCCGCTCCCGGCCTGGGCGTTCCCGGAGCCGCAGAGCGTCCCCGGCGGCCGGGGCCGGGCGGAGATGCTGGTGCCGCGCCCCCACCCCGTCCCCGACCTGCGGTGGAGCGACGAGGAGTGGCAGCGGATCCGGAGCGGGCCGCAGGAGATCGGGCCGGACCGCCGGTGGTCCGTGCACACCCACGAGGGCACGGTCCGGATCTGCCGCTCGGGCACGCCGGTCTGGGAGCTGACGGTCGTCCACGGGCGGGACGGCCGGCGCGCGGTCTCCGCGGTGGCCGAGACGATCGACCGCCGGTGGTCGCTGTCCGACGGGGGCGAGCGCGATCCCGCCGTCCTCGTGCAGGTCCTGCGGGCGGCCGCCACCGGCGGGCGGCCCTGACCCCGGCCGGTGGGCCGGGGCGCGGGCCCGGGCCCACCGGCCGAACGGAACCCGGTCGGGACGGGGGCGCCCGGTGCGGACCAGCCGGTGGCCCCCACCCGGAGGCCCACCCGTCCGCCGCGGCCGTCAGGCCGTGATCAGCTGCCCGGCGCCGCCGCCGTGTCTAAGGCACTCCTGGTTGATCGCCCGGTCCGGGGCGCTCGGCGAAGTGGCGGCGGCGATCCGCAGCTCGATGATGTCCCGCACGGCGGGCCACTCGGCGTCGAGGATCGAGTAGAACGCGGTCGAGCGCACCACCCCGTCCAGGCCGCGCGAGTGCGCCCGGCGGACGCCCTCGGAGGTCGCGCCGAGCCGTTCGATCGCCGCCCGGGACCGCATGTTCCGGGCGTCCGCGCGCATCGAGATCCGCTGCACGCCCCACTCCTCGAAGGCGTACCGCAGCATCAGCAGCTTCGCCTCGGTGTTGATGCCGGTGCCCTGGGCGCGCGGGGAGAGCCAGGAGTTGCCGATCTCGGCGGCGTCCGGCACGGCCGTGGCAGGGTCGCCGAACGGCACGCCGGGCACCGGCGGCCAGACGACCGGGCCCTGCCAGTAGTCCAGTTCCAGGAACCGGGTGGAGCCGACCACCCGGCCGTCCGCGACGTTCACCGTCGCGAACGGCATCGACCGGCCCGCGGCCTGGTCGGCGAGGGCGCGCGCGATGTAGTCGCGGGCCGCTTCCAGGCCGTGCGGGACGGGGGTGAAGGCGTAGGTCGTACGGTCCTCGGCGCCGGCCTCGGCGATGGCCTCGGCGTGGTGCGCGGCAAGGGGCTCCAGCCGCACGGTGCGGCCGGTGAGGATGACAGGTACGGGCACGGAACCTTCGGTCCTTCATCGGTCGTAGGGCGCGCCCCGCGCCGGGGTGCGGCACAGGACACGGTGGACGTTCGCCCCGGTCCGGGGTCCGCCCGCCGGTACCCGTGCACGCCGGAGGTCCGGTCGGGCGGGGCGGGGGCGGCGGCCCGGAGGCGGGCAGCGCGGTGCCGGAACGGACGCGGGTCCACGGACCGGTCCGGCGGGATGAGCGAGGGGACAGTGTGCGTCCGCGAAATGGCCGAGGAGGAAACGAGAGCGCGAAGGGAAGCAGGCGGCCAGGTGAAGGCAAGATGCGTCGTGGGTGGCTGGCCGAGCACCGGTCCGGGACGTGATCGACGGCGTTACGGTACGACGTGACGACGACGCGACGATGCGAGGCAGCGAGAGGACGATACCCGCCAGAAGGCGGTGCGTCACTTCGCAGCACACGAATGGGCGCGCCGGGCTTTCGGACGCGGCCGCCGGAGGGCGTTCGGACGCCCGTGACCAGGGGGTTTCCGGCCGGGTGCGATCATGGTCGGGACGAGCCTCCGAAGGCGCTCCCAAGGCGCTCCCAAGGCGCTCCGAAGGCGCTCCCGAGGCCCTTCGCGAGCGCGACGAAGGCTCCCCGGCCCTCGACCGGGGGCCGCGTCGCGGCGCCGCCGGCCGGCGGCGGGAATTCCGGCGCGCCCCGGCACGCTGGACACGAGGAGAAGCAGGTACGAGTCGACGATCAGGGAACGGGGTTGGGTTCGCGGTGCGTGATCCCCAGGCGCTGTACGAGCTGGATCAGCAGGGCGTGGCCGCCGTGGCCGCGGCGAACGCCGCGTTGGCCGACACCGGCGCCGGGCTGGTGCTGCTCCACCACTTCGAGGGCTTCATGGACGCCGGCGAGGCCGGCGGCCAGGTGGTGGCCCACCTGCTCGCGGAGGGCTCGCCCCAGGTGGTGGCCCGCTTCGACCACGACCGCCTGGTGGACTACCGGGCCCGTCGCCCCGCGATGGTCTTCGACCGCGAGAGCTGGACGTCCTACGCCCCGCCGGAGATCCTGCTCCAGCTGGTCCACGACGCGTCCGGCTCGCCGTTCCTGCTGCTCACCGGGCCGGAGCCGGACGTCGAGTGGGAGCGCTTCATCGTCGCCGTGCGCGAGCTCGTCGAGCAGTTCGGCGTGCGGCTGACGCTCGACTTCCACGGCATCCCGATGGGCGTGCCGCACACCCGCCCGGTCGGCCTGACCCCGCACGGCAACCGGCTCGACCTCGCGGCCGGCTACCCGCAGTGGTTCGAGCAGGCGCAGGTCCCCGGCAGCGCCCAGGCCCTGCTGGAGTACCGGCTCGGCGAGGCCGGGCACGACGTCCTGGGCTTCGCCGTGCACGTGCCGCACTACGTGGCCCGCTCGGAGTACCCGGCCGCGGCGGTGCTGATCCTGGAGGCGGTGCAATCGGCCACCGGCCTGGTCCTGCCGGGCACCGGGCTGCGCACCCGGGTCGGCGAGGTCTACGCCGACATCGAGGAGCAACTCGCCCAGGGTGACGGCGAGCTGCGCTCGGCGATCCGCGGCATGGAGGGCCAGTACGACGCGGTGGCGGGCGCGGAGGGCCGGGAGAGCCTGCTGGCCGAGCCGGTGGACCTGCCCTCGGCCGACGAGCTGGGCCGGCGCTTCGAGCAGTTCCTCGCCGAGCACGAGCGCGGCCCCGAGTAGCCGCCCCGAACAGCCGCCGCGAGCACGGGCACGAGCGGCGCCCCGGGCAAGGCCGGGGCGCCGTGCCCATGGGGCGGGGCCGCGGGCCCGGGGGAGCGGGGCGGAAGAATCCCCGCCCGGGGCGGGAGTCATCCGGCGCGGTCCGTTCGTTGAGGCAGAGGTGCCCGGGGGACGGGCCGCCGCAGGGAGAGACGTCACCGTTCCGACCCCCGGGGGGATCCATGCCTGTGCCCGCACGCCCGACGACCACCGCCGTCCTGTCCGCCGCCCTCGCCGCGCTGCTGCTGGCCGGCTGCACCGGCGGCGGCTCCGAGGGCTCCGCCGCCCCGGCCCCGGACGGCCCGCGCCCGCTGCGGGCCACGCCGACGCCCACCCCGACGCCGACCCCCGCCGGCCCCTACGTCGCCCTCGGCGACTCCTACACCTCGGGCCTGAAGATCGCCCCGCAGGTGGGCGAGCCCGGCGGCTGCGCCCGCTCGGCGGTCAACTACCCGTCCCTGGTGGCCAAGGCGCTGGGCCTGGCGGCCGGGCAGTTCAAGGACGTCAGCTGCAGCGGCGCCCGCACCGGGGACCTCACCGGCTCCCAGGAGACCGACGGCGGCGCCAACCCGCCGCAGCTCGAAGCGCTCACCCCGGCGACCCGGCTGGTCACGGTGGGGATCGGCGGCAACGACGCCGGGTTCATGGAGGTCGTCGGCGCCTGCGCCCGGGAGAACCTGGTCGACGCGGTGAAGGGCCTGGTCGGCGCGGACCGGACGGAGGCGCCCTGCCGTGACCACTACGCCTCGGCCGGCGGCGCCGCCGACCAGGTCCAGCGCAAGGTGGACGCGGCCGGCGAACGGCTGGGCGGGATCCTGACGGACATCAGGCAGCGCTCCCCGCAGGCCAGGGTCTACGTGGTCGGCTACCCGACGCTGCTGCCCGCCGACCCGGCGAGCTGCCTCCCGGTGCTCGGCCGCGCCGTCGCCCCCGGCGACCTGGGCTTCCTGGTGGAGAAGGAGCAGCAGCTGAACGCCATGCTCAAGCGCCGGGCCGAGGCCGCCGGCGCGGTCTTCGTCGACGCGGCCGCACCCTCGGCCGGCCACGACATGTGCGCCGGCGAGGCCGCCCGCTGGGTCGAGCCGCCCTTCCCCGCGCCCGGCCTGGCGGCGATCCACCCCAACGCCAAGGGGCAGGAGGGCGTGGCCGCGGCGGTGCTCAAGGCGGTGCGCGGCTGAGCCGGGAGGCTGCCGGGAGGAGCCGCGCGCCGGGCGCGCGCGGGGCGAGGGTTCACGTCCCGGCCCGCGCCCCTTCGCGCGCGGCACACTTCCGGTGTCGTACGTCCGGCGTACCGTGAAGGTCATATGGACGACACCGCGCAGAGCCTCATCGCCGCCCCGAGCCCGTACGACCACGCCGCCGAGGCCCGCTGGGTGCCCGAGCCGGACAAGCGCCCCGGCCGGACGGCGTTCCAGCGCGACCGTGCCCGCGTGCTCCACTCCGCCGCCCTGCGCCGGCTGGCCGGAACCACCCAGGTGGTGGCCCCGATGCGCAGCGACTTCCCCCGTACCCGGCTCACCCACTCGCTCGAATGCGCCCAGGTCGGGCGTGAGTTGGGCGCCGCGTTGGGCTGTGACCCGGACCTCGTGGAGACCGCCTGCCTCGCCCACGACATCGGCCACCCGCCCTTCGGCCACACCGGCGAGGAGGCCCTCGACCAGGCTGCCGAGGCCTGCGGCGGCTTCGAGGGCAACGCGCAGTCGCTGCGCATCCTCACCCGCCTGGAGCCCAAGCGGTTCGCCCCGCAGGACGACCAGCCGGCCCGGCTTGCGCCCTGGCCCGGCCGCAGCGTCGGCCTCAACCTGACCCGCGCCGCGCTCGACGCCGCCACCAAGTACCCCTGGACGCACGGCTCCCACCCGGTCGACCCGGCCTCGCACAAGTACGGCGTCTACGCCGACGACCTCCCGGTCTTCCGCTGGCTGCGGGCCGGCTCCCCGGCCGGGCGCAAGTGCTTCGAGGCCACCGTCATGGACTGGGCCGACGACGTCGCCTACTCCACCCACGACGTCGAGGACGGCCTCCAGGCCGGCCACATCGACCCGGCCGCGCTGCGCGCCCCGAGCGAGCGGGCCGAACTGTTCAAGGTGGCCGAGCGCTACGCCCCGGACGCCGAGCCGGAGGAGCTGGCCGCCGCGCTGGACCGGCTGCTCGCCCAGGAGTGGTGGCCCGGCTCGTACGACGGCTCGGCCCGCGCCCGGGCCGGCCTGAAGGACCTCACCAGCCAGCTGATCGGCCGCTTCTGCCTGGCCGCCGAACAGGCCACCCGCGCCCGCTACGGCCCCGGGCGGCTCACCCGGTACGCGGCCGAGCTGGTGGTGCCGCGCGACGTCCGGCTGGAGTGCGCCGTGCTCAAGGCGGTCGCCGTCCGGTTCGTGATGCAGCGCGACGAGCAGGCCCAGCTGCGGGCCCGCCAGCGGATCGTGATCGCCGAGCTCGCCCACGTGCTCAACCAGCGCGCCCCGGAGGGGCTGGACCCGGTCTTCGCGGCCCTCTACCGGGAGGCGGAGGACGACCGCGCCGCCCTCCGCGCGGTGATCGACCAGATCGCCACCCTCACCGACGCCTCCGCCCTGGCCCTGCACGCCAAGCTGGTCGGCGCCGCCTGGAGGTGATCCCCGGGGCCGCGGCCACGCCGGACCCGCCCCGCCGGTGAGGCGCCGGTCACGCCGCCCCCGCCGGCCCCCGGGAAAGCCCCCGGGAAAGCCCGGCCGCCCCAGTAGACTTCCGGGGTGGCCGGGCGGATCAGGGACGAAGACGTACAGGCGGTGCGCAGCGCACTGCCGATCGACGTGGTGGTCGGCGACTACGTACAGCTGACCAACGGTGGCGGTGGCGAGTACAAGGGCGTCTGCCCCTTCCACGACGAGAAGTCCGCCTCCTTCTACGTGAACCCCGCCAAGGGCGTCTTCCACTGCTTCGGCTGCCAGGAGAACGGCGACACCATCGCCTTCCTGATGAAGATCGAGCACTTCACCTTCGCCGAGGCCGTCGAGCGGATGGCCGCCCAGGCCAACATCACGCTCCGCTACGAGGAGGGCGGCTACAGCCCCCGCCACCAGCAGGGCGAGCGGACCCGGCTGGTCGAGGCGCACAAGGTGGCCGCCGCCTTCTACCAGGAGCAGCTCGCCTCGGCGGAGGCGGAGATCGGCCGCCGCTTCCTGGCCGAGCGCGGCTTCGACGAGGAGGCCGCCCGGACCTTCGGCGTCGGCTACGCCCCGGCCGGCTGGGAGCACCTGGTCCGCTACCTGCGCGGCAAGGGCTTCAGCGACAAGGAGATCCTGCTCGGGGGCCTGGCCTCGCAGGGCCAGCGCGGCGGCCTGATCGACCGCTTCCGGGGCCGGCTGGTCTGGCCGATCCGCGACATCGCGGGCGAGGTGGTCGGCTTCGGGGCCCGCCGCCTGCGCGAGGACGACAACGGCCCGAAGTACCTGAACACCCCCGAGACGCCGATCTACAAGAAGTCCCACGTGCTGTACGGCATCGACCTGGCGAAGAAGGAGATCGCCAAGTCCGGCCGGGCCGTGGTGGTGGAGGGCTACACCGACGTGATGGCCTGCCACCTGGCGGGCGTCACCTCGGCGGTGGCCACCTGCGGTACCGCCTTCGCCGAGGACCACATCAAGATCATCCGCCGGCTGATGATGGACAACGCCAGCTACCGGGGCGAGACCGTCTTCACCTTCGACGGCGACGCGGCCGGCCAGAAGGCCGCCCTGCGCGCCTTCCAGGACGACCAGAAGTTCGCCGCCCGGACGTCCATCGCGGTCAGCCCCGGCGGCATGGACCCGTGCGACCTGCGGCTGGCCAAGGGCGACGACGCAGTCCGCGAGCTGATCGACAACCCGGTGCCGCTGTTCGAGTTCGCGCTGCGCTCGGCCGTCGCCCGGCACCGGGTGGAGAACCCGGAGGGCCGGTCCGCGGCGCTGGAGGAGGCCGCGCCGATCGTCGCCCGGATCAAGGACCGCTCGATCCAGCACGAGTACGCCGTCCGGCTCGCCGGGATGCTCGGCATCCTGGACGAGCAGTTCGTGGTGCGCCGGATCTCCCAGCTCGCCCGCTGGGAGCGCGAGCGCCAGCAGAACCCGCGCGCCAACGGCCAGCAGCGCCGCCCGGACCCGGCCCAGCCGGTCCGGCCCGCCCGTCCGGCCTTCGTGCTCAACCCGCGCGACCCGGCCCAGTTCGTCGAGCGCGAGCTGCTCAAGCTCGCCCTCCAGCACCCGGACCTGGTCGCGCCGGCCTTCGACCACTACGGCGAGGACGAGTTCCCGACCCCGCCGTACACCGCCGTGCGCCGCGCCATCGCCCAGGCCGGCGGTGCCGCGTACGGGGCCGGGCTGGCCGACTTCACCAGCGCCGTGCGCGAGGCCGCGCCCGACGACCAGGTCCGCTCGCTGGTCACCGAGCTGACCGTCGAGCCGGTGCGCTCGCGCCGCAAGGCGGACGCGGTCTACGCGGGGGAGTTCCTGGTGAAGCTGCGCCTCCAGGCGGTCGACCAGCGGATCGCGGAGGGCCGCGCGTACCTCAACCAGCTCCACGCCCGGGGCGCGAGTGAGGAGTGGCACGCCGTGAGCAACGAGCTCTGGCAGCTGCAGCAGTACAAGGAGCGACTGCGCAGCCAGGGTGCGGCAGGGTTGTAGGGCCGCGCGGCGATCCTGCGCCGGGGGAGAAAGTCCGCGCACGAGTCTCGGCCACGGAGTGTGGCGTGCCGCACACTGGAGGGCGTCCCAGCTCCGTACAGCGCGGGTCCGCCAGAGTCGCGCCCGCCCCGAGGGGATGCCCGTGGACCAAGGCTCTGCGACGACCGCCCGCCCGACCACCGACCAGCTCGCCCCCCACGACGACCACGGCCGGGCCGGGGCTCCGACCCCGGACGGGGCCCGGGTGCCTTCCCAGGGCCGCCCCGAGGCCCGCGACGGTGACGAGGAGTCCGGCGAGTCCAGACCCGGGCCCGACCAGGAGGCCGAAGCCGACGCCGAGGCCGCAGCCGAAGCCGCTGACTCCGAGCCCGACGCAGACGCAGACGCAGACGCCGGCGCCGACGCGGACGCCGACCCCGGCCCCGCGGCCGCCGGCGCGAGCGGCCCGGCCGCCGACCTGCTCCGCCAGTACCTGCGCGAGATCGGCCGGATCCGGCTGCTGACCGCCGTCGAGGAGGTGGAGCTGGCCCGCCGGATCGAGGCCGGCCTGTTCGCCGAGGAGCGGCTGCACCGCGAACCCGCGCCGTCCGACCCGTTGGCCGGTGAGCTGGACAGCCTGGTGGTGATCGGCCGGATCGCCAAGCGGCGGCTGATCGAGGCCAACCTGCGCCTGGTGGTCTCGGTCGCCAAGCGCTACGTCGGCCGCGGGCTGACCCTCCTCGATCTCATCCAGGAGGGCAACCTCGGGCTGATCCGGGCGGTGGAGAAGTTCGACTACGCGCGCGGCTACAAGTTCTCCACTTACGCGACCTGGTGGATCCGGCAGGCGATGAGCCGGGCACTGGCCGACCAGGCCCGGACGATCCGGGTGCCGGTGCACGTGGTCGAGCTGATCAACCGGGTGATCCGGGTCCAGCGCGCACTGCTCCAGGAACGCGGCCTGGAACCGACCGCGGCCGACATCGGCGCTGCCCTGGAACTGACCGAGGAGCGGGTGCGAGAGCTGCTGCGGCTCGCCCAGGAGCCGATCTCGCTGCACACCCCGGTCGGCGAGGAGGACGACGTGGCGCTCGGCGACCTGATCGAGGACGCCGACGCCGCCTCACCCGCCGAGTCGGCCGCCTTCCTGCTGCTGCGTCAGCACCTGGAGGCCGTCCTGGCCACCCTCGGCGAGCGCGAGCGCCAGGTCGTCCAGCTCCGCTACGGCCTGGACGACGGGCGCCCGCGCACCCTGGAGGAGATCGGCATGCTGTTCGGGGTGACCAGGGAACGGATCCGCCAGATCGAGTCCAAGACCCTGGTGAAACTCCGCGACCACGCCTTCGCCGAACAGCTCCGCGGCTATCTCGACTAGACCGGCGCCGCTGGACCGGCGCCGCTAGGGCGCCGCCGACTCGGGGGGCCCGGCCGGGGTGGTCGCCGTTGCCGTCGCCGCCGCCGCCGTTGCCGTGGCCGCCGGGGTCGAGGGGCTTGCGGCGCCGGGGGATGGGGAAATCGCGGGCGGGGAGGCCGGGCCGATCGGGATCGGGGTGGAGGCGACCAGCTGGGCGAGGTGCGAGACGCTCGCCGTGCAGTCGTCCCCGGCCGACTGGTGCCCGCAGACCCGGAAGGTGGTGGCCGGGTCGCCGGCGTTCACCATCATCGAGTAGTTGTCGTAGCCCCAGTGGATCAGCGCGGTCTCAACCTCGCCGGCACTTGTGGTGACGGTCGCGCTGTCGCCCGGCTGGCCCTCGGTGATGGCGGCCCAGGCGGCCTGGCACTTCTGGCTGTAGCGGAGGTAGATGACCACCTTGCCGATGTTGCCGGTCTGCAGCGTGCGGGCGTCGGCCCCGCAGCCGGTGGTCTTGGGGTCCTTGTGCGCGCAGCCCATCGCCTGGCAGCTCGGCCCGGGCGCGGCCGGGGAGGCGGGCTTTACGGGCGGGGCCGTACTGGCCGTCGCGGTCGGAGCGGGCTGCGCGTGGGCGGGCGACGCCTCGGCGCCGTCGCGGCTGTACCGGAATCCGGCCGCGCCCAGGAGGACCGCCAGCACCAGGCCGCCGGCCACGAGCGCGACCGGCCGCCGCCACCACGGCGCGGCCGTCCGGGCGGACGGCACCGGCCCGGCCCCGGGCGCCTCGGCGGAAGGCTCCTCGGCGGAGGGCTCTTCGACGGACGGCTGCCCGGCGGACGCCTCGTCGCCTGACGCCGCCTCGCCTGACGGAGCCTCGACCGGGTCCGCCTCGGCAGCGGGCTGCCCGGCCCCGGCGGCTGCTGCGAGGGGCCCGGCGGCGTCCGCGGACTCCTCCGCCGCAACGGCCTCCGCGGCCGCCGGCGCCTCCACCGCGTCCGGCTCGGCGCCGTCCTCGGCCGCGACGACGGCCACCGGCGCCGAGGCCTGCGCCCAGAGCGCCCGCAGCGCGGGACCGTCGCACTCGACGGTCCCGATCAGCGCCTCCAGCGCCTGCTCGGTGATGACCCGTTTGCCGTTCAGCCAGCGCTCCCAGGAGGCCCGGCTGTAGTGGGTCCGGGTGGCCAGCTCGGACAGCGAGAGTCCGGTCGCGTCCTTGACGGCGCGCAGCCGCTCCGTCAGGCGTGCAGCGGACTCGGACAGTTCGTCCGGCAGTTCTTTCCAGGCGGATGCCATGCGGTCTTCCCAACACGAGAGACGGGGGGACGCGGGGAGCGAACTGGGGTCGGGAGGTGCACCGGCCCGGCCCAGGGGCGGCTTCGCGTCTCCAACCTCACCGACCAGCCGTCTCAAACCCCAGGTCACCGCTCTGAGACGGACGGAAGTGTCTCACAACCCCGGTGATCGCTCGAACATTCACTGGTCAGTCGTGCAGAGTTCTCGCGTCGGCCCACTGCGGAGCCCGGATCCTTCGTCCGGTGACCGTCGTGGACCTGGCTCCCTGCCGTCCCGAATCCCCCACCGGCCGGGGCAGCCTCGCGGGGGGAGGCTGCCCCGGATCGCAGGGACGCGCGGCGGGGAGGGCGTTTCGTGCCGCCCTCCCCGCCGCGACCTCTTTCCCCTCCACGGTGGCGGGCCGTCAGGGCCGGACGGCCCTCGGACCCGGCACACCGTCCCCCTTCAGCGGGACGGGCGGGCGCCGCGCTCCCGCGGCCACCGCGACAGCTCGAAGACGCCGAGCCCGCCGAACAGACCGCACCCGTCGAGCATGTCGAACCCCGGCAGGACCGGCCGGACAGGGCCGAGCACGCCGAACGCCGTCCCACCCGTCGCCCGGCGCCGTCCCACGGCCGCCGGCCCGGCTCAGCCGGCCGTCTCCGGGTGGATCTGCTCGCGGGCGGCCCGGAACTGCTGACGCACCGCCGAGCCGACCGGCAGGTCCTGCTCGGCGTCCGGCGTGACGGTCTCCGCCCCCGGCAGCTCCCAGCGCGGCGGCTCCGGGGTGCCGGCCAGCGCCCAGGCGGCCTGCCGGGCCGCGCCGCGCGCCGCGTGGGCACCGGGCGGCGGCACCACGACCGGGACGCCGAAGACCAGCGGGGCGATCTGCCGGACGGCCGGCAGTCGCCCGGCGGCCCCGAGCAGGAAGACCCGGTTCACCGGCACGCCGCGGGCGCGCAGGACGTCCAGCGCGTCCGCGAGGTTGCAGAGCATGCCCTCGACGGCGGCCCGGGCGACGTGCTGCGGGGCCATCGACTCGGCCCGCATCCCGGTCAGGGTGCCGGCGGCGTGCGGCAGCGCCGGCGTCCGCTCTCCGTCCAGGTAGGGCAGTAGCACCAGCCCGTAGGCGCCGGGGCTGGACTGCAGGGCGAGGTCGCTCAGGCCCTCCAGGTCCTGCCCGAGCAGGGCGGCGGTGGAGCGCAGCACCTGGGCGGCGTTCAGGGTGGCGACCATCGGCAGGTGGCGGCCGGTGGCGTCGGCGAACGAGGAGACCAGACCGGTGGCGTCCACCACGGCCTCCTCGTGCACCGCGAAGATCGTCCCGGAGCTGCCGAGCGAGACCGCCGCGTCGCCCGGCCCGAGGCCGAGGCCGAGCGCGGCGGCCATGTTGTCGCCGGTGCCGGCGGAGATCAGCAGGCCCTCGGGGGTCTGCCCGGCGGGCTCGGCGGGGCCGAGCACGTCGGGGAGCTTGAGACCGTGGCCGAGCGCCAGCTCGATCAGGTCCTGGCGGTACTCGCCGGTGATCGGCGACCAGTAGCCGGTGCCGGAGGCGTCGCCGCGGTCGGTGGTGCGCCGCTTGGGGTGGCCGAGCAGCTGCCAGACCAGCCAGTCGTGCGGCAGCAGCACCTCGGCGATCCGGCGGGCGTTTGCCGGCTCGAACTCGGCCAGCCAGCGCAGCTTGGCGATGGTGTACGTGGGGCCGGGCACGGCGCCGATCGCCGCCGTCCAGGCCGCCGGGCCGCCGAGGGCGTCCACCAGCGCGGCGGCGGCGCCGCTGGAGCGCGGGTCGTTCCAGAGGATCGCGGGCCGCACCAGCACGCCGCCGGCGTCCAGGCCGATCATGCCGTGCTGCTGCGCGCTGACGCCGATCGCTCGGACGCCCTCCAGCAGCCCGCCCGCCGCGGCGTCGCCGAGCGAGTGCAGCCAGAGCTGCGGGTCGGCCTCGCCGGCCCGGGTCTCCGCCCGCTCCGGCGCGGGGTGCGGGGCCTTGCCGGACCGCAGCACCGCGCCGGTCTCCGTGTCGCACGCGACGATCCGGGTGCGACCGGTCGAGCTGTCTATCCCCGCGACGATGGCCATGTCGAGATCATGCCTCAGCGGGCGCGCCGACGCTGGCGACCCGGGCAAGTGTTGCCCGTACGGTTCCGCCGTACCGGCGCGGTGTACGGCCTGCCGTCACCTCCGCGTCACGGACGGAAGGTACCCCAGCCGTCGTCCTCCGTCCGGGGGCGGTTGAAGTACGGCACCCGGTCGGTCACCCGGTCCGGCAGCCGGTCGCCGACCCGGTCCGCCACGGCGCCGGCGGCCTTCCCGGCGACGGCCCCGGCCTGGTGCTTGGCCTTGTCGGCGGCGCTCTGCACCTTGGGGTTCTGGGCGACCTGCCGGGTGACCTTGGCGATCTGCTCGTACCGCTGGCGTCCGGCCCGCGAGCCCAGGACGTAGCCCGCCGCGAGTCCGACGATCAACGACAGCTTCCACATGATCGGATTCCACCCTCTCCTGGCGGTCATTGCCGCATTGCCCTACCCGTCCATCGGGGCGGCGAACCGTCCGTGCCCCCAGCATCCCCGGGTGGTGAGCCGGGCGCGCGGGGGGCACGCCGGACGGGCCCCCGGGGCGGCCGGGGAAAGCGATTGGCGGACCACCCCCCCGAGTGCGCTAATGTATGTCCCGCAGCGAGCGCCGAGGAGCCCGGGGAACCGGGGGCCGAAGCGGAAGCCCGATCCCCCATAGCTCAATTGGCAGAGCAGCCGACTGTTAATCGGCAGGTTATTGGTTCGAGTCCAATTGGGGGAGCTCAGGTGGACGGCCGTCGGGCCGTTTCTCCTGCCCGTGGTGCGGCAGTTGCCCACCGCGATCCCGCATAGCTCAATTGGCAGAGCAGCCGGCTGTTAACCGGCAGGTTTTTGGTTCGAGTCCAAATGCGGGAGCTGCACCGGGTGCGCCCGGTGACTGCTCAGAGCGAAGGCCCCTCGGACGACCGGGGGGCCTTCGTGTTGTCCCGGGGCCGCCGGTCCCGCCCGCCGGCGGTGTTGCGTCCGTCACGTCCTCGCCTCCGGGGCTGCTCCGCAGGACGGGCCCGGGGCGGCCCGCGCGAACCGGACCGGGCCCTGCGGCTCAGGCGATGGCCCGGCGGTAGAGCTCGGCGACCCGGTCGTCGAAGGCGACGCTGTAGGAGGTGCCGTCGGTCTCGCCGCCCTCCTGGTAGCCGCCGATCACGCCGACCACCGTGCCGGCCGAGGTGACCCAGGGGCTGCCGCTGGTGCCGTTGGTGTAGCCGCCGCAGTCGAAGCGCTCCTGGGTGGGACTCTGCGAGCTGGTCCGGGCCGAACAGGTGATCGGCTCGTCGCTCTCGTTGGGGTAGCCGGTCACCGAGACGGCCAGACCGACGCCCTGCCCGGTGGCGAGCGGGTTGCCGCCGACCGCGTCCTCGATCTCCCGGCCGCCGATCGCCCGGACCGTGACGAACGCCACGTCGTACTCGGGATCGTCCTCGGCCGCCCAGCGCGGGTCGACGGTGATCGACTGCACCGGCCAACTCCCGTAGGGCGAGTAACCGTTGCGGTAGCCGGGGGTGAACACCAGGCCGTCCAGCAGACCGATCCGGCGGCTCTGCACGCAGTGCGCGGCGGTCACCAGCAGGTTCCGCCGGGGGCTGTGCACCACGCTGGCCGTGCAGGCCCGCGGCCCCTGGGCGTCGCGGATCGAGAGGGTGCCCACCCGGTCGCCGGCCGGGTTCGGCGGTGCCACCGCGGCGCTCGGCGGCTGCTCCTCCCCACCGCCGCAGGCGGCGCCGGCGGCCAGCAGCAGGGCCGCCAGCACGGCCGCCTGGGCCGTGCGTGCGGGCCGTACCGGGCGGGGGGCCATCCGGGCTCCGTCTCGTCCTCCGGGGCGGGCTCTGCGGGTCGAGCGTTCCGCCGTTCGTGAGGAAGATCTACCAGGCCGGGCCCGGCGACGCCACCGCCGGGTCCCCGGCCGCCGGGTTCACCCGGTGGCGCGGTCGTACAGGGCCTGGACGCGGTCGCCGAAGTAGCTGCTGTAGGAGGTGTCCGGGGTGTTGCCGCCCTCCTGGTGGCCGCCGATCACGCCCACCACGGTCCCGGTCCGGGTGTCCGGGTCGAAGTCGGTCACCCAGGGGCTGCCGCTGGTGCCACCGGTCCAGTCGGGGCAGTCGATCCGCAGCTGGGTGGGGCTCTGCTCGGAGGTGGTGTTGCTGCAGGTGATCGGCACCTCGCTGGTGCCGGGGTAGCCGGTGACCTTGACCGGCAGCCGGTAGCCGCGGTCGATGCCGAGCCGGTTGGCGCCGAGCACCTGCTGCACCTGCTGTCCGTTCCGGGCCTGTACGACCGCGAAGGCGACGTCCACGTCCGGGTCGCCGCCGTCCTTCCAGGCCTGGTCGACGGTCACGGCCAGCAGGGGCCAGACGCCGCTCGGGGTCTCGCCGTCCCGGTAGCCGGGGACGAAGACCAGGTCGGAGCGGAGGCCGAGCTCCGGGTCCCAGACGCAGTGCGCGGCGGTGACGATCAGGTTGAGCCCGGCGCTGTCGACCACGCTGGCGGTGCAGAAGTGGTCGCCGTCCGCGTTGCGGGTGAACACGGCGCCGACCAGTCCGTTGAGCACGGTGGGCTTGGCGGTGCGGGTGACGCCGGTGTGCCGGCCGAGCGCCCCGCGCAGCCGTTCGGGGCTCCAGCCGTGGCTGTCCGCGGCGGCGGAGCCGGCCGAGGCGGGCTGCGAGCTCACCGTCGGGGTGGCGCTGCCGGGGCCCGCCGCCGTGGTGCAGCCCGCGGCCGTCAGGACCGCCAGGGCGGCGCCGAGCACCGCCGGCTTACGTGCCGTCATCCGCCCAGGCTGGCCGGAGGCCGGGCCGGGCCGCCACCGGGGCTGCGCCGCGCGGGGAGGCGTGCGTCCGCGCGTACCCATGTGCGCCCCCGGCGCGCACCACGGGTGATCGACCGGCTATGCTGCCCGGGACGGCCTCGCGGGGCCGTCTGCTGCTGCCGGACCGGGTTGCCGGTGCGGGCGGCGAACCGGGGCGGTAGCTCAGCCGGTTAGAGCAGGGGACTCATAATCCCTTGGTCGTGGGTTCGAGTCCCACCCGCCCCACCCTTCGCCCGGACGACCGGGCTTGACCAGGTGCGGTCATCTGCACGAACTCTAGTGACCGCGGGCCCCGGCGGACGTGCCGACAGGCCGGATGTCACTCGAACAGGTCCGCGCCGAGGGCGCGTTGACGCCGGACCGGTCCGGCCGCGCCGCAGCCCGGCCCGGGCCCTGCCGCTGCCCCGCACCGACCGCCCGGCGGCGGCTCCGTATCCTGGCCCGATGCTCGAACCCGCACTGCTGCCGACCCCCCTGCTGGACTGCACCGACGAGGTGCTGGAGCGGGCCGGCGTGGAGCTGCGGCTCAAGCGGGACGACCTGCTGCACCCGACCGTGCCGGGCAACAAGTGGCGCAAGCTCGGGCCCAACCTGGCGGCCGCGCTGGAGCAGGGGCACACCCGGCTGCTGACCTTCGGCGGGGCCTACTCCACCCACCTGCGCGCCGTCGCGGTGGCCGCCGGGGCGCTCGGTCTGGAGAGCGTCGGGCTGGTCCGGGGCGAGGAGCTGGCCGGCGCACCGCGCAACTGGTCGCTCCGGGCGGCCGAGGCGGCCGGGATGGAGCTGGTCTTCCTCTCCCGGTCGGCCTACCGGGAGACGGCCGCCCGCTGCGAGGCCGACGCCGCGGTGGCGGCGGAGCTGCAGCGGCGCTGGGGGCCCTGCCTGGTCCTGCCGGAGGGCGGCTCCAACGCGTTGGCGGCGCTCGGTGCGGCGGCGATACCGGGCGAACTCCCCGACCTCGGCGAGCGGGACGTGGTCTGCTGCCCGGTCGGCACCGGCGGGACGCTGGCCGGCATCGCGGCCGGGCTGCCGCCGGGTGCGCGGGCGCTCGGCGTGGCGGTGCTGCGCGGCGGCGAGGGCTATCTGGAGGGCGAGGTGGCCGGGCTGCACCGGGCCGCCTACGGGCGCGAGTTCGGCAACTGGCGGATCGACCACGGGCACCACGGCGGCGGCTACGGCCGGGTTCCGGCCGAGCTCGCCGCCTTCGCGGAGGGGTTCGAGCGGCGCCACGGTGTCGCGCTGGAGCGCCGGTACGTCGCCAAGCTGCTCGCCGGCCTGTACGCCGGTGCGCAGGCGGGGGCGTTTCCGGCGGGCACCCGGCTGACCGCCGTGGTCACCGGCCTGCCGGACCCGGACCGAGTCCCGGACCGGGCCTCGAAGCAGGAGCCGGACCAGGAGAAGGGCCCGGGCCCGGCTGCCTGAGCGTCAATGCCGTTGCTTCCGGCGGGCGGTGGGGCATCGGCGTCCGCACCTGGCCGACCGGCGGCGACTGTGCAAAATCGCTGTCCGATCACGGAGCACGGTGATAGACATCCGGCGTGGAAAAGAATCTTGAGTTCCCCGACCTGCTGCGACTGATCGATGAACGGTCGACCGCCTTCCGCGCCGCGGTCGCCGCCGCGCCCAGTCTCGACGCACAGGTGCCGACCTGCCCCGAGTGGACGCTGTTCGATCTGGTGAAGCACCTGGGTGGGGGGGACCGCTTCTGGGCCGCCATCGTCGGCGCGGGGCCGGCCGACGGTCCCCCGGCCGAGGCCGTTGCTGCGCGCGCCGCTCTGGAACTGCCGCGGGAGAGCGAGGCCCTGGTGGCCTGGCTGGAGGAGTCGACGCAACTGCTGCTGGACGTGCTGCGGGAGGCGGGCCCGGACGCCGGCTGCTGGGCGTGGTGGAGTGCCCTGCAGACGCCGCGGACCTCCGGCGGAGTCGCCCGGCACCGGGTCCAGGAGAGCGCGGTGCACACGTACGACGCCCTGCTCGCCGCGGGCGCCCCGCAGCCGCTGCCGGCCGAGGTCACCCTCGACGGTGTCGAGGAGTTCCTGTTCACCTGCGTCGCGTCGACGAGTGCCTGGCCGCACAAGCCCGCGACCTTCGACTTCCACGCCGCCGAGGGCCGCTCCTGGCGTCTCACGGTCGACGGCGACGGCGCACGCTCCGCCCGCATCCCCGCGCCCACTGCCGTGGCCGGCGAGGACTCGGACGCAGCCGGCGTCTCCGTCCACGGCACGGCCGGTGAGTTGATCCTCTACCTGTACGACCGTATCCGGGCCGAGTCCTTGCGCGTCGACGGAGACGCCGGGCTGCTCGACCTGCTCCGCGCCTGGGAGCCGGAGAACTAGAACGTAGCGGGGGCGGTCGGCCGCGCTCCGAGCCGGGAGGACACGACTCCCCGCCCGGTTCGTCGGCCGGCCACCACGCGCCACCGGGCGGTCCGGCCGTCGCCCCCGACCGGGGCGAGCGGCCCGCCCGGGCGTCAGCCGAAGGTCAGGTCGGCGCAGGGGTCGGTGTCCGCCCCGCGGGCGTTCTCGGCGATGCCGGTGGGCACCCCGCTCGGCGTCGCCGAGGGCTTGCCGGTCGGGCCGCCGGTGGGGCTGCCGGACGGGGCCTCGGACGGGGCTTCGGACAGGGCTTCGGACGGCCCTGCGGTGGGGCCGGCGGCGGCCGCGCCGAGGGAGTCGAGCCCGGTGGACGGCACCGGCCGGTAGTCGCGGCCGAGCGTCACGGTGATCCCGTCCGAGCCGGGCTCCTCGACCAGCCGCGCCCCCGGGAAGAGCGGGGCCAGCTGGTCGGCCGCCGCCTTCTGCGCCGGGTCGTAGGCGATCTCGGTGGTCAGCCGGCTGCCGTTGACGGCGCCCAGCTCGACGTTGGTGAAGCCCTTGCCGCGCACCGCCTTCGCCGCGCTGCCGGCCAGCCCGGGGGTGCCGACGCCGTTGACCACGGTGACCGGCACGGCCGCCTCCTCCGGGCTGAGCGCCGTCGGCGAGGCGGTGGGGGTCGGGGTGCCCGACGGGGAGGCGGACGCCGTGGCGCCGACCTGGCCGGTGCTCTGGCCGTCCAGGGTGCGGTCCTCGCGCAGCAGCTTCCAGAGGGTGTCCACGTCCGGGTGGACCAGGGCGACGCGGTTCCCGGCGAAGCGCCACGGGGTGGTGACGAAGGTGATGTCGGAGAGCTTGATGCTCTGCAGCGACTGGGCGAAGTCCACCAGCTTCATCGCGGTGCCGAGGCCCTCGTCCACGGTGAGCGAGCGGGTGGCCGCGTCGGCCAGCGGGAGCAGGGTCGGCAGTGAGAAACCGAGGCCCTGGATCTTCCTGATCATCGAGGAGAGGAAGGCCTGCTGGCGCTTCATCCGCCCGATGTCGGAGTTGTCGCCGAACCCGTAGCGGGCCCGCAGGTAGTCCACGGCCGGCTGGCCGGAGAGTCGCTGCATGCCCTTCTTGAGCTGGATGTTGTGCGAGTTCACGTCGTTGGGGACGCAGACGTCCACGCCGCTGATCGCCTCGGTCATCGCGGCGACGCCCTTGAAGTCCACCACGACGGTGTGGTCGATCCGCAGGCCGGTCAGCGTCTCGACGGTGTTCTGCGTGCAGGCCGGGTTCCCCTTGGGGAACTCGCCTATGGTGAAGGCCGAGTTGAACATCTGGCCGGTCTTGGGCTTCGTCCAGCTGCCGTCCGGCAGTCGGCAGGACGGGACGGTCACCAGGGCGTCGCGGGGTATGGAGACCCCGACGGCGTGCTTGTGGTCGGCGTAGACGTGCAAGAGGATCGCGGTGTCGGAGTGGCCGACGCCGAGGTCGCCGCCGCCGAGGTCGGCGTTGCCGTCGTCCCGGGTGTCCGAGCCGAGCACCAGGACGTTGACCGGGACCGAGGCGCCCGGGGTGACCGGGACGGGGGCCGGGGGCCGCTCGGTGGCGACGCCGCCCGCGTCGAAGGTGGTGATGTTGCTGTCCAGCCGGTGGTAGAACCAGGCTCCGGCTCCCGCGACGGACAGCACCAGAACGGCGGCGAGGCCCACAGCGATCCGTATGATGCGCCGACGTCGTGAGCTGCTGCTCATCCTGCCCCGGCCCCCCGTCTTCTGGTGTCGTTCTCCACACGCACCGGCCCAAGGGCAGGCCGGTGCCAAGTCTCGAACCTTAGACGTTTCGCGGGAGTGTTCGGTTACAGCCCCGGCCCGGTCAATTGCTCCGGAACGGCCCGGGGGGCTGTGATGCTGCTCACGCGAGGGCCGCGGACGCTCACGCTCCGGGGCCGGAGGCGCCCGCGAGCATCCTGCTGAGCAGGTCGCGCAGCACCGTCCGCTCCTCCGGACCGAGCGAGGCCAGCGGCTCCCGGGCGAAGTTCAGCGACTCGCGCAGCTCCTCGGAGGCGGCCGCGCCGGTCTCGGTCGCGGCGACCAGCTTGACCCGGCGGTCCTGCTGGTCGGCCTCCCGGGTGACGAAGCCGCGCGACTCCAGCCGGTCGACGATGCCGGTGATGTTGGACGGCTCGCAGCTGAGCGTCTGGGCGATGTGGCGCATCGGCATCGGGCCGCGCCGCAGCAGGGCGAGGACCTTGGCCTGGGCGCCGGTGAGCGAGCGGGCCGCGGCGGCCTCCTCGTACTCGCGGTGGAAGAGCCCGACCAGGTTGGCCATCAGGTCGACGACCTCGCGGGTGATCTCGTCGGGCTGGGAGGCGACGGTCGGGGCGGGCTGGGTGTCCATGCCTCCGAGTCTACCTGAACAGTTGACAACATGAACCTTTCATGCCCATCGTTACTTCAGTAAGTCAACCTTTCATGCGCAAGGAGCATCCCCGATGGCTGAGCAGGAAGCGCCCGTCACCGCCCGCGAATGGCACCTCGCCGCCCGTCCGCAGGGCTGGCCGGTGCCGGCCGACTTCGCGCTGGCCGAGGCCCCGGTCCGGGCCCCGGAGCAGGGCGAGATCCTGGTCCGCAACGCCTACCTCTCGGTCGACCCGTACATGCGCGGCCGGATGAACGACGTGAAGTCCTACGTCCCGCCGTTCCAGCTGGGCCGGCCGATGGACGGCGGTGCGGTCGGCTACGTGGTGGCCTCGGCGGCCGAGGGCTTCGCGCCGGGCGACGCCGTCCTGCACGGGCTCGGCTGGCGCGAGTACGCCACCGTGGCGGCCGGGCGCGCGGTGAAGGTCGACCCGTCCGTGCCGCTCTCCGCCTACCTCGGCGTGCTCGGCATGACCGGCCTGACCGCGTACGCGGGCCTGCTGGAGGTCGGCGGCCTCAAGGAGGGCGACAAGGTCTTCGTCTCCGGTGCGGCCGGGGCCGTCGGGTCGATGGTCGGCCAGATCGCCAAGCTCAAGGGCGCCGCGCTGGTGGTCGGTTCGGCCGGCTCGGCGGAGAAGGTCGGCAAGCTGGTCGGCGAGTACGGCTTCGACGCCGCGTTCAACTACAAGGACGGCCCGGTCGCCGAGCAGTTGGCCAAGGCGGCCCCGGAGGGCATCGACCTCTACTTCGACAACGTCGGCGGCGAGCACCTGGAGGCCGCGATCGGCGCGCTCGGCGTGCACGGCCGGGCGGTGCTCTGCGGCGCGATCGCCCAGTACAACGACACCTCCGCCCCGGCGGCCCCGCGCAACCTCGCGATGGCCATCGGCAAGCGGCTCCGGCTGGAGGGCATGCTGGTGGGCGACCACTCCGCCCTGCAGCCGCAGTTCGTCGCCGAGGTGGGCGGCTGGCTGCGCGAGGGCCGGCTGCGCAACGAGGAGACCGTGGTGGACGGCTTCGAGAACACCGCCCAGGCCTTCCTCGATCTGCTGCGCGGCGCCAACACCGGCAAGATGGTGGTCCGCCTCGACGGCTGACGGCGGCTCGGATCATGCGCAAACCGCCCCGCCGCCCCTCCGGGCCGGCGGGGCGGTTTGCGTACCGGGCGCAGGGGATCCGGCCGCACTACCGCATTCCGGCCGGATCCGACAGTGCGTCAGCCGCGGTGCGGGGAGGCGCGGTACGGTGGTCCCGCCCGGCGATGGGGCCGTTCGGGGGAGAGATCCGACCGAGGGGTGGACCTCGTTGGGGATTCGACTAGCATTGAGCGAAAGCCTGTCCGTTTTGCTCAATTTAGTGGCTTAATGTCGGCTAACGTGGGTAACTGTGGATCAACTGCAGGCACGAACGCGAGGCAGCTGGGGAAGGCGACCCTCGTCCACAGCCTGGAGGTCCCGGTGACGACACGTGGAGTCCTGTACATCCACTCCGCGCCCCGCGCGCTGTGCCCGCACGTCGAGTGGGCCGTCGCGGGGGTGCTCGGTGTGCGGGTGAGCCTGGACTGGATCCGCCAGCCGGCCTCGCCCGGGCACTGGCGTGCCGAGCTCTCCTGGCAGGGCGAGCCCGGCACGGCCTCGAAGCTCGCCTCCGCGCTGCGCGGCTGGCAGCTGATGCGGTACGAGGTCACCAGCGAGCCCTGCGCCACGGCCGAGGGCGAGCGGTACAGCAGCACGCCCACGCTCGGCATCTTCCATGCCGTCACGGGGATCCACGGCGACATCCTGATCCCCGAGGACCGGTTGCGGGCCGTCCTGCTGCGCGCCCGCAGCGAGGGCGCGGACCTGGAGGCGGAGATCTCCCGGCTGCTCGGCAAGCCCTGGGACGACGAGCTGGAGCCCTTCCGCTACGCGGGCGAGGGCGCCCCGGTGCGCTGGCTGCACCAGGTGGTCTGAGCCCGGCACTCCGACATGCCCGAAGGGGCCGGCGCTCGTCACGAGCGCCGGCCCCTTCGGGTACGGGATCAGACGGTGCGGAAGGCCAGCACCACGTTGTGGCCGCCGAAGCCGAACGAGTTGTTCAGCGCGGCGATCCGGCCCTCGGGCAGCGCCCGGGCCTCGTCGCGGACGATGTCCGCGTCCACGTCCTCGTCGAGCTCGTCGACGTTGATGGTCGGCGGGGCGACCCGGTGGTGCAGCGCCAGCACGGTGGCGACGGTCTCGATGCCGCCGGCGCCGCCCAGCAGGTGGCCGGTCATCGACTTGGTGGCCGAGACGGCGATGTGGTCCAGGTGCTCGCCGAGCTCCTTGCGCAGCGCCTTCAGCTCGGCCGTGTCACCCTGCGGGGTCGAGGTGGCGTGCGCATTGACGTGCACGATCTCGGCCTTGTCCAGCGGGTTGCGGTCGAACAGGTCGGCCAGCGCGCGGGCCACGCCGGCGCCGGTCGGCTCCGGCTGGGCGATGTGGTGGGCGTCCGAGGAGAGACCCTGGCCCACCGCCTCGCAGTAGATCCGGGCACCGCGGGCCTCGGCGTGCTCGATCGACTCCAGCACGACCACGCCGGCGCCCTCGCCGAGCACGAAGCCGTCGCGGCCCTTGTCGTACGGGCGCGAGGCGCGCTCGGGCTCGTCGTTGTTCTTGGACATCGCCATCATGTTGGCGAACGCGGCGATCGGCAGCGGGTGGATCGCGGCCTCGGTGCCGCCGGCCACCACCACGTCGGCGCGGCCGCTGCGGATCATCTCGATCGCGTAGCCGATCGCCTCGGCGCCGGAGGCGCAGGCGGAGACGGGGGTGTGCACGCCGGCGCGGGCACCGACCTCCAGACCGACGTTGGCCGCCGGGGAGTTGGGCATCAGCATCGGCACGGTGTGCGGGGAGACCTTGCGGGCGCCCTTCTCGCGCAGCACGTCGTACTGGTCGAGCAGGGTGGTGACGCCGCCGATGCCGGAGGCGATCACGGCGCCCAGACGCTCGGGCACGAGCTTGGAGGACTCGTCGGTGGCCGGGGTCTCGTAGCCGGCGTCGGCCCACGCCTCGCGGGCGGCGATCAGCGCGAACTGCGCCGAGCGGTCCAGCTTGCGGGCGACCGGGCGGGGGAGGATCTCGGCCGGGTCGACGGCGGTGCGCGCGGCGATCCGGACGGGCAGGTCGGCGGCCCACTCCTCGGTCAGGGCAGCCACCCCGGAGCGCCCGGCGACCAGGTTCTCCCAGGTGGTGGCGGCGTCGCCGCCCAGCGGCGTGAAGGCGCCGATACCCGTGACGACCACGGTACGGTTTTCAACGGTCACTGGATCTTCTTCTCTCACGTTCGTGCGGGACAACGACGGCGGGCCGGGGGGTGGGCCCGGCCGGGCGCCCGGTGGGGCGTCCGGCCGGCGGGTCGGCCGACTCGGGGAGCCGGCCGACGACGGGCGTCGAACGGGTCGGACGCTCAGGCGTTGGCGATGATGTAGTCCACCGCGTCGCCGACGGTCTTCAGGTTCTTGACCTCGTCGTCCGGGATCTTCACGTCGAAGCGCTCCTCGGCGGCCACGACGACCTCGACCATGGACAGCGAGTCGACGTCCAGGTCGTCGGTGAAGGACTTGTCGAACTCGACGTCCTCGGTCGGGATGCCGGCGATCTCGTTGACGATCTCAGCGAGACCTTCCAGGACCTCGTCCTTGGTAGCCATACTGGCTGCTCCTCTTCGGTGTTGAATGCGCTCGCCCGGCGGACGGACGCAGGTTTGTGATGAGTGGGGCGGAAGTGCCTAGGGGAGCGTAACGACTGCCGCCGCGTAGACCAGACCCGCCCCGAACCCGATGATCAGGGCGAGGTCGCCGCTGCGGGCCTCACCGCTCTCCAGCATGCGCTCCATCGCCAGCGGGATGGAGGCGGCGGAGGTGTTGCCGGTCTCGGTGATGTCGCGGGCGACCGGCACCGTCTCGGGCAGCTTCAGCGCCTTGATCATGGCATCGGTGATGCGCATGTTGGCCTGGTGCGGGATGAACGCGCCCAGCTGGTCGGCGGTGACCCCGGCGGCGTCCAGCGCCTGCTGGGCCACCTTGGCCATCTCCCAGACCGCCCAGCGGAAGACCGTCTGACCCTCCATCCGCAGGGTCGGCCACTTGGCCACCTCGCCGGCGCCGTTGACGGCGTCCTCCTTGGCGAAGGCGGTGTCCCAGGCCTGGGTCTGCGAGATGACGTCCTTGTGGGAGCCGTCGGAGCCCCAGATGACCTTCCCGATGCCGGGCGTGTCGGACGGGCCGACGATCGCGGCGCCGGCGCCGTCGCCGAAGATGAACGCGGTCGAGCGGTCCGACTGGTCGGTCATGTCGCTGAGCCGCTCCACGCCGATGACCAGCACGTACTCGGCGCTGCCGCCGCGGACCATGCCGTCGGCCAGGCCCAGGCCGTAGCCGAAGCCGGCGCAGGCGGCCGAGATGTCGAAGGCGGGGGCGGTGCCGCAGCCCAGCCGCTCGGCGATCTCGGTGGCGATCGCGGGGGTCTGCTTGAGGTGCGAGACGGTCGCGACGATCACGCCGCCGATCTGCGAGGGGTCGATCCCGGCCTGGGCGATGGCCTTGCCGGCGGCCTGCACCGACATCTCGGCGACGGTCTCCTCGGGGCCGGCCCAGCGGCGCTCGGCGATCCCGCTGCGGGTGCGGATCCACTCGTCCGAGGAGTCGATCCAGTTCAGCACCTCGGCGTTGGGAATCACCCGAACCGGGCGGTAGCCGCCGACACCGTGGATGCGCGCGTACTGCGCGCCGGTGACCGGCTTGATCTGGGGGGCGCTCATGCCTTGGTCTCCTGACCGCCGTGCTCCGCGACGATCTCGCGTGCCTTGTCCAGGTCGGCGGGGGTCTTGAGGGCAAGCGTCGCCACACCCTTGAGGTTGCGCTTGACCAGTCCGGTGAGGGTGCCCGCGGGGGCGAGCTCGATGACGGCGGTCGCGCCGAGCCGCTCCAGCGTCTCCATGCAGAGGTCCCAGCGGACCGGGTTGGAGACCTGCGACACCAGGCGGTCCAGCACCTCGGTGCCGGAGGTGACGACGCCGCCGTCCTTGTTGGAGACGTAGGCGACCTTCGGGTCCGCGACCGTGAGGGTCGGGGCCAGCTTGGACAGGCGCTCGACGCCGGGCGCCATGTGCTCGGTGTGGAACGCGCCCGCGACCTTCAGCGCGATCAGGCGGGCGCCGGCCGGCGGGTCGGCCCGCAGGGCGTCCAGCTGGGGCAGCGTGCCGGCGGCGACGATCTGGCCGCCGCCGTTGTTGTTCGCCGGGGTCAGCCCGTGTTCGGCCAGCTTGGCCGCGACGACCTCCGGCTCGCCGCCGAGGACGGCGATCATGCCGGTCTCGGTGGCGGCGGCGGCCTCGGCCATCGCCAGGCTGCGCTCGCGGACGAAGGTCAGCGCATCGTGGGCGGAGAGCACCCCGGCGCCGGCGGCGGCGGTGATCTCGCCGACGCTGTGGCCGGCCACGGCGCCGACCAGCTCGCGGGCGCGGTCCTCGTCCGGGAACAGCGCACGGGCGGTCACCAGACCGGCCGCGACCAGCAGCGGCTGGGCGACGGCGGTGTCCTTGATCTCCTCGGCGGAGGCCTCGGTGCCGGCATGCACCAGGTCGAGCCCGGCCACCTCCGACCAGCCGCGCAGGCGGTCGGCGACGCCGTCGAGCTCCAGCCAGGGGCTGAGGAAACCGGGGGTCTGGGCACCCTGTCCAGGGGCGACGATTACGAGCACGGTTCAACCCTCTCTCGCCGGACGCCCGGGGGCGGGTAGGCGACGGTAACGAAGAAAAGCATCGGGGATTGTAAGGTCCCTACATCGGGCTCAGCTCTGCTCGCCGGCCGCCGTGAGTCGGCCCAGCGCCAGTGCGATACGCAGCGTGAACGCCGAACGCACGTCCGACGGAGCGTAGCCCGTGACGTCTGTCACACGTCGGAGCCGGTAGCGCACCGTGTTGGGGTGGACGAAGAGCATTCGGGCCGCCCCCTCCAACGAGGAGGCCTGCTCCAGGTAGACACTCAAGGTCTCCAGCAGCGCCGAGCCGGCCTCGTCCAGCGGTGTGTAGATCTCCTCCACCAGCTGACGGCGGGCCGCCTGGTCCCCGGCGAGCGCCCGCTCCGGGAGCAGGTCGTCGGCCAGCACCGGGCGCGGCGCGTCCGGCCAGGCGGCGCAGGCCCGCAGGCCGGCCGCGGCGGCGTGCGCCGAGCGGGTCGCCGACAGCAGGTCGGGCACGGTGGGGCCGACCACCACCGGGCCGGGCGCGAACTGGCCGATCAGCGCCCGGGCGGCGTGCACCGGCTCCTTGTCGCCGCCGACCACGACCACCAGCCGCTTGCCCAGCACCCCGGTCAGCACGTGCAGCTTGGCGTAGCGGGCGGCCCGGCGGATCGCCTCCACCACCAGTTCGCTGTCGCCGTCAGGGGCGCTGCCCATCACCACCCGGACCTGGCTCGGCTGGCCCCAGCCGAGCGCGGCGGCGCGCGAGAGCACTCCCTCGTCGGCGTCACCGGAGAGCAGCGAGTTGACGACCAGCGCCTCCAGCCGCGCGTCCCACGCGCCGCGCGCCTCCGCGGCCTGGGCGTACACCTGCGCGGTGGCGAAGGCGATCTCGCGGGCGTAGACCAGCACGGACTCGCGCATGTCCGCCTCGTCGCCGGGGGCGGCCACCTCCTCGATGGCCTCCTCCATCACCTCGATCGTGGTGCGGATCAGCTCGACGGTCTGGCGCAGCGTGATGGCGCGGGTCAGCTCGCGCGGCGCGGTGCCGAACACGTCGGTGGAGATCGCCTGCGGGGCGTCGGGGTGGCGGTACCACTCGGTGAAGGCGGCGATGCCGGCCTGGGCGACCAGGCCGATCCAGGAGCGGTGCTCCGGCGGCATCCGCCGGTACCAGCCGAGCTGGTCGTCCATCCGCGCGATCGCGTTGGTGGCCAGCTTGCCCGAGGACTTCTCCAGCCGCTTGAGCGTCGCGGCCCGGCGCTCGGCCCGCTCGGCGGCGAGTCTGCGCTCCTGGGCGGTCAGCCGCGGCGCCGCGCGGCCGGGCCGGTCGCGGCCGGCCCCGGGGGTCGGGCCCGGCCCGCTCTGGTCGGGCTTGGCGGTGGGTTCGCTCTGGGAGTTCGCGGAAGCGGCTGGCACAAGGACAAGACTGCCTCACCGGAGTGACTGCTCGTGCACAACCCCCGGCGCAGCGACGCGGTGGCAACCGTCACACCCCCGCTCCGGAGGGCGCGCCGGGGCCGGCTCGGGAGCGCCCGGAACGCGCCCGGGGGCACGCTACCGTGGGCCCGTGACCGACGCCCCCGCCCGCCCCCGCGCCGACCTGCGCCGCACCGCCGAGCGCTACCTCTCCACCCCGGCCGAGGGCATCGAGACCAGACACGCGTTCTCGTTCTCGGGCCACTACGACCCGAGGAACACGCACTTCGGCGCGCTGCTCGCGTGCAACGAGGAGCTGCTCGCGCCGGGCGCGGGGTTCGACGAGCACAAGCACCGGGACACCGAGATCCTCACCTGGGTGCTGGAGGGCGCGCTGGCCCACCGGGACTCCCGCGGCCACAGCGGCGTGGTCCGCCCGGGCATGCTCCAGCACCTGAGCGCGGGCTCCGGCGTCACCCACACCGAGCGCAACGTCGGCGGCGCCGGGGGCCCGGTCCGCTTCGTCCAGATGTGGCTCCAGCCGGACGCCTTCGACGCGCCCCCGGCGTACGGACTGCGAAGGGTGGAGCGCACGCCCGGCGGGTTGACGCTGCTCGCCTCCGGGCTGGAGCGGGACGCCGATACGGACGCACTGCGGCTGCGCCGCAGTGACGCCGCGCTCTGGCTGGCGACCGCCGAGGCCTGGCAGCCGCTGCCCGAACTCCCGTCCGCACCCTGGCGCTACGCGCACCTGACGGCGGGTTCGCTCGGCTACCGGACGGTGCCCGGGCCGCAGGGCGGCGGGCGCTCGATGGTGCCGGGCGACAGCGTCCGGATCACCGGCGGCGCCTTCGCCGACCCGACGGCCGGCGGGACCGGGGCCGAGCTCCTGCTCTGGGAGATGCACTCGCCGGTCTCGTACGGCTGACGGGCTTCCCGAGCGGCCCGAGCGGCCCGACCCCGGGCGACCCGAGCGACCCGAGCGGACCGGCCGGGGCGCCCGCCCCGGGCCTCAGCCGCGCAGCTCCGCCAGGACGGCGTCGCTGAGCTGCGGCCAGACCTCGGCGGCCCACGGTCCGAAGCCCCCGTCGGTGAGCGCGATGCAGGCCGCGCCGACCTCCGGGTCGACCCAGAGGAAGGTCCCGGACTGGCCGAAGTGGCCGAAGGTGGCGGGGGAGTTGGTGGTGCCGGTCCAGTGCGGGGCCTTGCCGTCGCGGATCTCGAAGCCGAGGCCCCAGTCGTTCGGCCGGCGGTGGCCGAAGCCGGGCAGCACGCCGCTGGTGCCCGGGAAGGCGACCTCGCGGGTGGCCGCGCGCACGGTGGACGGGTCGAGCAGCTTGGGCGACTGCAGCTCGGCGGCGAACAGCGCGAGGTCCGCGACCGTGGAGAGGCCGCCGGCCCCGGCGGGGGACTTGTGCGCGGTGTTGATGAGCGTGTCGCGCATGCCGAGCGGCTCGAACAGAGCCTCGGCCGCGTACCGGCCGAACTCGATGCCGGAGGCCTGCTGGAGGGCCTGCGCCAGGACGTCGAAGCCGGCGTTGGAGTAGAGCCTGCGGTTGCCCGGCGCGGCCATCACCCGGTGCTCGTCGAAGGCGAGGCCCGAGGTGTGCGCGAGCAGGTGGCGGACGGTCGACCCCTCGGGCCCGGCCGGGTCGTCCAGCTCGAAGACGCCCTCCTCGACCGCGACCAGCGCGGCGTACGAGGTGAGCAGCTTGGTCACCGACGCGAGCGGGAACAGGTGGTCCTGCGGACCGTGCCCGCCCAGCACCGCGCCGTCCGCACCCCGTACCACGGCCGCCGCCGCGTGGGGGACGGGCCAGGTCTCGATCATCCGCAAGCTCTCCATGGGCCCGACTCTAACCGGACGCCGAAGGCCGGGTGCCGGGAGCACCGGGCCGGCAGGCTTGCTTTGAGTGCACTCCAACTCGCTAGCGTCTTGAACCGGCCCACCGGAACGTGGGCCGTTCACCACTGGGGGTTTCGACCATGGCCACGCTCGCGTCGATCGAGATCGACCTGAGGACCTGCTCCGAGGTCTTCAACGCACCCGTCGGCGTGGCCGACCGGACGCCGCGGCACAGCATCAGCGAGGTGGCGGCGGCCAGCGGGCTGAGCGCCCACACGCTGCGCTGGTACGAGCGGATCGGCCTGCTCGACCCGGTCGACCGCGCCGCCTCCGGCCAGCGCCGCTACTGCGACGCCGATCTGCACCGGCTGGCCTTCCTCGGCCGGCTGCGGCTGACGAGCATGTCGGTGGCCGACATGCTCCGCTACGTGGAGCTGGCCCGCGAGGGCGAGCGGACCGCCGAGGACCGGCGCGATCTGCTGGTCGCGCACCGCGAGGTGGTCCGGCAGCAGATCGCCGATCTGCACGCCACCCTCGCCGTCCTCGACCACAAGATCGATCTCTACGCGGGGAAGATCGCCGACTGCGGCGTGCCGGCGCAGACCCCCCGGACAACGCAGACCCCCCGGACAACGCAGACTTCGCAGAGGAAGCAGCAGAGCGCATGACGAACCCCATTCTCCCCACCGTCCGGCTCGGCAACGACGGCCCGGCCGTCGGCGTCCAGGGCCTCGGCTGCATGGGCATGAGCGAGTTCTACGGCCCGGCCGACACCGCCGAGTCGCTCGCCACCCTGGACGCCGCGCTGGAGACCGGTGTCACCCTGTTCGACACCGCCGACCAGTACGGCCTCGGCCGCAACGAGGAGCTGCTCGGCCCCTTCGTCCGCGCCAACCGGGACCGGGTCGTGCTGGCCACCAAGTTCGCCAGCGTGCGCAAGGCGGACGACCCGACCTACCGGGCCGTCCGCAACGATCCGCCGTACATCCGCTCCGCGGTGGACGCCTCGCTGCGCCGGCTCGGCGTGGACGTGATCGACCTCTACTACATGCACCGGCGCGACCCGGCCGTGCCGCTGGCCGAGTCGGTCGGCGCGATGGCCGAGCTGGTGGCGGCCGGCAAGGTGCGCCACCTCGGGCTGTCCGAGGTGACCGGGGCGGAGCTGCGCGAGGCGTACGCGGTGCACCCGATCGCCGCCGTGCAGTCGGAGTGGTCGCTCTTCTCCCGGGACGTCGAGCGCTCGGCGGTGCCGGCCGCCGCCGAGCTGGGCGTGGCCTTCGTGCCGTACTCGCCGCTCGGGCGCGGCTTCCTGACCGGGACGGTCGCCACCGAGGCGCTGGGTGCGGACGACTACCGCCGCAACCACCCCCGGTTCAGCGGCGAGAACGGCGCGGCCAACGCCGCACTGCTCGCGCCGGTCCAGGAGATCGCGCGGCGTCACGGCGTCAGCGCGGCGCAGGTGGCGCTGGCCTGGGTGCACCAGCGGGCCGAGGTGCACGGCCTGACGGTCGTGCCTATCCCCGGCACCCGCAAGCGGTCCCGGCTCGCCGAGAACACCGCCGCCGCGACACTGCGGCTCGCCCCCGAGGAACTGGCCGTTCTGGAGCCGATCGCCGACCGGGTGGCCGGGGAGCGGTACGCGGACATGGCCTTCGGCACCTCGGTCGGCCGGGAGTAGCGCGCGGGCCCGGTCGGGAGCGGGGCGGCCGGCCCCGCTCCCGACCGGGCGTCAGACCTCGCGGCCCAGGTAGGCGGCCAGCCGGGTGGTGGCGTCGGCGTCGGCCGGGGCGGGCCGCACCGCGCCGAACGGGACCGGCCCGCCGCGGTTCTCGGCCGGCAGCACGAACTCGGCGACGGCCAGCGCGGCCCGGCCCAGCTCCTCGTCCAGGACGAGATCGCTGCCGAGGGCGCGCGCGATGTCCCAGGAGTGGGTGACCGCCTCCATCACGTAGCCGCCGACCGCGGCCCGGCCGGGCACCTCGCCCCACGGCGCGAAGGACGGGCGGTCCAGCTTGGCGTCGTCCGCCCAGCCGGCCGTGACCCGGGCCCGGGCCCGCTCGAACGCCGCCGGCCAGGCGTCGTCGGCCAGGTCGCCGGTGGCCGCCACGACGTCCTCCGCCCGGCCGCCCTCGCCGATGTAGGCGAGCCGGTGCACGCCGCCGACCACGTGGCCCAGCAGCTGCCGCAGGTCGTACTCCTCGCACGGGGTCGGCCGGTCCAGCGTGGCCGGGGCGGCCTCGGCGATCAGCTTCTCCAGCTGGCCGAGCGCGAGCAGGTACAGCGGGCGGGGGTCCTGGGTGGTGTCCATGCGGGATCAACTCCGTCGTTGGAAGGGGGTTTTCGCTTCGGAGGCAATCTCCCGGCAAAACCTGACAACGAGCGTCATGATTTCTGTCATCCTCGTGGGCATGAAGGCCGACCGCCTGCTCTCGATCCTGCTGCTGCTCCAGACCCGCGGCCGGGTGCCCGCCACCGAACTGGCCGAGCGCCTGGAGGTGTCGGTCCGCACCATCTACCGCGACGTCGAGGCGCTCTCGGCGGCCGGCGTCCCGGTCTACACCGAGCGGGGCCGGCACGGCGGCATCGCCCTGCTGCCCGGCTACCGCACCGACGTCAGCGGCCTGACCGCCGACGAGGCGCGGGCCCTGTTCGTGCTCTCCGCCCAGGGCGCGCACAGCGACCTCGGGCTGGACGGCGCGCTCGGCTCGGCGCTGCGCAAGGTGATGGCCGCACTGCCCGCCCCGCACCGGCCCGCCGCCGAGCGGATCAGCGAACGGATCCTGGTCGACCCGGTCCGCTGGCTCCAGCCCGGCGGGAGCTCCGCCGGGCCGGACCTGGGCGAGCTGCAGCACGCCGTCTTCACCGACCGCCGGCTGCGGCTGCGGTACCGGCACAGCGGCGCGCCCGTCCCCGCGGAGTACACCGTCGACCCGTACGGCCTGGTCAGCAAGGCCGGGGTCTGGTACCTGGTGGCCGACCTGAACGACGAGCCGCGGCTGTTCCGGGCGGAGCGGGTGCTCGCGGCCGAGACCACGGAGGAGTCCGTGCGGCGGCGTCCGGGGGTGGGGCTCGGCGCGGTCTGGGTGGTGCTGCGCGACCAGGTCGAGCGGCTGCCCAAGGAGGTGCCGGTCAAGGTGCGGGTCCGGCGCGGGCGGCTGGACATGTTCGTCCGGATCCACTCCACCCGGCTCACCGCCCCGCCGCCCGAGTCGGGCGCCGGGGCCGCCGACGACTGGGTGGAGCTGGCGATGGGCTTCCAGGCGCTGCCGGCCGTCCGCGCGCTGCTCGCGTTCGGCGCGGACGCCGAGGTGCTCTCACCGCCCGCGGCCCGCCGGGAGCTGGCCCGCGCCGCGGCGGAGGCCGCCCGGCTCTACCGGGACTGACCGCCGGGGCCGGACCGGACCGTCCGGGTCGGACCGGCCCTACTGGGTGTCCGCGGGCGGGCGGACCACGTTCTCGTAGCGGCCGAGCGCGACGGCCGCGAAGTTGTGCAGGCTGTCGGTGCCCTCGGCGAAGTAGCCGTTGTGGCCGGAGGACCGGGCCGAGGAGATCTGCTCTGCCCCGAAGTCGGCCGAGGTCGGGTCGGCGCCGTGGCCGAGCCCGCCGACCTCCAGGTACGGCACGTTGCCGATCCAGTCGCTGCCGTTGCGGGTGGCCCAGACGTGCACACCGGTGCCCAGCTCGGCCGTGCTCTGCACGCCCATGCCGGGGCTGCCGAAGACCATCAGGTCGGTGATCCCCGAGGTGTCGGACGGCGAGGAGGCCGCCCGCGGGATCTCGGGGGCGGCGCTGCCGCAGACCACCGAGCCGTAGGAGTGGCAGAACAGGGACGGCGGCGCGTCCGGCCGGGTGGTCTCCTTGAGCCCGGCGAGCAGTCGCTCCAGCCGGGGCGCGCCGACGTCGGCGAGCCGGGAGGTGACGGCGTCCGGCCCGAGGCCGGAGGGGGTGACGTAGCCGGTCCAGGCGATCACCGCGGTCCGGGTGCGGGGCGCCTGGCGGTGCTCCTCGGCGTACAGCGCACGGGCCATGCCGGCGGGGGAGCGCAGCGGCTCGACCGCCTGGTCGAAGTGGCCGAGGTCGGCGTCCGAGCCGGGCACCAGCACGGCGACCCGGTCGGCGTTGCCGAGGTCGCCCCAGACCTCGGTGACCAGACCGCGCCCGCGCGGGTCGAAGGCGAGGATCTGGCGCTCGGGCGCCAGCAGGTGCTCGACGTCGTTGGCGCGGGAGACGGCCAGTGCGCGCTGCTCGGAGTCCAGCTTCCGGTCGGCGGCACGGGCCTTGGCGCGGTCGCGTTCGGCGGCCAGCGCGATCCGGTTGGCGCGGTAGCGCAGGTCGACCGGGGCGCCGTCGAAGTTCCCGACCACCAGCGGGTAGTCCCGGATCAGCCGGTCCAGCTCGGTGGGCGCCAACGAGGCGAAGAACTCGGCCGCGGCGGCCGGGGTGGTGGTGGCCGGGTCCGGCAGCGACCGCCCGAAGGAGTGGTCCTCGACCCAGGCGGCGCTGCCGGCCGGGGGCGTGGAGATCGCCAGCTGCTCGGTGGAGGCGGCGGCCTGGGCCGCGGCGGCGCCGGCATCGGCGAGCACGGCACAGCCCGCGAACGCGCCGATCAGAACACGCTTCCACCGGCGACGGCGCATCGCGTCAACTCCCTAGGGGCCCGTGACCGTTCCACGGGCGGGGCCCGGAGGGTGGTACGACTGCCAACTTCCTTGCGCAAGCCTAGGGGTCCGAAGGACTGTCGGCGCTGCGCCAAACTGTGGGATGGATCACATGAACCGCGGGTGTCCGGTCGGTGTCACCCGTTCGTGGCCGCGTCGAACTCGCGGACCATGCGCGCGGGGGCGGTCCGCCGCCACGCCTCGGTGAGCAGCTCCCGCAGCTCATCGGGGTCGATGCGGTCGAGCCGGATGCCGATCCAGCCGTGCCGGCCGACGTACCCGGGGTAGCTGAACACCTCGGGCTCGGCCGCGAGCAGCTCCGCCTGGTCCTCCTTGGACGCCTTCACGCTGACGCTCCCGCCCTCCGGCGAGCCCATCGCGAAGATCTTCGAGCGGACCCGCAGGGTCTCGATCTCCCAGGTGGGCTGCTGCTCCGCCCCGGGCAGGGAGAGGGCCATCGCCAGGAACTCCTCGAACGTCACCATGGCAGCAGCCTAGATCCTGGCCCGGCCGGCCGCGGGCCGCTCCCGGTGCGCGCCGGGCGCACCGGGAGCGGCTGTCGGCCCGTCAGAGCAGCGAGTTCCAGCCGCTGCAGGAGCGGTCCGCCGCGACCTGGCGGTCCGGGTGGCCGCTGCCGTCGTTGACCGCGATCCGGCGGTAGCTCTCGCCGTGGAACACCCAGTACTCGCTCCGGCCGCCGACCCGCTGGAGGTCGGGCACCGGCAGGAAGCAGTCCACCGAGGTGATCCCGCCGAGCGAGGTCCACTGGGAGAGCTCGCGGTCGGTGCGCTCGATCACATCGGTGTGGGCGGCGCCGTCGGCGATCGAGATCAGCCGGTAGCGCTGCCGCCCGCCGGTGGTGTGGAACACCCAGTACCAGCTCTTGCCGCCGATCCGCTGCTGGTCGGGCACCGGGAGGAAGCAGTCCACCCGGTCGACGCCGGCGAGCGAGTTCCAGGCCGTGAGGTCGCGGTCCGGGCGTTCGAGGGCGCCGGTGTGGCCGTTGCCGCAGGTGATGGAGAGCGCCCGGTACTGCTGGCGGCCGCCGGTGCTGTGGAAGGTCCAGTACCAGCTCTTGCCGCCGGGGTTCTGCAGGTCGGGCATCGGCAGCATGCAGTCGATCCGGCCGATGCCCTGGAAGCAGCCGTGGCCGCTCAGCATGGCGTCGCCCTTGACGGTGTGGTCGGTGTGGGCGGAGCCGTCGTCGACCGAGATCTTCCGGTAGCGGTCGCCGTGGCAGGCCCAGAACTGGCTCTGACCGCCCTGGCGCTGCCGGTCGGGCACGGCGACGAAGGTGTCGACCGGGTAGGCCCGGGCGGGCGCCGGGGCGCTCTGCCCGCCCTGCCCGCCCTGCTGCGCCCGGCCGACGAGCCGGCCGTCGGCGAGCGCCCGGAGCGTGCTGACGGACGGCGTGAAGGCGTAGACCGAGCCGGTGGTCCGGACGAACTGCGCGAAGCTCAGCGGGGTGTGCTTGATCGCGCCGTCCGGGCCGCGGCTCTCGAAGTCGACGTCCGGGGCCTCCTGGGTCACCGGGTCCTTGCCGGGCAGCGGGTTGCGCCTGGGCGGGAAGTCCGGCTGGTCCATCCAGTCGGCCTGGATGAACTCGAACTGCCGGGCGATGTCCGCCTGGTAGCAGACGAAGAGCAGGCCGCGCGGGTCGTCGGGGCCGCCGGGGCCCTCGGAGGCCGGGTCGAACGGGTGCCCGTACGGCGCGCCGCGGCGCATGATCCGGCGGCCGTCGAGGACCTTGGCGTCGAACGGCGGGTGCGCCGGGTCCTCCTGCAGCCCGGCGCGCGGGCTGGTCTTGCGCAGGTGCGACCAGAGCGGGGTGACCAGGCCCTCCAGGTCGTCCCGGAAGTCGAAGTCGTTGTCCGAGGCGGCCTTCGGGTCGTTGGGGACGTCCCGGTCGGGGTGGTGGCAGACCGGTGCGCCGGAGCGCCAGCGGCCGACCATCCGGGCGGCCAGCCACTCGCTGGTGGCGCTGTCCGGGACGGCCTTGGCCTGCTTGAGCTCCTTGAGCTTGACGGAGACCTGCGACCACCAGCCGGGGACGTCCTGGGCGAGGCGGCGGACCACCTGGAAGGAGCCGTTCCTCGCCCACTCGGGGAAGTCGGTGAAGCTGCCGGGCGCGGGCTGCTCGCCGCAGACGAACTCGCCGGCGGGGATGATCCGGCTGCCGGGGTGGCCCTCGACCTCCTCGGGCCTGGCCGGGTCCGGCCGGTCGAAGAACCGGACCCCGGGCTCGCTGATGCCGTCCTTGAAGCCGAAGTGCTCCTTGCCGCGCCGGCTGCCGAGCAGGGTCTTGGCGGTCTGCTCGTAGACGATGACGATCCTGGACTCGGCCGCCGCCAGCCGCTGGGCGTCGACGGCCGTCCGCAGGTCGTCCTCGGTGTCCGAGGCGATGGTGAGCACGGCGTGCACCGGCTGGCTCCGGCCGTTGCCGAAGAGCCAGAACTCCGGGGAGTTGTCACCGGTGTCGCCGAGGGCGCCGGCCCGCTTGGCCGAGCCCTCCATGAACGCCTCCAGGCCGCTGCCGACCGGCGGGGGCTGCTCGAACGGGTCGGTGGCGGAGAGCTCGCGCATGCCCGGGTAGGTGAGGCTGATGCTGAGCCAGGTGGCCTTCAGGGTCCTCGGGTCGTCGCCGCCCGAGGTCTTCCGGGCCTCGCTGAACGCGTCGTTGAACGAGGCGACCTGGCGGGTGGTGGCGATCTGCGGGGCCAGCCCGCGCAGCCACTCGCGGGCCCTGGCCTGGTCCTCGAACTTGAGGAACAGCAGGCTGACGTTGTCCTTCTTGAAGCCGGCGACGATGTCGCCCTGGATCTCGTCGCTCTCGCGCAGTCTCAGATCCGTTGCCATGGGGGTTTCCTCCGGGTGGGTTTCGGGGGGATCAGGCCGAGGAGCTGAGCTGCACCCACTGCGCGACGCTGGGCACGCCCTGGTCGTTGAGCAGGAAGAGCATGTACCAGCCGGGGGGCGCGGCCTTGGCGTCCGGCGGGGCCTGGAACTCCAGCCGGTTGCCGGCCCGGCTGCTGAGCCGCAGTTCCAGGTGGCGCTGGCTGGTGTTGACCGAGTGGGTGGAGGTGGTCGGTGCGAGCAGGACGGCCTTGGCGGCGCGTTCCGGGGTGCTCGTGGTGACCAGGAACTTCTTGTCGTAGCCGATCGCACCGGTGGGCGCCCGGTCCAGCGAGGGGCGGTTGCCCTGGTGCAGGTAGGCCGGCTCGTAGATCTCGATGGTGCCGTTCATGTCGTCGTTGATGTCCGGGTCGTTGGCGAGCTGCTGGAGCTCGTCGCCGGTCACCATGACGCGGCCGTCGGGCAGGACCACGGCGTTGGAGTGGTAGCCGCGGGGCAGCCGCTGGACCGGGCCGAGCTTCCAGTTGCCCTGGGCGTCGCGCAGCTCGGTCTGCCGGTACTTCAGGTCGGCGTTCGGGTTGTAGGGGCCGTTGCCGTAGTCGCGGATGTCGTACGCGCCGTTGACGGTCATCAGCGTGCCGTCGGGCATCAGCAGGGTGTCGTCCTGGGTGCGGCCGAACGCGCGGGACTTCTCGGCCGTCCAGTTGCCGTTCGAGAAGCGCAGGGTGCTCGGGTTGTCGCGGTCGCCGCCGAGGATCAGCGCGGAGTCCGGGCCGTTGACGCCGCCGGGGAGCATGACGGCCGAGCCGTAGTTGCGCTTGTGACCGTCCGGGCGGGCCGTGAGGTCGCTGCGGGACTCCGCGACCGGGTCGAAGCTCCACTGCTCGTTGGCCTGGCGGCCGAAGCCGTAGACGTTGCCGTCGCGCAGCGAGAACAGGTGCGGGTAGTCCAGGCTGAACGGGGCGTCCGCCTTGAACCGGTCGACGGGGGTGTCCCTGGGGACCTGGGTCTTGGTCTGCGGGACGTCGTAGCCCTTGGCGGGGAAGCGCTCGACCACCGGGGTGGGGGTGCCCCAGCCGAGCTCGGACTGGCCGGACATGATCAGCTGCCGGCCGTCGGCGCCGGTCACCACGGACGGGTACCAGCGGCCGACCGACATGTCGGGGTTGCGGGTCCAGGTCTCGGTCCACGGGTCGAAGATCAGCGACAGCTTGGCGCCGGTGCCGCCGTTGCCGCCGAGGTTGCCGCCGAAGACGCCGAGCATGCCGTTGGGCAGGAAGGAGTGCCCGGCGCAGAAGAACGGCGCCGGGCGCGGCTGGTTGAGGCCGTCCGGCATGTCGACCACCGGCGGGGTGACCTTGGTGAAGGCGTCCGCGCCGGAGCCCTTGGCCGGGTCCCAGAGGTAGGCGCGGCCGGCGTTCTCCTTCCCGGTGGTCTGGGTGGGGGCGGGCTCCTTCTCGGGGTTGCTCTCGATCCGCTCGAACGAGAACACCAGCACCTTGCCGGTCGGCAGCAGGGCGATGTGGTCGCCGAAGTCGGGCGAGGGGAAGTACTCCTTGAACGCGCCGAAGACGGTGGGGTCGAATCCGGCGTTGGTGCGGGTCTGGGAGTCCGTCAGCGCATTCAGCCGGTTGACCCGGGTGGTCTGGGGGTAGTCGCCGATGCCGCGGACGGCCGCGCGCATGCGGGCGTGCTCCTCGGCGTGCTCCGGGCCGAGCGCCGCCACCTCGTCGTCCCGGATCTCGGCCAGCACGCGCGGGGCGGTGACGTGCGGGGCGGTGTCGTCGCCGCCGTGGGTGCGGACCAGCGCGGAGGCGGGGGTGACGGCGGCCAGCAGGGTTCCGGCGGTGAGGGCGACGACGGCGGCGGTGGCGACGGCCGACAGCCGGCTGGAGGACCGCGGCCGGCGTCGTGGCCGCGGTGTGGGCAGGGACATGGGGCTCCTCGGAGGGGGGACGTCGGGAGGGGCCGGCGGGGTCACGGGCGAACGGACCGTGGGCGGGCACAGGGGCACCGGGTGGTTGCCGACCGTCACAGGACATCACAGACAGTGGTGGTTCGCATGCGGATTCATCGCTTCGGCGGATGCGTGTCGCAGGCGAACGGGGGGGGGGGGGGGGGGGGGGGGGGGGGGGGGGGGGGGGGGGCCGGCCGGCCCCCGGGGGCCCCCCCCCCCCGGCCCCCCCCCCGGCGCCCCCCCCCCCGCGCCGCCGCGCCCCCCCCCCGCCCCGCCGGGGCGCCCCGGGCGCCCCCCCCCCCCCCCCCCCCCCCCCCCCCCCCCCCCCCCCCCCCACCACCGATCTCGCGGCCATGGCCGTCGTCAGCTCCCGTGTACCCCCGACTCCCTGAGCCAACGTCTCCCCCACTGCTGCCCGCATGGGCCGGGCACTAACAACTCACTGGTGCCGGAAAGCACATGGACGAGTCGGATCGGGGCAGTCGGCAGCTCACACAGATCGTGTTCTTCCATCGTGAGGAGTCCTCGTGCTCGCGCTCGTCCTCGTCCTGCTGCTGGCCCTTCTGTTGTTCGGCTTCGGCTTCGCCTTGAAGGTGCTGTGGTGGGTCGCTCTCATCGTCTTCGTGCTGTGGCTGCTCGGCTTCATCGCGCGCGGCACCACCGCCGCAGGCTCTCGCGGTCGCTGGTACCGCTGGTAGGGCCGCTGCGGCACCCACCCAGCCGCTGCCGTGCCGGCTTCCCGACGACATCCGCTGAAGCACCGTCACATCCCGGCGTGCTCGGCCCGAGCAGCCCGGCGCCAGCGTGTCTGGACCGTCGCCCGTCTGCACCCCGACGTCGAACTGCGACCGCGCCCAGCTGGTTCACAGGCTCCCCTGTCAACCGTCACATTTCATTCCCCAGCGGCGAGTTCAGAAGGTCGGTGGACATCACCGCCGACCTGGCACCGGTTCGGGCAAACATCTGCTGCCGCGGTGAATGAAAGGCCGGATCCCGGCCAAACGAACCACGACATGCTCCTGTCCGCCCGCAGAAAGGACACCGCCGATGAGGGACGTTTCGCGCTTGCCCGGAGCCTACGACCACCATTGGGAGTGGCAGCTGGAGGCCGCCTGCCGTCAGGTCGAGAACACCCTGTTCTTCCACCCCAGCGGTGAGCGGAGAGCTGCACACAAGGCCCGGGAGGAAGCCGCGAAGGCGGTCTGCGCCGACTGCCCGGTTCGCATCGAGTGCCGGCGTCATGCCCTCGCCACACGCGAGCCCTACGGGGTCTGGGGCGGGCTGAGCGAGGACGAGCGGTACCTACTGCTCGCGCCGCGACACCGCCAATCGGCAGCCTAGCTGCACATGAATCTCCAACTACGGCGGAATTCCTGTCATGCCCCCGGTGCGCGCCCCCGTCAACGACGAATGGCACGCCGTCACGGAGATGATGAGGTCGTCTCCGCCTAGCGGAGACGGCCCAGCCGGCGGTCCACCGCCGCGTTCCACCGCCAGGGCTGGACCGGAAATCCTTCGGCTCGGGACGGTGAGCCACCGTCATTTCAGAGGGTCCGAACCGAAGAATTTCCTGTCACCGCCATCGCCATCGCCGCTGGTCGCGAATCCGTACCCCCGGCAGGATCCGCGGGCACCAGGGCCGTCAGGCGGGGCGCAGCGGGCCCGCCGAACGGGTAGGCCGCTCGAAGAGCGGGGACGGCCCGGCGGCAGGGATCCTTCGACAGTCTCACGAGCCGGCTCTCGGGGTTCCGCACGCACACGTCTCCGGGGGCGCCGGACCGGCGCCCCCGGAGGCCGGCGTCAGTAGACCAGGATGTCCCAGTGGCTGCCCTCATTGCAGTACAGGTTGCCCGAGGCGGCCTTCCACTGCGGGTAGCCGTCACCCCGGTAGCCGATGTAGGTGAAGCTGTTCTGGATGTAGCCGTCGATGCAGGAGTTGCGGGAGATGTCGACCTTGTAGCCGTTGTAGTGGCTGTAGGTGCCGGAGGCGTGGCCCACCTCGGTGCCGCCTGTGATGTTGAGGGCACAGCCGCTGGCCTGCTTCAGGGTGATGATCGTGTTCACCGTGCCGGAGTTGATCTGCTCGAACGATGTGCAGGTGGAGTTGGACCGGGTGGTGCAGCCGCCGCTGGAACTCCAGGTGATGCCCGCGTTCCTGAACTGGGCGGCGGCTGTCGACTGCGACAACTTGGTGCCGCTGGCACCGGCCGGGGGCGCCGAGACGGCGAGCCCGACCAGGGCCAGGGCGATGACGGTGGGTACGGTGCGCAGCTTCATCTGCTCTCCCGGTGAGGGTGGTGGACCTCGGGCCGGGGGGTGAATGATCCGCCCGGCCCTGATCGAGTTCGCCGGCTTCCCGGCAGCCCGCGTCAGCGGGCCTGTTCTCATCGGTGGGTGACGGGACGACAGGCGGATCCCGCGCCGTACAGGCTCTACTGACGTGGAGACGGGTACTGCGGTGCGCACGGGGAACTGCGCGGGAAGCGGTACGGCACCAGGATGACGCGATGCCTTCTATGCGAGTAGACCCCGGCCTGTGAATTTCGCGTGACGGACATGTATCCGACAAGCATGGGCGGGGTTCGACCCTCGCGAACCTCCCGCGAACCTCCCGCGACCCGGTCCGGCCGGGCCTCGCCCGGAGGCCGTTCGGAGGTCGCCGCTCGGGTCGGTCGGCTGCGGCCATCGGGTACGCGGCGATCACTCGTGCAGGTGAGTTTCCCCGGGCGGGGGTGAGCCGAGCCGGAACGGGGCGATCGGATGATCCTCGCTGGTCGCCGGGCACGACGTGTGCAGCGGGCCGCTCGGCGAGCACCGGGTCACTCTCCTACCGGCCATTCGGGCACGAAACGTGTTCTTGACGATGCGTCACACTTCGCTCACGTTTGACTTCCACGACCCGGTCCTCATCGGCGTGCCCGGCCGACAGCGGCTCCCACGTGGTCCCGCCCTCTGTTCCGCGATCCGACTCTCTGACACCGAGATCCTTCGAGGAGTTTCCTTGTCCGGCGAGCAGCACCTGCTCAAGGTCTACAGCGACCGCACCTACGTCCACACCACCACGGTCCGGCACCAGGGCACCACGGTGGCCCTGGCCATGGATGACCAACGGCGGATCGTCTACAGCGTGCTGGACCTGTCCCGGCATGACGAGACCAAGGGCGAGCTCGACACCGCCTACTGGTCGGAGAATCCGCTCCCGCTGCGATTCCCCTCCGAGGTCACGGACACCGGATACGCCGTCGCCGGAGCCACGGCACTGCCGGTCGTCAAGAACGGCGGACGGATCGAGGCGGCTCCGGGAGAACGGCTGGACGAGGAGGAGGTGGACCCATTCCTGTCCACCACGGCCCGCCTCACGGCCCCCGTCCCCTTCCACGCCGTGTCGGACGGCACGCACCTCGTCGTACTGCGCCAGTCCATCGGCGCCGACCACCCGGATGCCGTCCACCGGTTGGCCGGGGGCGGCACCTCCGGCGACCGGGGCCGCGGCGACCACGCCAAGGACAGTGCGGGCGCGATGGTGCCGCTGGTGGCCGACACGCTCCTGTGCGACCGGTTCCTCCTCGTGTGCGGGGAGCTCAAGCCCGTCCTGGAGGCTCGCTTCCGCCGCAGCCGCCACCGGACCCGCCCTGACTCGGCCAAGGACAGCCTGGGCACGACCGACATGGAAGGTCACCCCTTCCACGAACCGACGCAGGTGCTGTCCTTCGTCCGGAGGCTGTCCGGCGGACGCTTCACCGCCCTGCTCGTCCCCACCGCCGTGCACGGACAGCAGCGCTGGCAGATCTTCGCGCACAACGACGCCAGCGGCCGCATCGACTCCTTCAGCGTCGAGCAGGGCCGCGACGGCCTGTTCAACCTCCAGGGCACCCGGGCCTGGACCAGCCCCGACCCGGCCCACCGCGACGCCGTCCACGAACCCGCCCCGGGCACCTGCCCGTTCACCGGGCAGCCGCTGGTCCCCGCGACGAGCGCCGAGGGCCACGCGGAGACCGCACTCGCCTTCGGCCAGGGCGACGCCCACGTCCGCGTCACCGACGCACCGGGAATGCTCCGCCGCGACTTCACCGTCGAGCTCTGGGCCCGGCGCACCGCGACCGGGCGCGAGGAGTACCTCGTCGGCCACGGCGACCCGGCCGGCACGGTCCGCGGCTCGCTGCACATCGGCTTCCGCTCCGACGACCGCTTCACCTTCGCCTTCTACGGTGACGATCTCAACTCCGACGCCCGGACCGGCGGCACCGGCTGGCACCACTGGGCCTGCGTCTTCGAGCACGCGACGCGCCGCCAGAGCATCTACCGCGACGGTGAGCAGGTCGCCACCCGCACCACCGACGGCGGCTACGCCGGAACCGGACCGCTGCTGCTGGGCAAGGCCCTGCTGTTCGGCAGCGCCCGCGCCGAACTGGACGAGGTCCGGATCTGGGACCGTGCCCGCACCGCCGAGGAGCTCAAGCGCGACCAGGGCGTGCGCCTCATCGGAAACGACCCGGGTCTCGTCGCGTACTACCGCTTCGACGAGGGGTCCGGCACCCGCCTGCACGACCAGACCGATCACGCCCGACACGGCGAACTCGTGGGCGGCCCGAGGTGGGTGACGTCCGAGGCGCCCGTCGGCGACCACCCGGGCGTGCGCCGGGACAGCTTCGCCGTGACCGGACGGACGGCTGTCTCGGGGCTCTCCGCCGTCCTCTACCACCAGCAGGAGTCCACCAGCGCGGGTTACGACAGGGATCCCAAGCCGGCGAAGCGCCAGGCCCGCGTACTGCTCTCGTACGCGACCACCGGGCCGGACCCGAGGACCGGTGGGACGAGTGACCAGGCGTACCTGGTCACGGTGGACTTCGGGGTGGGGCGCGACGGGCGGCTCGCCGACGTCCCGGACGAGCTGGCGCTGCCGGTGCTCACCGCGCCGGACGGCACCGCCGACGTCGAGACGATCAGCGAACTGGACACCCGGATCCGCCAGCTGGTGCAGGACGTCACGGCCAAGGAGGCCGAGGCGGCCGACCTCGCCCGGCAGAGCACCGACCTGCCGGAGCTGGAGCGTCAGCGCGAGATCTACCACGCCAGGTCGCAGGACATCACCGGCTGGGCGTTCCGGCTGCGCTTCAAGAACGCCCGGGACGGCAAGCCGCAGTACCTCGCCGTGCGGGGTGACGGGACGGGCGACGAGACGCCGCTGGTGCGGACCTCCGACCCGGAGGCGAAGTCCGCGCTGTGGGCCTCCGTGCTGTACCCGGGGTCGTCCTGGAACGGCTCCATGCTCCACTACCTGCAGAACCTGAACGCGGGCAGGGACATGAACGTCGCCGGCGATCGCCGGGACGACGACGCCCCACTCATCATCTGGCCGCGCCTGCCGAACCACTGGAACACGTTGTTCGGCATCCACGAACGCGCCGACGGCTACTGCACGTTGGTCAACCGGCACAGCGAGCGGGCCGTCTGCGCCCCCGACCGGCTCGGTGACCGAGTGGTCCAGTACGAGGCCGACAGGGCCGCCGAGTCCGGCGAAGGCCTGATCGCCGTCGAGCGGGTGTCCCTCCACGACCTCGGGCACCCCGACATCCGCGACGCGGCCCAGCGGGTGGCCGCGCTCGACCGGCAGCTCGACGAACTCCGCCCGAAGAACGAGCTGTTGGAGCAGCGTCGGCGCGAGATCGCCGCGCACCGGGCGGAGCTGACCGCGAAGCGGGAGGAGCTGGCGCGGCTCACCGGTGGTCTCCAGGGGGCGAACGACGTCGCGCTGCCCGTACCACGGCTCTCCCTCGACCGCACCGGACTGAGCTGCTCCGGCGCGCTGCTGGCCTTCGCCCGCTCGGCCGACCGCCCGTACCTGCTCGACAGCGCCACCGGCAACGTCGTGCTGTACTTCCGCGGCGCCAACGGGCAGTTCTTCGCCGCCTACTACGTCACCACGGTCGCCCGCTCCTCGCGCCGGCTGTCGGAGGGACCGGGCAAGGCGATCACCTTCACCGCCCGCGACGCCGGCACCCCGCTGGACTCCGTCACCATCCGCATCACACCGGGCACCCGGCCCGACCTGTGCGACCTCACCGTGGAGCACGGCCAGGAGGTCGAGACCTGGGAGCGGCTGCCCCGCCGCGCCGCGGACTTCGCCGCCATCGTCAACGGCACAGCACAGGAACCCGTCCGGATCGGCGCGGTGAAGTCCTTCGACGCGACCTTCCGGATGCTCTCCGGCGGTCGCTCCGGCAACATCGCCGGCGGCGTCCTCGAACTCGCCGAACCCCTCCCGGTCGCCCTGCCGGCAGGGACGCCCGTCACGGTCGGCGGCCACCTCTACCTCACGGAGAAGGACCACGCGGCCGGGGCGGTCACCGTGCGCCTGGACGACGGTGAGGGCGGGCCCCAGCCCCAGCCGGGCGAGGTCGTCCAGCGCCTGCGCTACGACCACCGGCAGGCCTACTCCAACCTTCCGGGCAGCCCGCCCTACGCGGGCTCCCGGCTGGTGGTCGCGGACCCGGCGGGGGCCCACGAGATCCCCCTGGGCGAGGCGGCGGACCTGGTCACCGGGCAGGGCTGCCGATGGCGCGCGGACTCCCCGGGCCGGGCCTACTCCTTCGACGGACAGGCAACCGTCCTCACCCTGCCGCCGGCCCAGCTGGACCGGGTGACGACGAACCGTGACCTGACTTTGGAGGCGTGGGTCAGCCCCGAGCAGGCCTCCGGCGCCACCAGGATCATCCACGCCGGCGCCGGTGACGCCCCCTACACCCTCGGGCTCCTCGCACCGGCCGCTCCCGTCGTGCCCGCCCTCGCCTTCGACGGCAGGAGCGGCGTCGCCCTGACCGAACACGGGTTCAGCCTCGCCCGACAGGACTTCACGGTGGAGTTCTGGGCCCGGCGCACGACGGCGTGGGACGGCCGGGCACAGTTCCTCGTCGGGCATGGCACGTCACACGGCAGCGCCAGGGGCAGCCTGCACATCGGCTTCCGCCAGACCAGTGCCTTCACCTTCGCCTTCTACGGCGACGACCTCACCACCCCGCACGGCTACGACGACACCGACTGGCACCACTGGGCCTGCGTCTTCGATGCTGCCACCCGGGAGCAGGTGATCTACCGGGACGGCGTCGAGGAGGCCCGGCGCACCGCGACCGGCCCCTACCTCGGAGACGGGGTCTTCAGCTTCGGAAGCCACTTCGCCGGCTGGGTCCCCGACTACGCGGCCGTCGAGATGGACGAGGTCCGGCTCTGGGAGACCGCCCGGACCGCCGCTCAGGTCCGGGAACTGAAGAACCGCCGGCTGACCGGCGAGGAGACGGATCTGACGGGCTACTGGCCCTGTGCCGGCCCGGTCGACCAGGTGAACGGCCAGCCGGGGGTCCTCGACCGCTCCGGCCGGGAGCGGCACGTCGTCCTGCGCGGCGGCGTCACCACGACGCCGGCACCCGCGGCGCTCGACACCGCGGGTGCGGCGGCCTACCACGTCGTCGCCGGCGTCGGCGACCGGCTGGTGGCCACCCGGGCCGCCTTCCCTCTCCACGAGTGGGCGCACCTCGCCGTCGCCTACGAACAGTCCTGGGCCGTCGAACTGAGCGACGGCGCCCACCTCGACGTACCCGACGACGACGCCCTCGACATCACCGACGACCTCACCCTTGAGGTCTTCTGCCGCGTCGACGCCCTCGGCGCGCCCCAGGGCCTGGTCTCCAAGGGCCGTGCCGCCGACGGTTCCGGCGGAAGCGTCCCCTACCGGCTGCTGCTCCTGCCCGACGGGAAGCTGGAGTTCGGCTTCGAGGAACCCGACGGCAGGCTGGTGCGGTTCGTTTCCTCCCAGGCCGTGCGCGCCGGGGCGTTCCACCGCCTTGCCGTCGTCCGCAAGAGCGGCCGGTCGATGCAGGAGCACAAGGGCGGCAAGGAGATCACCACCACGGGGGCCGACGGCAAACCCGTCCAGCAGAACGTCGAGCTGGTGGAGTCGGTCGACGTCCGGCACTGGCAGGACATCCGCTTCTTCGTCGACGGCCGCGAGGCCGGCACCGCCCGCTACGAGGGGCTGGGCGCCCGGGGCAACTCCGGCACGCTCGACATCGGCCGGGCCCGCGAGGGCCTGGAGACCCACGCGCTGACCGGTGTCGTCTCCGAGGTCCGACTGTGGAGCACGGCACGGGACGCGGCTCGACTGGGCTCCTCCGTCTCCGCGCATGACCGCGGCCTGACCGCGCAGTGGCGCTTCGAGGAGAACGCGGGCAGCACCGCGGCCGACACCAGCGGCTCCCACCCGGCGCGGCTGCGCGGCGCCCGCTGGACCCGCAACCCCGACCCCCGCGGCAGCCTCTTCCGCCTGTACCGCAACGGGGTCTCGGTGGCCTGTGACCCGCTGGAGAACGCGGCCTTCGCGGGCTACGGCGACCGGGCGTTCACCCTCGGCGCCCGACTCGAGGACGGCCGGGCCACCCAGGCGTTCCACGGCGTCCTGGAGGAGGTCCGGGTCTGGCGCACCGCCCGTACCCAGGAGCAGGTCCTCGACAACCTCTTCACCCGTCTCAAGGGCGAGAAGGAGGACCTGATCGCCTACTGGTCCTTCGACGACGCCTCCACCGACGGGAGCACCCGGCTCGTCCAGGACGAGGGCCTGCGCGGCAACCACCTGACCGTGCCCGAGGCCCCGCGCCGCCCGGCGGCCGTACTGTCCACGGCACCCGTCTCCAGCGACACCGCGCAGGTCCGGTCGGCGCTCGCGGCCATGCGCACGCCCTTCCACGAGCGGATCACCGGCGCCCCGTCCGTCGCCGAGTACGCCGACATGCAGTACTCGGCCAAGGGCGAGGCCTTCGGCGTGCTCAAGCGGGCCTACGGCTACCTGCGCGAGGGGCGCTGGCACCTGGTCACCGGCTACAAGGTCGGCAACCTGGTCAGCGAGTGGGTCGGCCAGGTGCAGTTCGACCCCCAGCTGATCGGCTACGTCGAGGGCGCGCCGCCGGTGCCGTCGGAGAACCTCACCCCCAACACCGTCGACCCCGACAGCGCCGGCTACGACAGCGTCTCCTCGGTGGAGTTCACCGAGGCGGAGGAGGTCGTCCACTCCCTGTCGTCGGCCAAGGAGCGCAGCGTCGACGCGGCCTTCGGTTTCGCCCTGTCGAACGAGGTCGACGTCGACATGTGGATGATCACCGCGCCGTTGGGCTTCGGCGTCGCCAAGTCCATGGTCAAGGCCAAGGTGTCGGCGGGGGTGCGCGGCACCCTCGAGTTCTCCAACAGCTGGGCCGAGGAGACGAGCGTCTCCCAGGGCGAGAACACCGCCCGCGCCATGAAGGTGGAGCTCGCCGGCAGCTGGGAGGACCCGCTCAAGCCGCTCAACGCGGCGCTCGGCCGCCGCTACGTGCCCGCCAACACGGGCTTCGCCCTGGTCCAGTCCCAGACCGCCGACGTCTTCGCCCTGCGCCTGGCCCACAGCGGAGCCCTGGTCTCCTACCGCATCCAGCCCAACCCGGACATCCCCAGGGACTGGAACGTCGTCCCCTTCCCCCTCAACCCCCGCTACACCAAGCAGGGCACGCTCGACGGCGCCGTCGGCTTCGACGAGCGCGGCAAGGTCCTCGACCCGGACTACGCCGGCACCCGGGACAACGGCGAGTACAGCTACTACAAGCCGCGCGAGGCGTACGCGATCAAGCGCCGCATCCAGCGCGAGCAGCAACGGCTGCGCAGCTACTACGAGACCGTCTCCACCGAGACGCACGCGCCCGACCCCACGGCCGAACGGGCGGGCCGGGTGCTCGGCGGCGCGATCGGGAGCGACGCCTCGCCCGGCCGGGGCAGGGACACCGCCGACAGCAGCACCGGCGCCGGCTTCTCCCGCCGCGACCTGGTCAACACCTACGTGTGGACGGCGGACGGCGGATTCTTCGCCGAGACCACCGAGACCACCGACGCGGTGAGCGAGACGACCTCCGGTTCGTACTCGTTCTCCGGTTCCGTGGGCACCTCCATCGGCACCTCCTTCGACGTCATGGGCGTCGGCGTCAACGCCCAACTGGACGCCTCCATCGGCGGCGGCATGACCGCCACCAGGGCCCGCGGCCGACAGGCCACCCGTTCCTTCGGGCTGACCGTGGTCTGCGCGCCCTCCGGGAACCTCCAGAAGTACGACACCAGCCGCAAGCCCGTGTACGACGCGGACGGCAAACCGGTCAACACCCCCGGCAAGGTCGACGCGTACCGGTTCCTCAGCTTCTACCTCGGCGAGGACACCGAGCACTTCGACACCTTCTTCCACAAGGTCGTCGACCCGCGGTGGCTGGACCACGGCACGGACCCGAACGCGAGCGCACTGCGCGAGGTCCGCCGAACGGACCGCAAGCCGCCGTGCTGGCGCGTCCTGCACCGCGTCACGTTCGTCAGCAGGCTCCTGCCCCCCGTGCCGCCCGTCGGCGCGCCGCCGCTCCAGCGCGCCATGCGGGAGCTCGACCTGGAGAGCAACTACGAGCTCGTCCGCCACCTCGACCCCTACGTCAAGACCGCGGCCACCGGCCGTACCGAACTCGCCGACGCCGTGCGCACCGCCCTGTCCACCCACCTGCCGCAACTGACCCCGCACGCGGAGGGGGTGATCGAGTTCCTCGCGCAGTACTACGGCGTGGAGGGCTGACACTCCGAGAGCACCACCACGCGCCGTCCGGTCGAGGGCCTGCCCCTCGACCGGACGGATCCGGCTGCGCGCCGGGGATCCGGCCTGTTGCGCGACGAACGGGACGAACGCGACCGGTGCGCGTGGTCAGCGCCCCTCCGCCAGCGCCGCGCGCACCGCTGGTACCACCTCCTGCGCGAACACGGTCAGCTGGCGCAGGTGGTCGGCCTCGGGCCAGTACACGAACCCGTTCATCCCGTGATCGTGGACGAGCGCGACCAGCCGGCCGGCCCACTGCCGCGCGTCGCCCTGGAAGGGCTCGGTGGACTCGGCAGGTCCGATCAGGCCGTTGAGGTTGTAGACCTTGCGCAGCGACGCCGGGTCCCGGCCGGCCTCGTGCGCGGCCGCGTCGATCCGCGCGACGGCGTCCCCGAGCCGGTCGAGTCCGAGGAATCCGTACGAGGCTGTCCAGCCGTCCGCCTTGCGACCCGTGAGCGCGAGCATGCGGGGGCCGTAGGCACCGAGCCAGATGCCGAGGTCTGGCGAGGGGGCGGGCCCGGGATGGACGCCGGCGAGGGTGTAGTGCTCGCCGGGGAACCGCACCGAGCGCTCGCCGCTCCACATGAGCCGGATGACGTCGATGGCCTCGTCGAGCGCCGCCACGGCCTCCTTCGCCGGCCGACGTGGCCCGCCCATGGCCACGATGGCGCTCCAGAAGGCGCCGGCGCCGAGGCCGAGCTGGATCCGGCCGGGAGCGAGCACGTCGAGGCTGGCCGCGGACTTCGCGAGCATCGCGGGCGGTCTGAGCGGCAGGTTGGCAACGGTGGGCACGAGAGTGATGCTCCGGGTGGCGCCGACGAGGTAGCTGATCAGCGTCCACGCGTCGTAGAACGCGGACTGGTAGGGGTGGTCCTGGACGGTGACGAGGTCGAGGCCGTCCTGCTCCGCCTGCCGGGTGATCCGGAGCGGCTGCCCCGGGTCCGCCCAGACGGGGTCGACGTTGGCTCCGAACAGCACGGGAAGGGACATGGCAGTCTCCCTGGCGACCCGCCGTTGGGCCGGTCCGAGTGTCCTGGCGCCGCGTTGGCGCACCGCTCCCTCCACCATCGCCGCGGATCGGCTTCCGGGCACCTCACGCCGCCGTCGGGCGTGTCGTCACCGGGGCGCTGGTGACAGCCACGCCGGGGCGCAGGCCCGAGCGTGCGCCCCGGCGTGGCTGTCAGGGGTTGGATCGGCTGTTCGGGTTGCGGAGCTCGATGTCGTCGGCGTCCACCCAGTAGCGGTGACCGCCGCTGGTGTCGGTGGTCTCGTAGAAGGTCTTGCGGGTGGAGCCGCCGCGTTGCCACTTGGCCTGCTTGAGCACGGTGCGCAGGCTGTACGAGTCCTGGGCACCCTGGTGGGTGAGTTTGACGCCGTGGCCGAGGGTGAAGTGACCGTCGAGGTCGCTGTGGAGGAAGCCGTCGATCTCGTTCCAGACCACGACGTAGACCTTCATCGACAGGTCGGGCCAGCCGTAGGCGCGCACGTCCGCGCGCCAGCGCAGGGCGCCGGGTCTGACGATCTCCGCGTCGAAGTCGGCGTTGGCGACCAGGTCGCACAGCGCGTCGGCGTCCACCCAGCCGGCCCGCCGTCCCGCCGTGGCCCGGTAGAAGGTCTTCAGGACCGCGCCGACCTCGTCGGGCCTGGCCGGGAGCCAGTCGTCGCCTCGCACCGTGAACCAGCCGCGGACCGGCTTGTTCTGATCCACCGTCTTCAGACCGGTGCCGGCCGGGAGGACGTGTTCTTCCAGGACCTGTCCGCCAGTGGTCGAAGCGGTCTCCATCCGCCAGCCGCCGCTGCCGGAGACCTGCCGGTACACAGGCGTCGCACGGGCGGTGCGGGCCTGGAACGCCTCCTCCGGCGCTTCCGGTCCGATCGCCGGCGGCGTCCACAGCGCATCGGCCAGTTTCGGGTCGTCGACCGGCGGAAGCCAGGCGGTGGCCGACTCCTCCTGCGCCCTGGCCAGGACCACGTCCCTTCCCCGCACGGCGACCTGGGAGCCGGAACCCAGATGCAGGAGTTGGCAGCGGTCCACCAGGCTCCCGTCGAGTGTCTGGTCCCAGGTGTGCCGGGCGAGCGTCCACAGCTGCAGCCCCCACCCGGGCTCGCCCTCACGCCGCGCCGGGGCGAGGCGCAGCCGCGCCCCGGTCGCGGCGTCGTCGGCGGTCAGGCACAGCCCGCTGGCCGCGTGCCGTACGAGCACCTGCCGTGAGGAGACCGGGTCGGCGTACCAGCGCTGCTGCTCGTCCACGCCGCGGTCCGGGGAGAGGGTCACCGGCAGGCCGTCGGCCGTCGCGCCGGCCAGCAGATCCAGCCGGTTCTCGTACTCCATCAGCCGCAACTCGAAACGGCCCGTGGGCCAGCGCTCGTCCATGACACGAACCTCCCACACGCCCGGCCCCACCGGGGCGCACCACGCGAGAGTCTCCCGCGCCGGCACCGTTCCCGGGCGAATTCGCCTCGGTGGCGTGAGGCAGGTGCGCCACGTGGGTGTGCCGTGGGGGGCAGAGTGCCGGGCTTTCGTGTGGCCGGCCGCAACCTTTCGGTTCTGTGAGGGTTGATCCGATGTCATGTCGGTTTGTGTCACGTTGGGGTGTGTATGAAGGTGCATAGGTTCTTCGCTTCCGCTGTGGTGGGTGTCGCTGTCGCGGTGGCGGGGGTGCCGGCAGCGGCGGAGACCGCCGGGCCGGGCGCTTCCAGGGCGGAGTCGCCGCAGTGCGAGGCGTGGACGGGAGAGGAGGCTGCGAGCTATCTCGTCGGCAGTGGTGAATTCACGACGGCGCGCGGCAGGGTTGCCAAGGACACGTGCCTGATCAGTGTCGATCAGAACCGCTTCGCGCCGGGCTGGTACGTCGGCAGTAGGGGCGGTGACTGGTACAAGACGAAGCAGGACAACCCGAAGGCGGTCTACAAGCAGTTCGTGTACGGGGTTGTGCGTCGGGAGGCGAGCGGCTTCGAGGAGGGGTACGTACTGGACCGCGATCAGCTGCGCGATGTTGCGGCCAACCGGGCGTGCGACGCGAAGGTGACCACGGACGGCGCGCACGCCTATCGGGTGGACGTCCGTAGCTACGGCAGGCCCGACGTGGGGCACACGACGTTCGTCGAGTCCTGGAACGAGGTCAGCGGCGTCACGGACCTCGGCTCGTTCTGGCCCAAGGACCAGTGCCTGCAGCTCACGCACCGGGCCACGAAGTGGAACGGCCACACCTACTACGAGACCACCGCCGGGGACGGCGGCGGCACCATCTACTACGTGGACGCCTCCGACGTCGAGCTCCAGCCCAAGACGTCGCCCAAGGAAGCGGGAGCCTGACCCCGCCAAGCCTGGTTCCGGAGTCGCTTCGCAGAACGGTTCGGCGGGCCCGACATCACGGGCCCGCCCGCACGTCCTCGCGACGAACCAGCAGGCCCAGTCGCTTCTTCGCACGGGTGTCCAGTAGGGCTTGGTCAGGTTCGCTGTGGTGTGGCGTGTCCGTTCGTGGGTTGTGTCCTCGAGGGTGTGCGCCACCTGGGGGGATGGCCGAGGTCCGGGCGGGCATGGCGGCGTTGCATGGCGGCCCAGGCCATAACGGCACCAGTTGGCGACCAGAGCCCCGAAGCGGTGTTCGACCGCCTCCTCGACCGCGTGATCAACGCGATCGCACCGGGAGCCTGACCAGCACAGCGGCCATCGAGGCGCTGAGGGACCATCCGGCGATCAGCGGATGACGCCGGCTCTCCCTCCGGCGGCGGTCCCGGGGTGCGTGCCGTTCCTTGCGTCGCGATGGTGGGACGGTGAGCCTGATCGTGCTTCTGGAACCCGAGCTTCGGCGGGTGGACCATCTCGGCAGTAGCGGCGAGGAGTATGTCGAGAGTGTGCGTGCCGTGCACGCGGCCGAGGCGGATCCGTCCGCGCCTGGCAGCCCCGGTGGCCACACACTGTGCGGTACGGACACCCGGCGCATGCAGGTCGTGGACTACCGGCCGTCCGCCCCCGGGGACCCCTGGTACCCGCCGAGATGGCACGGGACCGGGACGGTCTGCCAGGCCTGCGACCGGGCCGCCCACTCAAGGTGACCAGTCGGATGCCCCCCCCGAGCGGCCTCCTCATGCAGACTCTCGGGTTCGTCGTGGCACGCGCGCCGGAATTCGCACGATGATCGTTGGCGCACTGCCGTTCTGAGGGAATTGCACGGTCATGATGCAGTGGTGGCCCGGTTGCCCCGCCCCGGGATGGGTGCTCGCATGGAGGTAGCGCGGCCGACGGGGCAGCCGCCGAAGAGTCCTCGATCGGGGAGCGGCCATGCCCGATATCGAGATCGACACCTCCCGGCTGACATCGCCCCGGTTCACCGTCCCGGAGGCCGGTACGCACGACGTCCTGGACGGCTCCACCACGCCACCGCCGACGGTCTCCCTGTCTGCTGGAACCGGCTTCCACCTTCAGCAGGACGATCTACCGGCGGCCGACTTCGTCTTCACGGTGCGGAGCGACGGTACGGTGGACTTCGATCCGGCCCTTGACGCCTTCCTGAGCGGGCGCGGCACCCGGCGGCTGACCGTCCTGGGTCTGCCCGTCACGCTGGACACCACCGTGCTCGGCCACCCCCTGGTACTGACCCCCGGTGGTGTGAGCCTGGCGGCCGACGTGCACCGGCTCGCACTGCTGCCCGGGTCCGGGTACCGCCTCAAGATGTCCCCCGGGCCCGCCGGGTTCACCTTCGGTCTCACCCCTCTGGGCGACGTCGCCGTCGACGCGGCGACCTCACGCTTCGCCACAGCAAGCGGCCCGACTCTGTCAGTGCAGGGCTTCGCCATCACCATCGACGGCCACCAACTCAGCCACGACCTCAACTCCGTCTGGCCGCCACTCCCCCTCCCCCGCACCGGCCCGCCCCACCAACTCCGCCTCATCCCCGCCACCGGAGCCGACGCCCACGATCCCGCCGACGGCGTTGAGCGTGAAGGCCAGTCCCAGCTCGACCGGCGGGTTGAACTCGGCGCTGAGGACCGCGAGGAGCGAGAACGGCGAAGTGTGCAGCACACCGAACGCCTTGACGTCCACGACGCCCAGGCCCAGGCTCATCGCCCCCGCGTACCGGTCGCCGTCGTGCTTGAGGTAGCCGGCGCCCTTGGCCGGGCCGAGCGCCAGCCGCAGACCGATGCCGTCGGCCGGAACGGGCGTGGCGGTGACGCCCGTTCCGGAGACCGCGACCTCGGCGCCCACCCCCTCGACGGTCGCGTCCGCCAGGCCCAGCAGGGACGCTCCGAAGGAGAGCGTCAGCCGGATCGCCGCGTCCCGGGGCGCGAGGTAGAGCGCCGGGGCCTTCAGCATCGGCGGGACGGTCTTCAACGGCAGCGAGACGCCGCTACGCCCGCCCCCGTCGAAGCTGACGCCCCTGGCGTCGGCCCGCGCCGTGACGTCGCCCTCGAAGAGCGGGCCGCCGCCGGGGACGAGGAGGGCGAGCAGCGCATCGCCGGGTGGTCTCAGGCGCAGTCCGCCGATCGTGACCACCAGGGCCGCCTTCGTCACGTCGGCGGGGACGGTGAGTGCGAGGTCGATCCCGCCGTGCACCTCGACGCCGGTGGTGATCGGGACGGCGCCCACCCGGAGCCCGAACAGAAGCTCCGACGGCAGCGCGGGAGCCAGTACCTCGACGTGTGTGGCATCCACCCGCAGCGCGCCGGGGATCTCCAGATGCCAGTCCGGAGCGGCCTCCAGGACGGCCCGGGCGACGATGGTGACCAGCGTCGGGAGGAGTTGGCCGGCCTGGTCGGCACCGAGCGCCGTCAGCCGTCCGAGCAGGGCTCCGGGCGTCACGTCCCCGAGCGCGGTCTTCAGGGCCTCGCGCCGCTGCTCGTCGGTGGCGAGTCCGGCGAGAGTACCGAAGACGTCCGTCAGGGCCTGCCGCAGCCCGGTGGCCAGCTCGACGACTGAGTCGGTCACGGGCGGTCCCCCTCGGGCGGCGGCGGAACACGGGTTCGCCGGTTTCGACGGCCGGTGGTACTCGGTGAGCCGTACACGGGCGGGTCCCCCGGACGGGGCGCCACGGCCCCGGGCCTGCGGGGACCGCGTGGCAACCGCATCGTCCACGCCCCCGCCACGCCGGCCCGACACACCACCGGCTCACCCTGACGGCCCATCGGGCCCCGCCGTTCGGCCCAATCGGCCGCGGCCCAGGCGTCGTAGTCCGCCGAGTGCCCGCGCAGCGCGAAGGTCGCGTTCACCGCCGACGAGCCCCTTCCGCCCCGGGGCGGTGTTCACGGCCTGATCCGATCACGTTGAACGGCTATCTGTCAGATCACTTCTGGCGTAACGTTTTCCGCCATGGGGCGGGAGGATCCTTGGCTGGCGCGCATCGAGGACACCCGGGGACGCGTGCACGGGGCCGGGACGATGCTCGACGGCGAGTACGTGCTGACGTGTGCACATGTGGTCGAGGAGGCCCTCGACGCCGGGCATGAAGCCGATCGCGAGGTCCGGGTCCGGATCGCCGGCCGTCCCGACGACGCCTACCCGGCGACCGTTGTCGAGAGCTGCTGGCAGCCGCCCTTACCGGACCAGCGCGGGGATGTGGCGATCCTCGCCCTGCGGTCCGCGGTGCCGGGCGCGCCGCGCGCGAGGATCCGGCGGACCTGGCAGCACGACGAGATCGTGCGAATCTTCGGCTTTCCGGCGGGTACCGACAACGGCCAGCTGGTCAATGCGAAGATCGCCTCGTACGACTTCACCGGGGAGCGGGTACAGCTCGACGCGGTGTTGGAGCAGCGCGTCGACCGTGGGTTCAGCGGTGCGGCGGCACTCGCCGCGAGCGGTGAGATCCTCGGCGTGATCGCGGTCGTCCGGGCACCGCTCGCCGAGAGCAGCTGGATGATCGCCGTCCGGACGCTGTACAAGTACGCGAGCGCGGTGCTCGACGGGCATCTGACGAGCCGGCCCTCGCGGGTACTGCCGAGCGACTGGCCGTCGCCGCAGGTCCCGGAGATCCTGGACGACCCGGTGCAGCTTGCGCTGACCCGGCACCTGATCGGCTGGCTGGCGTCCGGCGGGCCGGGCGGGGTCTGTGCGATCGGCGGTGACGGCGCGGTCGCGCTGACCTCCCGCCTGGTGGGCCTGACGGTGCCGGGCTACCGTCGGGCGGCCCCCGACGAAACCGTCAGCGGCGCCCCGCCCGGCACCGTCCCACAGCTGGGCGAGGTGGACGCCGCCGTCGACGCGACCGGGCGGACGACAGAGCAGGTCGCCGAGCAGCTCGCGGAGAGTCTGAGCCTGCTGACCGACCGCGTCACCGATGATCTCTCCCACCAGTTGGAGGAGTTGGGCTCGCCGATAGTCGTCGTGGTGAACGCGGTCGATCTTGCGGCCGACCCCGGCGAACTGTACTACCGGCTGCTCGAACCGATCGCCGCGCGGGCGCCGAGCATCGGCGTGCGCCTGCTGCTCGCCTACCACGGCGCCCCTCCGCGCTATGTCCGCAGTGCGGTCGCGGCGAGCCTCGGGCAGCCCGCCGCGCTCGCCTCGCCGAGCGGTCGGCACGGCGGCAAGACGCAGTTCGACAACCGACTCGGCCGGCTCGACCGGTTGGTCGAGGAGGTCGAGGCGGCCGAGCGCGACGCCCGGGTGTGCCGTGACCACGTCGCGCCGCGGATCCTCGGCGCGCCGCCGCCACAGGTCGCCGGCGCGGCGGCGCTCGCGGTCCGCCTGCGGGTGCTGCGGGACACCGGCTCGGCCGCCGCCGGATCCACCCTCCGGGGATGGCTGCTGGGGGAACTCGCCACCTGCGAGGAGGCAGCCGCCCGGTCACTGGCGCGGGCCCGGCGATTGAACACCGAGTGCACGGCCCTGCTCGCCCGGCGCAACCGGGCCCGGGGGCGGCTGGATGCCTACCGCTCGGAGGCCGCGGCGCGCGGCCTGATCGAGGAATTGGGCGAGTCGTACGAGGCGGCCCGGCGGCTGCTCTACAGCGGCGGATGCGACCTGCCGCTCGCCGAGCTCCGGGTCGAGGAGTACCACCAGGCCGTTCGGCGCGAGATCGACGGGAGACGGGCATGAGCCAGTGCAACCGTCCTGGCTGCGGGGGCGAACTCGATGCCACCGGCTACTGCCGGCGCTGCCTGCTTCCGCCGCTGGTGGCTGCGCCGACGGGCGGCGGCCGGCCTCCGGCCGGGGAGCGGGCCCCGGGTCGGTCGGTGCCGATGAGCACAAACCGCAGCGCGGCGCCGTCCGCGCGCCCCGCAGAGCCCGTACAGCCACCGCGCCCGTTCGGCGACGACCCCTGGTGGGGACTGGGCCTCGTCACGCTGCCGACGATCGCCGGGCCGGAGCCGGACCGGGCGGTCAGAGCCGCTCCGCGAATCCCGGAGGAGCGCAGGCTCTGCCCCGATCCCTCCTGCCGCCGCCCCGTGGGCACAGGTCTCGACGGCCAGCCGAGCCTGTTGGAGGGGCGCTGCCCGTACGACGGGACGGCTTACTCGTTCGTGCCGAGACTCAGCCGGGGCGATCTGCTCTCGGACCGCTACCGGGTCGAGGGCTGCATCGGGCACGGCGGCTTCGGCTGGGTCTACCTCGCCTACGACGAGCGTCTGAACAACCGTCCAGTGGCGCTCAAAGGCCTGATCGACGCGGAGGACCCCACGCGGGTCGAGGAGGCCGCCGAGGAGAAGCGGTTCCTGATCGAGCTCAGACACGACGACATCGTCGACATCTACGACTTCGTGACACACGAGCCGGCAGGCGGGTCCCAGTACGGCTACCACGGCTACCTCGTGATGGAGTACGTACCCGGCTACTCCCTGGAGCACTCGGAACTGTTCGGCCGGCTGGAGACCGAGCAGGTCATCGGCTACCTCCTGCGCGTGCTCCGGGCGTTCCAGTACCTCCACGACAGCCAGTACCTTTTCTGCGACCTGAAGCCGAGCAACCTGATGGTGTACGGCTCCCAGATCAAGCTGATCGACCTCGGCGCGGTGCGCGAGGCCGGGACACTGGGCAGCGGGGCGTTCTCGGATGACTACAGGGCCCCGGAGCTGATGGTCACCGGGCCCACTGTCGCCACCGACCTCCATACGGTGGGCAGGACCCTGGAGTCGCTCTTCCGGTGGTACACCGCCGACCCGGACAGTGCCCGCTTCACCTCGCTGCGCCGGCTCATCAGCCGCGCCACCAATGACGATCCACAGCTGCGCTTCGCCTCCGCAGCCGAGATGGCAGGCCAACTGAGCGGCGTGCTACGCGAGTTGGTCTCCGCCCGCGACGGCACCCAGTACACTGCTCCGTCACTGCTCTTCGCCCGCTCCACCGCGCTGATCGACCCCGGGCTCGGGGCGGTGCCGCCGCTCGACCGGTGGACGAGCACCGCGGCGCTGCGGGCGGCGGCCGAGGGCACCTGCCGTCCGCTCGCCACCGCGCCGCCCACGCCGGTCATGGCAGCGGCCAGGCTGCCCGAGCCGCTGGTCGACGCCCACGATTCCGCCGCCGGGTTCCTCAGGACGTCGGTCAGCGCCGATCCGGCGGTCGCCCTCTCCCAGCTCGCCTCCTACGCCGATCCTGACCCGGCCTCCGCCCACGATTCCTCACCCGAGGTCGAGTTGCTGCGCTGTCGACTCCACCTGCGGCTTGACGACCTTGAGGCGGCGCGCGCCGCGCTGGACCAGGCGAGAGGCCTGTTGCGTCCGGGGTGGCGGCTCAACTGGCATGAGGGACTGACAGCCCTCGCCGAGCAGCAGTTCGGCGGCGCGGAGAAGATGTTCACCTCCTGCCAGCAGATGCTGCCGGGTGAGCTCGCACCGCAGCTCGCGCTGGCGCTGTGCGCCGAGTACCGAGCGGCGAACGACGAGGAGCTCGACGCCGCAGCGGCGGCCTACCTGTCGGTGTGGCGGACCGACAGCTGGCACGAGAGCGCCGCCTTCGGCCACGCCCGGACGAGGCTCCGCCGTGGTGACCGGGCCGGTGCGGTCTCGGCGTTGAGGCAGATACCCGACACCTCACCGCACCATCGGGCGGCGCGGATCGCCGCGCTGCGGATTCACACAGGGCGGCTCGACGCGGGCCCCGAGGGCCTGCCCGACCGCGCGGACCTCGCCGAAGCCGAACAGCTGCTGGCCACACTGCCGTTGGACGAACCCGAGCGTCGTCGGCTCGCCGCCCTGATCCTGGAGGCCGGGCTCGACCGCCGGCGCGCCCCGCGACCGGGGCGGACCACGTCCGACGACGAAGTCACGGAGCACGAGATCCGGTTGAGGCTGGAGAAGGAGTATCGGGCGTTCGCCAAGTGGGCACCGGACGAGAACCGCCACACCGTGCTCGTCGATCTGGCCAACGCCGTAAGGCCGGTCACCACGCGGTGAACCGGAGGCCTTCGGCGCATCCGTCAATCTTCCCCTACAGATGAGGAATTTGGCACATGAGCGAAGCACCGACAGTCACCCTGGAGGCCAACTACGACAGGTACCGCTCCCTCGATGAACGCGAAGTGCACGTCTACCTCAGTGTGGTCGCGACCACCGCAGCCGACCGGCCGGCGAACCCGCCGAGCGATGCGCGGTTCGCCGAGGTGATCCTGCTGGACCAATCGGGGTCGATGAGCGATCCGCGCACCAAGCTCCAACGGGCCAAGGAGGCGAGTTGCGCCGCCATCGACACCCTGCGCGAGGGCACCCGCTTCGCGGTGGTCGCCGGTACCCACCAGGCAACCATGATCTACCCTCGGGAGTCCTTCCTCGCCCCGGCGAACGCCGGTACCCGTGCGGAGGCGAAGCAGGCTGTCCACCGGATCGCCCCCGGCGCCCAGGGCACGGTCATCGGCGCCTGGCTCGACAAGGCCCGTGAACTGCTCGAACCGCACGGCGATCTGATCTGCCACGCGCTCCTGCTCACCGATGGGCGCAACGAGCACCAGGACCGGTCGGCGCGGTCGATGGAGACCGTGCTCGCCGACTGCCGTTCCGTGTTCACCTGCGACGCCCGCGGTATCGGCGCGGACTGGGAGCCCGCCGAGCTGAGACGGATCGCCGAGGAACTCCAGGGCACGGCGGACGCGGTGCCCGACCTGGCCGACCTGGCCTCCGACTTCCGCGCACTGATCCGCACCGCCATGGGCCGCACGCTGTCCGACCTGGCCCTGCGGGTGCGCTGCGCACCGGGAGTGTCGGTGTCGGTCCTCGAACAGGCCCACCCGGCGCTGGCCGACTTGATCGGCCATCGCCTGCCACTGGCCGGAACAGCGGCGGCCGACTACCCAACCGGCCCCTGGAGCAGCGAGGCGCGCCGGTACGTCGCGACCTTCGTCGTGACCGGCGACCGGACGGTCGGCGCCGACGCGGAGACCCTGGCTTCCATCGAGGTGGTCACCGGAGCGATCGGCACCGAACTGGCCACGCCCGTCAGCTCGGTGGAGGTGGTCAGCGCGCGCTGGCTCGACCAGCCGGCCCCGGAAACCGTCCTCGGGGCCGATCGGCGCCGCCACGAGCGGGAGAAGGAACTGTACACGCTCAGATGGCGGGGTGGGGCGCTGTACCGCCAGGGGGATCGCCACGGAGCGTGCGATGCCTGGGGCCGCGCCGTGGCGCTGGCCACCGAGCTGCGCAACGAGGACGCGCTCCGGCGACTGGGCAAGGTCGTCCGGGTCGAGGATGCCGTACGCGGCGTGGTCAGCCTCCTCCCGGAGCTGGATCCGGACTATGTCCTACAGGCCATGATGGGCACGGTCACCAGCACCTCGTACGGCCTCTCGCGCAACCCGGCGCCGCGCGCCGACCCGGCGCCCGGGCACCCGTCGGCCCCGGGGCCCGAGTGCCCGCGGTGCGGCCGGGTCGCGGTGGCCGGCGCGCGGTTCTGCGAGAACCTCGACTGCGACTACGAATTCACCCGCAGCTCACCGGTGATGGACGGATGACGGCCCCCACCGCGGTGGCGCCTGTACCGGTGTCGGACGAACCGGCGACGCCCTCCACGACCGCGCGCACCCTGCGGCGGCTCCGCGGGGCGCTGGTGGCGGGCAGCCTGCTGACCGGGGCGCTGTGCCTGGTGGTGTCCGGCCAGGCACACGCCGGAACCGACGCCGCCGGCGGGCGGGCCGCCCCTGCGGTGCTCCGGGCCGAGGCCGCGTACAGCGCGCTCGCGGATGCCCAACGCGTGGCGCTGCACGGCTTCCGGCACGACACCGTCGTCCTCGGCGGACTCGGCGACCGCTACCGGAACGACATCGCCGCGATCAACCAGAACCTGGCGGAACTGGCCGGGTACAACGTGGCGGGCCCGGCGGGCACCAGTGATCTGCAACTCGTCGAGGGGCTCGTCGTCAACTACAACGCCGAGATCGAGCAGGCCGCCGCCGACTACCAGCAGACCGGCGAGATCACCCGGGCCCTGCCGGCCCTGTGGTACGCCACCCTGCAGTACCAGGAGGTCTCGAACACGCTGGACCGGCTGCGGAAGGAGGAGAGCGCGGCACTGACCGCCCGGCGCGGCTCGGTGTGGCTGGCGGGCACCACGGTCCTGCTGTTCCTGGTGCCCTTCGCGCTGGTGCTGGCGCTGTTCGCGCGGACACAGTCGGTGCTGCGCCGCCGGTTCCGGCGTCGGTTGAGCCTGCTGTTGACGACCGCTGTGCTCGCCCTCACCGCGACGGCCCTGTCGTGCAGTCTGTCGCTCCAGGCCTCGGACGGACACCTGCGCTCGGCCCTGGACGGTCCGTTCGTGGAAGCCGTCACCCTGGCACAGCAGCAGGCGGGCCGGGCCGCCGCCGAAGCCGACGCGGACCTGTTCGCCATCGTCGCGCGGGTATGCCCGGCCGCCACGTCCTGCGGGACCCACCTGACTCCGCCGACGTCCGGGCCCGTGACCGTCGGGCCGGATCAGGACGGTCACCAACAGGCCCAGGCCGAGGCCAGGTTCACGCGCGGTGTCACCGACGCGGACGCCTGGTTCTCCGAACGCCTGGCGGTTCTCGTACTGCTGACCCTGACTGCAGCCGCGGCGGCCGCTCGCGCACTGAATCCGCGCATCGACGAGTACCGGTTCGGAGGCCGATGATGCGGCGGAAGCGCCGGACAGCTCTCCGGCTCCTTCTGGTCCTCGCCCTGCTGGCGGCGTCCGCCTCCTGCCTCGGCGGCTCGTCCGACCGGCGCGTCCTGAGCATCCTGACACCCTGGACCGCCGACGTTGAGAAGGACTCCTTCCAGGCAGTGCTCACGGCCTTCGAGACCGAGACCGGCATCACCGTCCACGCCTCCCCCACCCGGGCGCTCGACCAGGTGCTGCGGGCCGGCGTCCAGAAGGGCGAGGGGCCGGACCTGGCTGTCCTACCGAACCCCGGGGCGCTGCGCTCCTACGCCCAGCAGGGAGAGCTGGTCCCGCTGGACCGGTTCCAGGACAAGACACTCGGTAGCGGACTCGTCGAACTACTGAAGTCCGACTACGCCCCCTGGTACCGCCTCGGCGAGGCCAAGCCCGGCGCTCTGTACGCCGTCGTGGTCAAAGCCTCCGTCAAGAGCCTCATCTGGTACGACCCCCGGCGGCTCGCCCCCCAGCCACCCAACAGCTGGGCCGGCTTGGTCGGCGTCGGCCAGTCGATGGCCCAGAAGGGCGAGACGCCCTGGTGCCTGGCCGTGGCCGATCCGCCCAACTCGGGCTGGCCGGGCACCGACTGGATCGAGGACATCCTGCTGCACCGGTCGGGTGCCGACACGTACATGGACTGGGTCGACGGCAAGCTCAGGTGGACATCGCCGGAGGTCAACTCGGCCTGGCAGGAATGGGGCCGGACCGTCACCGCACAGGGCGCGATCCATGGCGGCCGGCTGACCGCGCTCCTGACCAGCTACGGCGAGGGGGCCCATCCGCTCTTCACCGAACCGCCCGGCTGCTACCTCGAACACGGCGCCCTCGTCGCCCCGGACCCCGCGGCACCGGCCAAACCCGTCTCGGGAGAGGACTACGACTTCGTCCCGTTCCCCGAGTTCCAGCCGACGCCGACACCGAAGCCGGCGTACGAGGTGTCGGGAGACCTCGTCGCGATGTTCCGCGACTCGCCCGAGGCGGAGAAGTTCATGGCCTTCCTCGCGAGCCCGCAGGCCCAGCAGATCTGGCCGGACCGGCAGCCGGAGTCGGCCTTCTCCGCCAACCGCACCGTCACCACGCGGATGGCGCCCCCCGGCAGCGTCGCCCGCCGGATCGATGAGTTGCTGGCCTCGCCCGCCACCCTGTGCTTCGACGCCTCGGACAGCATGCCCAGCACCATGGCGGCCGCGTTCAACCGCGCGGTGCTCGACTACCTGAACGACCCGACCCAACTGCCGACGATCCTCACCGGGCTGGACAAGATCCAGGCCGACGCCTATCCGCAGCCGACGAAGAACTCCGTCTGCGCACCCTCATAATCCCCGGGCCAGGAGGCCAAGTGACAACACGTACCGAATTCACCCTCGCGTCCGGCGGGACGCTGGTGGTCGAGAGCGAGGGCACCGGCGCAGGAGTTGCGCCTGCAGGCCGGGGAAGTCTGGAGAGAGCGGGCGCCACGGTGCGGGACTCTCTGCACACCGTGGTCAACACGGCATCCGACGTGATCGAAGCGTTCCGCGCCCTGCCACGCCGCCCTGACGAGATCGAGGTCAGGTTCGGCGTCAAGCTGGACGGTAGCGTCGGCGTGATCCTGGCGGGCGGCTCCGCCGGCGTCCACTTCGATGTGACGCTCCGCTGGTCTCCCGAGAATCCCGCTGGTCAAGCCGACGACGAGGAGTGACCGCAGCTGTCCGGTGCGAGCCGCCTGCCGTGACCTCGCGACTCGCACCGGACAGCGCGCGCCCACGGCGGGCGCCTTGTCCGAGCAGGCGATTCGCGGTCGGGGTGAGCGCCACCGCGGAGTCGGGGGCCTGAGCGGCCGGGGGACGCGTCGTGACGCGATGCCGAGGGGCCCGCACCGGGCGTGTGCGCGGTGCGGGCCCCTCGCTGCTGGGCGGGTGCCGTGGCAGAAGAACTACAGCGGGCGAATGTTCTCGGCCTGCGGGCCCTTCTGGCCCTGCGTGACGTCGAACTCGACCTTCTGGCCCTCGAGCAGCTCACGGAAGCCGTTGGCGTTGATGTTCGAGTAGTGGGCGAAGACGTCAGGGCCGCCACCCTCCTGCTCGATGAAGCCGAAGCCCTTTTCCGAGTTGAACCACTTCACAGTGCCATTAGCCATTAAGAAATCTCCTTCAAGGGGCTGTCCGAAGCGCGCACAGCGCACGCTTCGAGTCGCCGCGGGAAGCACCCACCCGGGAAGAGCCGGGAAACAGAAATGCGCCTGCGAATACATCAGCAGGCGCACACAAAGTTCATGGGAACCACTACTGCAACTAAAACGACTCTAGCAGGCCCAAGCGCGCTGCGGGCGAATATTTCGCCCGCAGTTTCCGGGAGCTGCCCCCGTGATCGTCGAACCTGAGCCACCAGGGGCATCAACACGCCTTGGTAGCAGTCTCGTTGAAACGGCCGCGCGGTGCCGGCGCGAGAGTCCGGAAGGACGATCCCCGCGGGCAGCGCGAGGCCGACCCCCGTCTCGACAGCCCCACGCAAGTGATCATGCCGCGCACGCCGACACCGTTCAGGGGCGCCCCGGACTGCACATGCGGCACCATCGCCCCCCACTCGAACTTGAGTGCGCCGAAATGGCCCGCTCCCGCGATTTCCGGCGCATACTGGAGAGAATGAATGACTTCGCAGCAGCCCGCCGCCCCCTGCCGAACAGCCCCTTCAAGGCCCCGCCCGAGGCGCCCCGGAAGCACTTCGCCGTCGGCGACCGAGTCACCCACGACAGGTACGGCCTCGGCCGGGTCATCGGCGTCGAGGGTGACGGCGACACGGCCGTGCTCGTCGACTTCGGATCGCAGCAGGCACGCATCACCCCGCCGTACCGCACGCTGTACACGCTCTGACCTCGTCCGCGCCGGGGCCCGCTTTGAACGCGGCCGGCTCGTTGAACGGCCGCAGTCGACGGTGGCGTAAAACAGGGTGGCGGACCTGCCTCGAAGTTCGAGACCATCCGGTCATGTCGGATGGCAGGGCAGGACAGGACCTTCCGGTCGGCTTCGGGTTCCGGCCGTATCGCGGCAACGAAGACCACGGCGCCATGGCCGCAGTGCGGCTGGGTTGTGCTGAACAGGATCGAGTCGATGCCCATTCGGTTGTGGAAGGGCTCCCGACAGCGGACGAGATCGCCGAAGCCTCCGCCAAGCTGGAGGAGCCGTCCAAGAACCAGATCCTGGTGGTGCTCGACGGGGTCGTCGTCGGCTACTCGACGATCCGGTGGTGGCAAGAGCGGGACGATACGTGGCTGTACCTGCACCGAGGTCACCTTTTGCCCGAGCATCGCGGTCAGGGCATCGGCTCAGCCATGCTGTGCTGGGCCGAAGATCGGATTCGCCAGCTCGTCAAGCAGCATGGAACGGCGCGGACGGCAGTGGTCGGCGCGAACGCCATGGTCTCTGAGCAGGACGCCACGGCACTTCTGCGCGCAGCCGGCTATCGACGTGTCTTCAGCCTGGTTGAGCTGGAGCTGGGCGATCTGCAGCAGGTGCCCGAGCCGGGCGGCGAACTGCCGGCCGGGATACGGACAGGGCCTGTCGGGACAAGCCATTACCGTGCAGCCTGGAGGATGGTCGTCGATTCGTACGCGGACACCCGCTTCGCTCAGAGATGGCCTTTCCACGACTTCGTCGACACCGCCGATCCGGCATGCTGGAGGGCTGCCTGGAACGGGAACGACATGGTCGGTGTCGCCCTCTGCTCCATCCGTCGCCACGACCCTACGGTGGGCGAGGTGGAAGAGCTGAGTGTCCGGACGGATCAGCGACGCCTCGGAATCGGCCGGGTCCTGCTGCTGGACGGGCTGCGGAGCCTTCGCGAGCAGGGTGCAACGACCGCCCGGCTGTTCACCGGCACGGCAAATCCGCACCGGTCCTACGACCTTTACGAGAGTGTGGGGTTCCGGCGGCAGAACGAGTACGTCCGTTACCGTAAGTCGCTTGCTTGATCGACCCGTCATTGGACTGCCAGGTCAGTCCGCAGTGACCACGGTGTCGCAGTCCCGGAGCGCCCGAGCGATTGCTGCCGATACCGGTCAGGCGCGCGTCATCATCGACCCCGCAGCCGCCCCCGAAGACCCTCGGGGTCAGACGGGAGGCATCAGATCGCTCTCACTGACGGTGTACGTCAGCCGGGGGTAGCGGAAGTGCGTCTCGGTGTTCTCACGACGCCGCAGTCGGTAGAACTCGCGACTCTGCTCGTCGTCGGCCGCCGTGAGGCGCGCACCCTCCGGGAGGTGTGCCTGCCCGTCGTGAAACCGGACGAGGGTCTTCGACGTTCGGAAGGTCACGCCCAACCACTGGTTGTCCGCCGCCGGGACGGGCTTGTCCAGGACGATTCGGTGCCTGAGTCGCCGATTGAGGTCGACGGAGAACGCGACGACGCTGTGGTGGGCGAGGGGGATCGCGAAGCCCTCGCCGTCGGACTCCTTAGATTCGAAGATCAGCTTCCTCGGCGGGCCCGCTCCGGGGTTCTGATAGCAGGAGAAGACGGCGACGAACGACCCGTCGGCCAGATCGAGGGCCTGGTCGGAATGGCTGCCCATGGTCGTGTAGGCGTTCGTGTAGCACTCGATGAGAGCGTTGTTGAGGCCGACCGGAAGAGCCGCACGTTCCTGAACCTGTTGCGCCAGCCGCTCGTGCACCGTCCGGAAGCGCTGCGCCGGGCTGGTGTAGCGAGTGGTGGTGCGGACGAGAGGCACACCACCCGCCTCGTCGATCCTGGCGAGGACGGCACCCCGCCGGCCCTTCCCCACGTCCTCCAGACAGGTCGACGCGGACAGCTCCTCGAAGAGATTCTCCCCGGTCGGCAGGACGCACGAGATGATCTCGTCCGAGGTCTCAGATCCGAGGGGCAAGGTAGTCTCCCGTGTTCATGCTGAAGAGAAGTTCGTCGCCGTAGTCGATGCGGGCCGAGGTCCGGTTCTCCTCGGCGTACAGCCTGCGCAGCTCGTCCATGCCGGCCGGCGTGGGCGGCCCCAGCTCCACCAGGCCTCCGGCTCCCTTGAGGAACGTGTGCCCGTTCCTGTGAACGGCTTCTGCGCTCGAACAGCGCACCACGTATCCCAGGCGGGTCGGGAGCAACTCGGCGTCCAACGACGAGGGCCGGATCTCATGCGTGTACAGGCGGTTGGTGGACAGCGGCATGAAGAACACCGAGCCGGGATAGAGGGTCACGGCGAACTGCGGCGGGAGCGCGACCTCGTCGCGCACCCCGTCGCGCACCTCGGCCGGCTCCTTGAGGCGGAAGTGGAGTCTGGTCAGCCCGCTGACGCCCTTCACACCGTGGTCGAAGGTGTCTTCGGCGAGGGGCTGCAGCCCGTCGAGCCGGTCGTAGAAGGTGCAGAAGGCCATGACGCCGTTGACGGGCATGTCCTTGGTCTTGTCGGCATGGGCCGAGATCCTGGCCTTGGACTGCTTGCGCTCGGCCGTGGCGAGGGTGTTGTGGTAGGTCTGGGCGAGGACGTGGTTCAGCGGCGCCTGGTTCCGGAAGACGGTGGCGGCCTCGCGGTTCAGGGCGTCGACGATCTGCGTGTCGGTCGGGCCGAAGCTCTCGGTCGGCCCGGAGAGATTCGTGGAGCAGCGGAGCAGGCGGAAGTGCAGTTCGTCACCGCTTCGTGTGACGGGCGTCAGATAGATTCCGCTGCGATGGGCCGTTCCGGGCTTGGTGGACTCCGTCAGGGACTGGAACGCGTGCTCCGCGCGGATCCGTCCGAAGTGATCGGCGCCGAGTCCGAAGAACCGGCGGTAGTACACGCCGACACCGTGCACGCGGACGGGTACGCGGCCGAGCTCGACGGTGGTCCACGGCCCGTCGACGTCCTCGTGGTAGCCGTGCGACAGCTCACGGACCACGAACACCCGGTCGGCCTCGTGCAGCTGACGGATGCTGATCCCTGATATGTCGCCGCACAGGTAGACCGTCTTCTGTGCGAGGTCGGACGAACCGGAGGCAAGCTCCTCCGGCGTGATCGTGGATCCGAAGAAGTCCCTGATCAAGTCCTCGTCGTGCAGCGTCGAAGGCGCAACCAGGATGTTGCTCGTATCCTCGATGCCGGCTTCCATCGGCTCTGTCGTGTACATCGAACGGTACCTGCCACTCGCAGATCTTGGTGGATTGCTCGAACCGTCAACATGGCAACGGTCCGTCTCCTTTCGTCTGCGTTTCGCAACGCAGACGAAAGGAGACGGACCGTTGAAACCTGATGCTCTCACGGGGCCCGACAGTGGGCAACGACGTTCCGCTGTGCGGTGGGGCTTCAGCCGATCGCGATGACGGGGTGTTCGGCAGGGTCGATCCAGCGCATGGTCCGGCTCATGAAGGCAGCTGGGACGGCGACGCAGCCGGCGGTGGGGTCCGCCTGGGGCGACAGGTCGTGGAGGAAGATCCCGGCACCGCGGCCTCTGACGACCGGGGAGGAGTTGAAGTCGATCACCAGGACGTTGTCGTACTGGCCGGGGTAGTTGATGAGGTGTTCGCTCCCGAGGATGCCCTCCTCGGTGAGGTGGAAGCCGCCCTCGGTGTCGGTCCGCATGCGGTTGTAGTGGACGGAGGACGGGTCCTGGACCCACCAGTCGTGCGTGGTGACGTGGTGGTAGGGCATCCGCGTGCCCGGGTCGGGAGCGATGCCGAAGGCCTGGGTGATGGTGTACGTGCCGGTGGGCGTGGTCCCGGTGCCCTGGACGCGGGTGCGGCCGTCGTGGAGGCCGCCGGACCCGATTCGCGCCTCGGTGGTGGAGGCGAGCACCCGCCAGGCACCGTCCTGCCGGGCCCACAGGGTCACGGTGGCGTGCGTGCCCGAGGCCTTGACCGTGATCGCCTGCTCGGCCCGGTCGACGGCCACCGGTACCGGGAACGGGCCCGCGTCGGTCCACGCCCGGTGGGCGGGGGCGGCGCCGGTCACCGTGACGGCGACGCCGAGTGCGGCGGCCGCCGTCACGCAACGGCGTACCGAGCTGCGGCCGGCGAGAGGAGATGTCCGGGAGTCGGCCACGGATGGTCCCTTCCGAGGTGGACGACGGGGCGACGGGATGACCTGTCGAAGCCGTGTGCGGCAATCGAAGTCTGGGGTTCCGTCCGCCCGAAGCCCGGGACCGACTCGCCGGAAGGGCCACGCCGCGCGCCGTTGTCTCTGGGCCGAAGACTGCCCGACCTTCGCGCCGCGCCCCGGCCGGGTGGGGCCCGGCCGGGGCGCGGCGCATGGGCGGGTGCGCCCGGACCCCGGTCCGGGCGCACCCGCCCATGCATGTCCTGGCCCGTGTCGCCCGACTACGCCGAAGCCTCGGCCCCTGCGCTGGGGGCGAACCCGCTCCCCTGCTCGGCGAACACCTTGATCGCGGCGCCCAGGAAGTCCACCAGCCCGGGGTGGTAGGAATCGTGGAACGCCCTCATGGCCTCGTCCTCGGCGTAGAAGAGCGACATGCCGACGTAAGCCTCCCTGGAGGGGGTGTAGAACCGGCAGGCGATGTCGAAGTGGCTGCGGACGAGCTCCTGGACCTGCTGGTCACCGGGCAGGGAGCCGCCGTCCAGGAGAGCTGTGATCTCCCGGTACAGGACGTCCCAGTCCTGATGGACCCGCTCCCTGTCCACATGTTCCCAGTCGTTGGTCCCGGCAAGGCTCTTCGCCTGCTCCTCGGCCAACGACCGGCGACACTCGTCCTCGTAACTGTTCCCCACGGCACCGCTTCCCATTGCTTCGTCACCTCCCCGGTGGATCCCCGAGAGGCCGCCGACATGTCGGCATCGACCGGCCGCCCATGATCAACTGCCGGTCCAGACCGAACGGTGACACACAGCCACCGGGTCGGCAAACCATTTCTCGGACGCTCGTCGGCGATGCCACGGCTACCACCGGCGGCGCGGGGGTGCGGGGTTGAGCCTGGCGGTGAGCGCCGCGAGGAAGGTCGGGAGCTTGTCCACCATGGACTTGGGGACCGGGGTGGTCTGGACGGTGTCCCGCGCCACGTCCTGGACGACGAGGGTGTACGTGCCGTTCTCCTCGACGAGTTCGGCGGCGTAGAGCAGTGTTTCCGTGGAGGTCTGCATCGGGGTCCTGTCAGGGTCCTAGGCTTGGGTGTCGTTGAGCCAGGCGTTCCACGCCTTGGTGCTCTGCTGTTCGTCGGTGTCCTCGCCGAACAGGTGGTGCGCCAGCCAGATCGGCGTGTTCCAGGTGCTGCCGTTGAAGAACCGGTAGAGCGCGTCCGGGCCGCGCAGGCCGACGAAGTCGGGGCTGAGCCAGTCCACGACCACCTCCTCCGGTCCGCCGCCCGGGCCGGGGACGTCGAGCGGGAGGCGGTCACCGACGGCCGCGTCCTCGGTGAGTCCGAGGCGTCGGCGCAGGGCGGCGAAGTCGGCCGGGTCGCCGGTGGGTTCGGGGCGCACGGCCTTGACGTAGACGGCCGGGCGGCCGGCGAAGTGGCGCAGGTACTCGGCGAGGCTGTGCTGGTAGAGGTCGACGTGCTTCTCGGCCGCGTCCGCCTTCCTGTCCCAGACCTCGTCCCAGACGCCCTCGTGCACCCAGTGGATTCCCATCCGCAGGTGGCTCGCTCCACCGTCCACCGGCTCGATCCGGTAGCTGAGCGTGTTGGAGAACTCGTCGCCCAGGGTCGCCCGGGCCGCGAAGTGGCTCGGCGGCTCCCACGCCACGACGGTGCTCTCGGCCCGGGTGACCTTTCCGCCGACGCGCGGCTCGACCTCCATGGGGTACAGCCAGCCGAGGTTGCCGGCGCCGGTGGCGACCGCGGCCCAGACCTGTTCGGGTGACGCGGGCAGGTCCTGTTCCCGCCGGACCTCGAACTCTCGGGTCATCTCGGTTCTCCTTCGTCGTCGTTCATCCGGGTCGTCCGGGTCATCGGAGTCATCGGGTTCATCGGGTGTCAGTAGGTGACCGGGAGAGCACAGAGCCGCCGTTGCAGCGGGTTCGGCCGCCAGTCCAGCAGCGCCCCGTCGGCCAGCCGCAGCCCGGGCAGCCGGCGCACCAGCGTGCCGACGGCCACCTCCGCCTCCAGCTTGGCCAGCGGGCCGCCGAGGCAGAAGTGCGGGCCGTTGCCGAAGCTCAGGTGCCGGTTGCCGGGGCGGGTCAGGTCGAGCCGGTCGGGGTCCTCGAAGCGCTCCGGGTCGCGGTTGGTCGCGCCGAGGAACAGGTAGACCAGCTCGCCCTCGCGCAGCGTGCGACCGTCGATCTCCAGGTCCTCCGCGACGACCCGGACGATCGCCTGGGTCACCGTGTCGTACCGGGCCAGCTCCTCGACGGCGCCGCGGATCAGCCCCGGGTCCCGGCGCAGCCGGGCCAGCTGGTCGGGGTGGCGCAGCAGGGCCAGCACGCCGTTGCCGATCAGGTGGGTGGTGGTCTCGTCGCCGGCGGTGATCAGGACGAAGCAGGTGGACAGCAGTTCGGAGTCGGTGAGCCGGTCGTCCTGCGCCTGGGTGGCGACCAGGGCGCTGATCAGGTCGTCGCCCGGGTCGGCCCGGCGGCGCCGGATGAGGCGGGAGAGGTACTCCTCGTACTGTCCGATCGCCTCCTCGGACTTGTCGAGGTCCTCGCTCAGCCGGCCGAAGCGGCTGAACCAGGTCTCGACCTGCGGGCGGTCCTCCGGCGGGATGCCGAAGAGCTCGCAGACGACGGACATCGGCAGCGGGGCGGCGACCGCCTCGATCAGGTCCACGGCCGGCCCGGCCTGGACGGCCCGGTCGATCAGCTGGTCGACGATCCGCTGGATGCCGTCGCGCAGGGCCTCGACGCGTCGGGCGGTGAAGGCGCGGTTGGCCAGCTTGCGCAGCCGGGCGTGCTCCGGCGGGTCGGTGTTGGACATCACCCGGCCGAGCCGGTCGGTGAGCCGGCTGAAGGCCTTCAGGTCGCCGCCGAGCGCGACGTAGGCGCGGGTCATCCGGTCCCGGTCGTTGGACAGCCGCAGGTCGCCGAGGGCGGCCTCGACGTCGGCGTACCGGGTGAGGTACCAGATGCCCTGGGCGCTGCGGTGCACCGGGCTCTCGCGCCGCATGCGGGCGTAGAGCGGGTACGGGTCGCGCCGGGCCTCGGGGGTGAGCAGGTCCGCGGCGAGGTCGCCGGGCCGGGCGGGGCCCGCGGTGCCGCGGGCCCCGTCCAGCGTGTCGGTGGAGGTCACGTCGACCGCGCTACCGCTGCGCGTCCATGGCGTCGGCGAGGCTCCTGGGCCGCATGTCGGTCCAGGACCGCTCGACGTACTCCAGGCAGGCGGCCTGGGTGTCCGGGCCGTGGGTGACGGTCCAGCCGGCGGGGACGTCCGCGAACTGCGGCCAGAGCGAGTGCTGGTTCTCCTCGTTCACGAGCACGAGGAAGGTGCCGTCCTGGTCGTCGAAGGGGTTGGTCATGGGTCAGTCCTCCTGGTGGGAAAGGGCGTTGGTGGTGTCACCGGCTTCGCCGGCGGCCTCGGCGAGCCTGGCGGCCAGGATCGGTCCGATCTGGGCCAGCGAGCCGGGTTGGGTCATCCGGTTGTGCCGGGTGGTGATCTCGTGCGATTCGATCCGGCCGGCGATGTAGGGCCGCCAGATCCCGGGCCCGGCGTTGTCCTCGGTCCGGTCGATCGTGGAGTTGAAGAGCAGCAGGTCTCCGTCGAACTCGGCGGGGACGAAGTCGACCGCCAGCTTCGCGTTGTTGATCATGATCTGGACGATCACCTCGACCTGTCGCTCGTTCAGGCCGGCCAGCGCGCTGCCGCGCCGGTTCAGCACCTCGGCGACCTCGGCGTAGGTGATCTGCCGGTCGCCCAGCTCGTCCGGGTCGACGTCCAGCACCCCGACGAGCACGTCCCGCTCGGTGGGCACCGGCACCTCCTCGAACACCACGTCCTTCACCGGATAGGCGTCGAGGATCGCCAGCAGCGCGGTCCGCTCGCCGCGCGCCTGCAGCTCGCAGGCCAGCGCGTGGGCGATCAGCCCGCCGGCGGACCAGCCGAGCAGCAGGTACGGGCCCTCCGGCTGGATCTTCCGGATGTGGTCGGCGTAGTCGGCCGCCATCTCCTCGTAGGACGTCGGCAGCGGTTCGGGCCGGCCGAGGCCGCGCGCCTGGATCGCGTAGACCGGGTGCTGCGGGGCGACGTGGTTCAGCAGCCCGCTGTAGGACCAGCTGATGCCGCCGCCGGGGTGGACGCAGAACAGCGGTGTGCCCGTCCCGGTCGTGCGCAGCGGCAGCACCACGTCCAACGCGTCGTCGGGATCGTCCATGACCAGGCGTTCGGTGAGCCCGGCCACGGTCGGCGCCTCGAACAGCATGCGCAGTCCCAGCTCCAGGCCGAGCGTCTCGCGGACCCGGGAGGCCAGCCGGGCGGCCAGCAGCGAGTGCCCGCCCAGGTCGAAGAAGTTGTCGTCGATGCAGACCTGCTCCCGGCCGAGGACCTCGGCGAACAGGCCGCACAGCAACTGCTCCTGCGGCGTCCGGGGGCCGCGCCCGGCGTCCGACGCGCCGTACGCGGGGGCGGGCAGGGCGGCCCGGTCGAGCTTGCCGTTGGCGGTCAACGGCAGGGCGTCCACGGTGACGAACGCCGCCGGCACCATGTAGTCGGGCAGTTCGCGGCGCAGCCGGCCGGACAGCGCGCCCGGCTCGGGCGCGCCCTCGGGGGCGGGCACCAGGTAGGCGACCAGCCGCTTGTCGCCCGGCCGATCCTCGCGGGCGACCACGGCCGCCTGGGCGACACCCGGGCAGCCCGCCAGGATCGCCTCGATCTCCCCCGGCTCGATCCGCAGGCCGCGCAGCTTGACCTGGTGGTCGGCGCGTCCGGCGAACTCCAGCACGCCTCCCCCGGCCTGCCACCACGCGAGGTCCCCGGTGCGGTACATCCGGCTCCCGGCGGGCCCGTACGGGTCGGCGAGGAACCGCTCCGCCGTCAGGCCGGGCCGGCCGTGGTAGCCGCGGGCCACGCCCACCCCGGCGAGGTACAGCTCGCCGACCAGGCCGGTCGGCACCGGCCGCAGCCGGTCGTCCAGCACGTAGGCGCGCATGTTCGCCATCGGCCCGCCGATCGGCACGGTCGCGGCGTCCTCGGGGAGGGTGTGCACCGGGTGGCAGGTGGCCAGGGTGGTGGCCTCGGTGGGCCCATAGCCGTTGACCACCTCGATGCCGGGGCACGCCGCCCGCACCCGGGCGGCGGCGGCCGGGGAGACCACGTCGCCGCCGGTCCACACCTCGCGCACCCCGGCGAGCAGGCCGGGGCGCTCCTCGGCGACCAGCCGGAAGAGTCCGGCGGTGAGCCAGAGTCCGGTCACCCCGTGCGTGGTGATCGTGTGCTGGAGCAGGTCGAGGTCGAGCTGCTCGGGCGGTGCGACCACGATCCGGCCGCCGCTGAGCAGCGGCACCCACAGCTCGTAGGTGGAGAGGTCGAAGGCCGTCGGGGAGTGCATCAGCACCCGCTCGTGTCCGCCGCCGCGCCATTCGGGGGTCAGCGCGTGGCCGACCACGTCGCGGTGGGTGACGGCCACGCCCTTCGGCCGCCCGGTCGAGCCGGAGGTGTACATGATGTACGCCAGCTGCCGCGGGTCGCACGGGACGTCGACGGCGGCCGGGTCCGGCTCGGACTGCAGCAGCTCGGCCAGCACCTCCTCGGTGAGCACCAGGGCGGCCCCGCTCTCCCGCAGGATCAGCTCGATCCGGGAGGACGGGAAGCGCGCGTCGAGCGGTACGTAGGCGCCACCCGCCTTGACGATCGCCAGGATCGCCACGACCAGCTGCACCGAGCGGTCCATCAGCACCGCGACCGGTGTCTCCGGCCGCACGCCCCGACGGATCAGCGCCCGCGCGAGCCGGTTGGACCGCTCGTCGAGCTCCCGGTAGGTCAGCTCGGCGCCGCCCGCCACGACGGCCACCGCGTCCGGGGTGGCCCGCACCCGGCGGGCGAACAGCTCCGGCACCGCGGCCCCGGGCAGCTCGGCGGCGGTGTCGTTGACCTCGTACAGCAGCCGGTGGCGTTCCGCGCCGGACATGATGTCGATCCGGCCGACCGGCCGGTCCGGGTCGGCGACCGCCGCGCGCAGCAACCGGGCCAATCGGTCGAACAGCAGCTCCACGGTGCTCGCGTCGAACAGGTCGGTGGCGTACTCCACCGCACCGACCAGGCCGTCGGGGCTGCCGTCCGGGCGGAACTGCTCGGCCAGGCTGAAGGTCAGGTCGACCCTGGAGGTGCCGGTCGGCGCCTCCAGGTGGCCGGTCTCCAGCCCCGGCAGTGCGAACTCGCCCAGCGGCGCGTTCTGCAGGGCCAGCATCACCTGGAACAGCGGGTGGTGCGCCAGCGACCGCACCGGGTTGACCACCTCGACCAGGTACTCGAACGGCACGTCCTGGTGGTCGTACGCGGTGAGCGCCTTCTGCCGGACCCGGCCGAGCAGTTCGGCGAATCCGGGGTCGCCGCCCGTGTCGGTGCGCAGCACCAGGGTGTTGACGAAGAAGCCGACGAGATCGTCCAGCGCCTGGTCGGTGCGGCCGGCGATCGGGCTCCCGATCGGGATGTCCGTACCGGCGCCGAGCCGGGTGAGCAGCGCGGCGAGGCCGGCCTGGAGCACCATGAACATGCTGGCGCCGCGCGCGGCCGCCAAGTCCCTCATGGCCCGGTGCAGTTCGGCGTCCAGCCGGACCACGACCCGGTCGCCGAGCTGGGAGGCCACCGGCGGCCGGGGCCGGTCGGCGGGCAGCTGGAGCTGCTGCGGCAACCCCGCCAGCTCGTCCTTCCAGTAGGCCAGTTGGCGGGCGAACAGGGAGTCCGGGTCGGCGGAGTCGCCGAGCAGGTCGCGCTGCCACAGCGTGTAGTCGGCGTACTGCACCGGCAGCGGGAACCACTGCGGCTCCTCGCCCCGGCAGCGCGCCGCGTAGGCTGCGGCCAGGTCGCCGGCGAGCGGGCCCATCGACCACCCGTCGGCGGCGATGTGGTGCACCACGACCAGCAGCACGTGCCGGTCCGGGGCGAGCGCGAACAGCTCCGCCCGGACCGGCGCCTCCGCCGCCAGGTCGAAGCCGATCCGGGCCGCGTCCGCCAGCCGGGCGGCCAGCCGGCTCTCGTCGAGCTCGACCACCGGCAGCGCCGGGCGCGCCTCCTCGGTGCTCAGCACGGCCTGGTACGGCACACCGTCCGCCTCGCGCAGGACCGTCCGCAGGATCTCGTGCCGGGCCACCACGTCCGCCAGCGCGGCGTGCAGGGCCGGGCGGTCGAGGCCGCCGGTCAGGCTCAGCGCGAGCGGCATGTTGTAGGTGGCGCTCGGCCCCTCCATCCGGTGCAGGAACCAGAGGCGGCGCTGGGCGAAGGACAGCGGCACCCGGTCCGGGCGGGGCCGGGCGGCCAGCGCCGGCCGCGCCGTTCCGGAGCCGTCCAGGCGGGCCGCCAGGCCGGCCACGGTCGGGGTCTCGAAGAGCGTCCGGACCTCCAGCTCGGCGCCGAGGGTGGCCCGGACCCGGGAGGCCAGGCGGGTCGCCAGCAGGGAGTGACCGCCCAGGTCGAAGAAGCTGTCCTCGACCCCGACCTGTGCCAGCCCGAGCACCTCGGCGAACAGCTCGGCGAGGAGCTGCTCCTGCGGGGTGCGCGGCGCCCGCCCGGCCCCGGCCGAGCCGAGGTCGGGAGCGGGCAGGGAACGGCGGTCGAGCTTGCCGCTGGGGGTCAGCGGCAGCGCGTCCAGCGCCATGAACGCCGAGGGGACCAGGTAGTCCGGCAGCCGGCCGCGCAGCCAGTCGCGGAGTTCGCCGATCAGGGCGCCGGTGCCCCGGCTGCCGGTCGGCCGGTTGGTCAGCGCCGACAGTGCGGTGCCGGCCGGCCGTACGGGGCGGTAGGCCTCGACGGGGGCGTCCGCCGGTCCCTCGGTGAGGAGCACGTCGAGGGCTTCGGGCGCGTCGGCCGACCAGGTGACGTCCACCCGGCGGCCGAGCTCCCCGCCGAGTGTGTGGAAGTCCTCCGGATCGGGCAGGCCGCCGTCGTCCGGGCCGTGCAGCCGCTCCAGCAGCCCGGCGAGCGTGCCGTCCCCGTTCCGCACCGCCCGGGCCAGCTCGGCCTCGCGTGCGACGCGACGGTTCGGGACGCCGGTGAGGCGCACCGGTCCGGTGCCGGGCCGCCCGAGCAGTTGGCGCAGCTCCGTGAGGCCGGCGACGTCCCGGCCCCAGGCCAGGTCCGTCGGCCGGGCCGGTACGGCGGGCTGCCGGCGCAGCGTCACGTCGTAGCGGTAGCGGGTCAGCTCGTTGTGGTGGCGGCCGCGCTTGACCTCCACGGCCACCGCACCGATGTCCGTGCCGCTCTCCCGCAGGGCGGTGAAGAAGTCCGGGTCGACCAGGAGCTCCTTCTCCACCCTGATGGCCTGCTCGACCGCGCTGCGCACCGCCGCGAGGTCGCCGCCGTCACCGGTCCGGTGCAGCTGGACGGCCGTGGCCAGCGGGCGCAGCAGTCGCAGGTTGCGGACGTCGCCGATGAAGAGCGCGCCGCCGGGGGCGAGCAGCCGCATCAGCTTGCCGATCACGTCGGCGAGGTAGTCGGCGGACGGGAAGTACTGCACCACCGAGTTGATCACGACGGTGTCGAACGTCCCGGTCGGCAGCCCGTCGGTGTCGTGCGCCGGGCGGGTCTGCAGGACGACGCGGTCGGCCAGGTCCGGTCGGCTCGCGACCTGGGCGGCGAGCGCGTCGATCGCGGTGGCGGAGAAGTCGGTCGCCCAGTAGGCCTCGCAGTGCGGGGCGATCTGCGAGAGCAGCAGACCGGTGCCGACGCCGACCTCCAGCACCCGGCGCGGGCGCAGGGCCAGGATGCGGGCCACGGTGGCGTCCCGCCATTCCCGCATCTGCTCGACCGGGATCGGGCCGGCGTCGTAACTGCTGTTCCAGCCGACGAAGTTCTGGCCGAAGGCGCTCTCCCCGGGGGCGATGGGCAGGGCGTCGTAGATGTCCCGCCACTCGCCGACGTGGTCGGTTTCGAGTCCGTCGTCCCGCCCGGTGTCCTGGCGCGGGACGACGTAACCGATCAGCCGGTCGTCCTGGGCGAGGACGGCGGCCCGGGCGACGGCGGGGTGCTCGGCCAGGGCGGCCTCCACCTCACCGGGCTCGACGCGGAAGCCGCGCACCTTCACCTGGTCGTCGGCGCGGCCGACGTACTCCAGCTGGCCGTCGGCACGGAAGCGGACCACGTCGCCGGTGCGGTACATCCGGGCGCCCGGGGGATCGAACGGGCAGGCGACGAAGCATCCGGCGGTCAGGCCCGGCCGGTTCAGGTAACCGCGCGCGAGACCCGCGCCGGCCACGTACAGCTCCCCCGGCACGCCGGGCGGTACCGGCCGCAGCCGCTCGTCCAGCACGTAGACCCGGGCGTTGGTGATCGGCCGGCCGATCGGCGGCACGCCCGAGCCGGGGGCGAGCGGGTCGCTCATCGTCGCGCACACCGTGGTCTCGGTCGGACCGTACGCGTTGATCATCCGCCGGCCCGGCGCCCAGCGTGTCACCAGCTCGGGCGGGCAGGCCTCACCCGCCACCACCAGCACCGACACGGTCACCGAGCCCTCCGGCAGGGCGGCCAGGAGGGACGGGGGCACGGTCGCATGGGTGACTGCGAGGGCCGGGTCGGTCAGTGCGGCGACCGGCTCGCCCGCGGACGGCAGCACCAGCGCCGCGCCGCGGAGCAGGGCGGTGAAGATCTCCGACACCGAGGCGTCGAAGCTGGGCGAGGCGAACTGGAGCACCCGGCTGCCGGGCTCGATCGCGAACCGCTCGATCTGGGCGGCCACCAGGCTCGCAACGCCGCCGTGGGCGACCACGACGCCCTTGGGGCGGCCGGTCGAGCCCGAGGTGTAGATCACGTAGGCCGGCTGCCGGACGTCGAGGGCGACCTCCGGATCGGTCTCGGGCCACTGCGCGACGTCGGCCACCGTCGCCGGGTCGTCGACCACGACCGCCGGACGGGCATCGTCGAGCATGAACGCGATCCGGGCGGCAGGGTAGGCCGGATCCACGGGCAGGTACGCGGCCCCGGCTTTCAGGACGCCGAGGACGGCCACCACCGACTCCACCGACCGCGGCAGGGCCACCGCCACCAGCTGCTCCGACCCAACCCCCCGGGCGATCAGCGCATGAGCGAAGCGGTTGGCCCGGGCGTTCAATTGACGGTACGTCAATTCGACGCCGTCGCGGACGAGCGCGACCGCGTCCGGCGTCGCCGCCACCTGGGCGGCGAAGGCCTGCGGCACCGGGACGGCGCCCACCTCGCGGGCGGTCGCGTTGCCCCGCTCCAGCAGGTGGTGCCGCTCGTCGGCGTCGAGCAGGTCGATCCCGCCGATCGGCTGCTCCGGGTCGGCGGTGACGGCCTCCAGCAGGAGGGTCCAGCGCCGGGTCAGGGCGGCGACCGTCGAGCGGTCGAACAGGTCGGTGGCGTACTCCACCGCGCCGACGATCCCGGCCGGGCTCCCGTCCGGACCGAACTGCTCGACCAGGCTCACCCCGAGGTCGAACTTGGCCGTCCCGGTGGCCACCGCGTAGGTGGTGACGTCCAGCCCGGGCAGCGAGAACCGGCCCATCGGCGCGTTCTGCACGGCCAGGATCGTCTGGAACAACGGGTGGTGGGAGAGCGAGCGGGACGGGTTCAGCACCTCCACCAGATGCTCGAACGGCACGTCCTGGTGCGCGTACGCCGACAGCGCCGTCTCCCGCACCCGCCCCAGCAGCTCGGCAAAGCTCGGGTCACCGCTCGTGTCGGTGCGCAGCACCAGCGTGTTCACGAAGAAGCCGACCAGCTCGTCCAGCGCCTCGTCGGTACGCCCCGCGATCGGACTCCCGATCGGGATGTCCGTCCCCGCGCCCAAGCGCGTGTACAGCGCCGCCAGGGCCGCCTGCAGCACCATGAACAGGCTCGTCCCGGTGCGCCGGGCCAACTCCGTCAGTGCGGCGTGCAGTTCGGGGCTCAATTCCAGGCCGACGTGGTCCCCGTGCCAACCGGGGACGGCCGGGCGGGGCCGGTCGACCGGCAGCTGGATCAGCTCCGGCAGGTCGGACAGCCGGAGCTTCCAGTAGTCGAGTTGCTCGGCGAACCTGCTCTGCGGGTCGCCGGCGTCGCCGAGCAGTTCGCGCTGCCAGAGCGTGTAGTCGGCGTACTGCACCGGCAGGGCCGGCCGGTTCGACGCGCGGCCCTCGCATCGGGCGGCGTACGCCTCGGCGAGGTCGCGGGCCAGCGGGCCGGTGGACCAGCCGTCACCGGCGATGTGGTGCATGACCAGCAGCAGCACGTGCTCGTCCGGAGCGAGCGCGAACAGCCCGGCCCGCAGCGGGGGTTCCACCGCCAGGTCGAAGGGCTGCCGGGCGAACTCGGCGAGCCGGTCGAACAGTTCGGGCTGCGCCACCTCGGTCAGCTGCGCCCGGGGCCGGGCCGCGGCCGGGTCCAGCACGCGCTGGCACGGGACGCCGTCGGCCTCCGGGAACACCGTCCGCAGGCTCTCGTGCCGGGCCACCACGTCGGCCAGCGCCGCGTCCAGCGCAGCCCGGTCGAGCGTCCCGGTCAGCTGGAGCGCCAACGGGATGTGGTACGTCGCGGCGCTGCCGTCCATGCGGTGCAGGAACCAGAGCCGGCGCTGGGCGAAGGACAGCGGCACCGGGTCCGGCCGCTCGTGCACGGTCAGCGCCGGGCGGGCGTGGCCCGCCCCGCCCAGCACCCCGGCCAGGCCCGCCACGGTGGGCGCCTGGAACAGCACGCGCAGCCCCAGCTCCACGCCGAGCACCGAACGCACCCGCGCGGCCAGCCGGGTGGCGAGCAGGGAGTGCCCGCCCAGGTCGAAGAAGTCGTCGTCGACCCCGACCCCGGACACACCGAGGACCTCGGCGAACAGCTCGCACAGGATCTGCTCCTGCGGCGTGCGCGGCGCCCGGCCGGCCGCGGCCGAGCCGAGGTCGGGAGCGGGCAGCGCAGCCCGGTCCAGCTTCCCGTTCGGCGTCAGCGGCAGCGCGTCCAGCACCGTGAACACGGCCGGCACCAGGTAGTCGGGCAGCCGGTCGCGCAGGTGCGCCGCCAGCTCCGCGGGGCGGGGTGCGGTACCGGGACGGGCCGCCACATAGCCGATCAGCCGGTCGTCCTGGGCCAGGACGGCTGCCCGGGCGACGGCGGGATGCCCGGCCAGGGCGGCCTCGACCTCGCCGAGTTCGACGCGGAAACCGCGCACCTTCACCTGGTCGTCGGCGCGGCCGACGTACTCCAGCTCGCCGTCGGTACGGAAACGCACCAGGTCGCCGGTGCGGTACATCCTGGCGCCCGCCGGGCCGAACGGGCAGGCGAGGAACCGCCCGGCGGTCGGGCCGGGCCGGTTCAGGTAGCCGCGCGCCAGCCCGGGGCCGGCGACGTACAGCTCTCCCGCCACGCCCGGCGGCACCGGCTGGAGCCGCCCGTCCAGCACGTAGGCGCGGAAGCCCGCGACCGGCCGGCCGATCGGCGGCACGCCCGAACCGGGCGACAGCGGGTCGCTCATCGTCGCGCACACCGTGGTCTCGGTCGGACCGTACGCGTTGATCATCCGGCGCCCGGGCGCCCAGCGCGCCACCAGCTCGGGCGGGCAGGCCTCACCCGCCACCACCAGCGTCGACGCGACCACCGAACCCTCCGCGACGGCGGCCAGGGCCGAGGGCGGCAGGGTGACGTGGGTGACGTCGAGCCGGTGGTCCGTCAGGGCGTCCAGCGGGGCCTCGGCCGGCGCCAGGACGAGGGCGGCACCGGTGAGCAGGGCGCTGCACAGGTCCCAGAAGGACGCGTCGAAGCTGGGCGAGGCGAACTGCAGCACCCGGCTGCCCGGCGCCACGCCGAGCCGTTCGACCTGCGCCGCCACCAGGCCCGAGACGCCGGCGTGGCTCACCACGACGCCCTTGGGGCGGCCGGTCGAACCCGAGGTGTAGATCACGTAGGCCGGGTGCCGGGCATCGAGGGCGACCTCCGGAGCGGTGTCCGGCCAGTCACCCCCGACCACCGTCGCGGGGTCGTCGACCAGCAGCACCGGACGGGCGTCGTCCAGCATGAACGCGATCCGGGCGGCCGGGTACGCCGGATCCACCGGCAGGTACGCCGCCCCGGCCTTCAGCACACCGAGGACGGCCACCACCGACTCCACCGACCGTGGCAGCGCCACCGCCACGACCCGCTCCGGGCCGACGCCCCGGGCGATCAGCGCATGCGCGAACCGGTTCGCCCGGGCGTCCACCTGCCGATAGGTCAGCTCGGCATCGCCGCACACCAGCGCCACCGCATCCGGTGTGGCCGCCACCTGCGCCGCGAACAGCTCCGGCAGGCTCACCGCGGCCGCCGCGCCGTCGACGGCGGGCAGCAGCGCGCGCCGCTCCTCGGCGGACAGCAGGTCGATCCCGCCGATCGGCAGGTCCGGGGCGGCGGCGACCGCCGCCAGCAGCCTGGTCCACCGGGCGGCCAGGGCCTCGACCGTCGAGCGCTCGAACAGGTCGGTGCTGTACTCGACCGCACCGCCGAGCCCGGCCGGCGCACCGTCCGGCCCGTACTCCTCGGCGAAGCCGAAGGTCAGGTCGAGCCGCGCGGTCCCGGTGAGCACGGCCACCCCGGAGACCAGGAGACCCGGCAGCTCGAAGTCACCGCCCGGCGCGTTCTGCACGACCAGCCCGGTCTGGAACAGCGGGTGGTGGGAGAGCGAGCGGGACGGGTTCAGCGCCTCCACCAGGTGCTCGAACGGCACGTCCTGGTGCGCGTACGCGGACAGCGCCGTCTCCCGTACCCGCCCCAGCAGCTCGGCAAAGGTCGGATCACCGCTCGTGTCGGTGCGCAGCACCAGCGTGTTGATGAAGAAGCCGACCAGCTCGTCCAGCGCCTCGTCGGTACGCCCCGCGATCGGGCTCCCGATCGGGATGTCCGTACCCGCGCCCAAGCGCGTGTACAACGCGGCGAGTGCGGCCTGCAGCACCATGAACAGGGTCGCACCCGAGCGTCGCGCCAACCCCACCAGCGCGGTGTGCAGTTCGGCGTCGATCCGGAGTTCCAGCAGGTCGCCGCCGTACGACATGGTGGCCGGGCGCGGCCGGTCGGTGGGCAGCTGCAGCTGCTCGGGCAGTCCCGCCAGCGCCTCCGTCCAGTGGGCGACCTGGCGGGCGAAGACGCTGTCGGCGTCCTGCTCGTCACCCAGGATCTCGTGCTGCCATAGGGTGTAGTCGCCGTACGTCACCGGTAGCGGCGGCCAGGCCGGCGCCGCGCCACCGTGCCGGGTGGTGTAGGCGGTGGCAAGGTCACGGGCCAGCGGGCCCATGGACCAGCCGTCCCCCACGATGTGGTGCATCACCAGCAGCAGCACGTGCTCGTCCGGCGCCACCGCGAACAGCTCCGCCCGCAGCGGTACCTCCGAGGTGAGGTCGAAGCCGCGCACCGCCGCCTCGCGGAGCAGGAGGGGAAGCTCCGCCTCGCCGGCCGCGCGCACGGTCAGCGGGACGGCGGCCTCGGCGGCGTCCAGCACCCGCTGGTACGGAATGCCGGCGGTGTGCGGGAAGACCGTGCGCAGGGTCTCGTGCCGGGCCACCACGTCCGCCAGCGCGGCGTTCAGGGCCGACCGGTCGAGGTCGCCGGACAGCCGCAGGGCCAGCGGCATGTGGTAGGTGGCGCTCGGCGCCCCGAACTGCTGGAGGAACCAGAGCCGGCGCTGGGCGAAGGACAGCGGCATCGGATCGCGGCGGGGCCGGGGCACCAGGGCCTGTCGCGCAGCGCCGGCGTCGTGCAGCCCGGCCGCCAGCCCGGCGGGTGTCGGGGTCCGGAACAGGCTGCGCAGCTCCAGCTCGACGCCGAGGGTCGCCCGGACCCGCGAGACCAGCCGGGTGGCGAGGAGGGAGTGGCCGCCCAGGTCGAAGAAGTCGTCGTCGACCCCGACCCGCGGCGCGCCCAGCACCTCGGCGAACAGCTCGCAGAGGATCTGCTCCTGCGGCGTGCGCGGCGCCCGGCCCGCCGCCGTGGCGGCCACCGGGTCGGGCGCGGGCAGCGCGGCCCGGTCCAGCTTGCCGTTCGGCGTCAGCGGCAGCGCGTCGAGCAGCACGAACGCGGACGGCACCAGGTGGTCCGGCACCCGGTCGCGCAGGTAGGCCGCCAGCGCCGCCGTGGTGGCGGGCTCGCGGGGAGCGGGCACCACGTACGCGACGATCCGGTTCTCGCGGGCGAGCACCGCGACCCGGGCGACGCCCGGGTGCGCGGTCAGCTCGGCCTCGATCTCGCCCGGTTCGATCCGGAAGCCGCGGACCTTCACCTGGTGGTCGATCCGGCCGCCGAACTCCAGCTCTCCGTCGGCCCGCCAGCGGACCAGGTCACCGGTGCGGTACATCAGCGACCCCGCCGGCCCGTACGGGTCGGCGACGAAGCGCCCGGCGGTGAGCCCCGGCCGGTTCAGATAGCCGCGGGCGAGCCCCGCCCCGGCCAGGTACAGCTCGCCCGTCACGCCCGGGGCGACCGGCCGCAGGGCCGGATCCAGCACGTACACCCGGCAGTTGGCGATCGGACGGCCGATCGGCACCGGCAGCGGGCAGTCGGCGGGGTCGGCCGGCAGCGGGTAGGCGGTGATCACGTGGGTCTCGGCGGGCCCGTAGTGGTTGTGGAGCACCCGTCCCGGTCGGCCAGCCTGGAAGCGGCGCACCGCACCGCCGAGGCGCATCGCCTCGCCGGCCTGGGCGACCAGCCGCAGGTGTGGCAGCTCCAGCCCGGCCTCCTCGGCGGCCTCGGCCAGCGCCTCGACCACCAGGTTGGGGGCGAACAGCTCGCCGACCTGGTGGCGGTCGAGCCAGTGCGCGAACAGCTCGGCGCTGCGGCGCTGCTCCTCGGTCGGCACCACCAGGGTCTTGCCGTAGAGCAGCGCGGAGAGCAGCTCCTGCACCGAGACGTCGAAGCTGATCGCGGTGAACTGGGCGGTTCGCGTGCCGGGTTCGCCGCCCACGGCCTCGTGGTGCCATGCCAGCAGGTTCAGCAGCCCGGCGGCGGGCATCACCACGGCCTTGGGCCGGCCGGTGGAGCCCGAGGTGTAGATGACGTAGGCCGGGTGCCGGGAGTCGACGGGGACGGCCGGATCGGTCTCCGGGTGCTCGCCGGACGGGGTGACGGCCGCGAGGTCGTCGAGCACGACGGCCGGCCGCGCGTCCTCGATCATGTACGCGATGCGGGCGGCCGGGTAGTCGGGGTCGATCGGCAGGTACGCCGCGCCCGTCTTGAGCACCGCGAGCACGGCGACCACCAGCTCGGCCGAGCGCGGCAGCCGCAGGGCGACGACCTGCTCCGGCCCCACCCCGCACGCGATCAGCGCGTGTGCCAGGCGGTTGGCCCGGCGGTTCAGCTCCCGGTAGGACAGCGTGGCGTCGTCGAGGACCACCGCCGGAGCCTGCGGGGTCGCCCGGACCTGCGCCTCGAACAGCGCCGGCAGCGTGGCGGCGGGCGCCGGGCAGGCCGTGTCGTTGCGCGCGACCAGCAGCTCGTGCCGCTCCTCGGCGGTGAGGACGTCGATCCGGCTGAGCGGCCGGTCCGGCTCGGCGACCACGGCCGCCAGCAGCCGCAGCCACCGGGCGACCAGCGCCTCCACCGTGGCGGGGTCGAACAGGTCGGTGCTGTACTCGACCCGCCCGACAATGCCCTCGGCCGGCCCGCCCGTGCCGCCCCGCTCCAGCAGGTGGAAGCCGAGGTCGAACATCGCCGTCGGCGTCCGCGGCAGGACGATCTCGGCGCGCAGACCGCTCAGCGCGAACTCGGTGCGGGGCACGTTCTGCAGCGCGAGCAGCACCTGGAACATCGGCTGGCGGGCCAGCGACCGGGACGGGTTGACGGCCTCCACGACCTGCTCGAACGGCAGGTCCTGGTGCGCGTACGCGCCGAGCGCGCCCTCCCGGACCCGGACCAGCAGCTCGGCGAAGGTCGGATCGCCGCTGGTGTCCGTGCGGAGCACCAGGGTGTTGACGAAGAACCCGACGAGGTCGTCCAGTGCCTGGTCGGTCCGGCCGGCGATCAGGCTGCCGACCGGGATGTCCGTGCCCGCGCCCAGCTTGTCCAGCAGCGACGCCAGGGCGGCCTGCAGCACCATGTACACACTGGCGCCGTGCTCCCGGCCCAGCCGGACCAGCCCGCCGTGCAGTTCCGCGTCCAGTTCGATCGCGAGGTGGCCGCCGCGGTGGGAGGTGGCCGCCGGGCGGGTCCGGTCGGCGGGCAGCCGGATCTGCTCGGGCAGGCCGGCCAGCCGCTCCGTCCAGTAGGCCGTCTGCCGGGCGAACAGGCTCTCGGGGTCGGCCGGGTCCCCGAGCAGGCGGTCGTGCCAGAGGGTGTAGTCGGCGTACTGCACCGGCAGCGGCGCCCACTGCGGTGCCTCGTGCCGGCGGCGCGCCGCGTACGCGGTGGCCAGGTCGGCGGCCAGCGGGCCGAGCGACCAGCCGTCACCGGCGATGTGGTGCATCACCAGGAGCAGCACGTGCTCGTCCGGCGACAGCTCGAACACCTCGGCGCGCAGCGGCGGTTCGGCCGCGAGGTCGAAGCCGCCCGCAGCGGCGCCGGTCAGCAGTGCCGGCAGGGCCGCCTCGTCGGCCGGGGTGACCGACAGCCGCGGGCGCACCTCCCCGGCGGGCAGCACCTGCTGGTGGGGCACGCCGTCCGCGGCAGGGAAGACCGTGCGCAGGGTTTCGTGCCGGTCGACGATGTCGCCGAGCGCCGCTTCAAGGGCCGCCAGGTCCAGCGGTCCGAAGAGCCGCCACGCGAGCGGCATGTTGTAGACCGAGTCGGCGTCCTCCAGCTGGCGCAGGAACCAGAGCCGCCGTTGTGCGGCCGACAGCGGTACCTTCCCGCCGCCCTCGGGCCGCTCCGCCCGCCCGAGGGCGGGCCGGGCCCGGCCGGCGCCGCCCAGGCCGGCGGCCAGACCGGCCACGGTCGGGTTGCGGAACAGGGTGTGCAGCGCCAGCTCCACGCCGAGGGTCGTCCGGACCCGGGCCACCAGGCGGGTGGCCAGCAGGGAGTGCCCGCCCAGGTCGAAGAAGTCGTCGTCGACCCCGACCCGGGGCACGCCCAGGACCTCTTCGAACAGCCCGGCCAGCACCTGCTCCTGGGGCGTGTGCGGTGCCCGGCCGGTGCGCGTCGCGGTGGACTCGGGCTCGGGCAGGGCGCGCCGGTCGAGCTTGCCGCTGGCGTTCAGCGGCAGGACGTCGAGGGGGACGAACGCGGCGGGCACCATGTAGTCCGGCAGCCGGTCGCGCAGGTGCGTCCGCAGGTCCTCCGGCCGGAGCTCCGCCCCGGTGGCGGGCACCAGGTAGGCGACCAGCCGCGTGTCCTCCGCCCGGTCCTTCCGGACGATCACGGCGGCCCGCGCGACGTGCGGGTGCTCCGCCAGTGCCGCCTCGATCTCGCCGAGCTCGATCCGGTATCCCCGGACCTTGACCTGGTCGTCGAGGCGGCCGAGGAACTCCAGGTTGCCGGACGCGTCCCAGCGCACCAGGTCACCGGTGCGGTACATCCTGGATCCGCCCGGCCCGAACGGGTCCGCGACGAACCGCCCGGCGGTCAGACCCGGCCGGTTCAGGTAGCCGCGCGCCAGGCCCGCGCCCGCGATGTACAGCTCACCCGACACACCGGCGGGCACCGGCTGCAGCGCGGCGTCGAGCACGTACAGCCGGACACCCCCGAGCGGCCGGCCGATCACCGGGCGCGGGCTGGACTCCAGCGGCGCGAAGACCGAGTCCACCGTGCACTCGGACGGCCCGTAGTAGTTCAGGGAGACCAGCCCGTCGGCTGCCCGCAGCCGCTCCCACAGCTGTTCCGGAACGGCCTCCCCGCCCAGCCCGACCAGCGACGGACGCCACCTCGGGTGGTCCAACAGGCCGTGTGCGACGAGGACTTGCAGGTAGGACGGGGTGCCGCCGACGAGGTCCAGCCCGACCCGGGCGGCGTACTCGACGAATGCGTCCGGGTCGGACCAGGTCGCCTCGTCCAGGACGTGCAGCTCGTGGCCGGCGTACACGCCGAGCAGCTGGTCGCAGGAGGCGTCGAACGACACGGACGTGGTCAGCCCCATCCGCACCCGCTCCCCCGTCCGGAACATCAGCGGACACTGGTTGGCGAACAGGTTGGCCAGGCCGCCGTGCGTCGCCACCACGCCCTTGGGCCGCCCGGTGGAGCCCGAGGTGTAGATGACGTAGGCCGGGTGGTCCGGAGCGACGGCCACCGCCGGGTCCGTCACGGGGCAGCCCGCCACCAGCGCGGCCGTCTCCGGGTCGTCGGCCACCAGCCACCCGGCCGGGCCGTCCGGCAGCCGGTCCCGGGTGCGGGCGTCGGTCACGCCGAGGACCGGCCGGGCGTCGTCGAGCATGTAGCCGATCCGCGCGGCCGGGTACTCCGGATCGACCGGGACGTACGCCGCACCGGTCTTCAGCACCGCGAGGATCGCCACCACCAGCTCGGCCGAGCGCGGCAGGGCCACCGCGACCAGCCGCTCCGGCCCTGCACCCCGCGCGATCAGCGCGCGCGCCAACCGGTTGGCCCGCCCGTCCAGCTCCGTGTACGTCAGCGACGCGTCCGGCCCCACCACCGCGACGGACTCCGGAGTCGCCCGCACCTGGGCCCGGAACACCTCCGGCAGGCTCGCGGTGAAGGCCCGGGCCGCCGGGCCGGTGCCCAGCGCCGCCAGCTCGTCGAGTTCCGCGGCGCCGAGCAGGCCGAGTCGGCTGAGCCGCCGCTGCGGGTCGGCGACCACGGCGCGGAGCAGCCGCTCCCAGCGCCCGATCATCGTCTCGACGGTGGCCGGCTCGTACAGGTCACCGGTGTACTCGACGAAGGCGTCGATCCCCTCCGGGGCGCCGTCCTGCGCGTGCCGCTCGGACATCGTGAAGATCAGGTCGAGCTTGGCGGTGGTCGTCGTCGACGGCACGTCGCCGACGCGCAGCCCGGGTGGCGCGAAGTCGGCCCGGGGCGTGTTCTGCAGCACCAGCATGACCTGGAACAGCGGGTGGTGCGCCAGCGACCGCACCGGGTTGAGGGCCTCGACCAGGTACTCGAACGGCAGGTCCTGGTGGGCGTACCCGGCCAGCGCGGTCTCCCGGACCCGGCCCAGCAGCTCGGCGAACGTCGGATCGCCCGAGGTGTCGGTCCGGAACACCAGGGTGTTGACGAAGTAGCCCACCAGGTCGTCCAACGCCTGGTCGGTCCGGCCGGCGACCGGGCTGCCGACGGGGATGTCGTCGCCCGCGCCGAGCTTGCTCAGCAGCGCCGCGAGCCCTGCCTGGAGCACCATGAACAGACTGGTCCCGTGGGTGCGGGCGAGCTCGCGCAGACCGCGGTGCAGCTCGGCGTCCAGCCCGGCGCGCACGAGTCCGCCCCGGTGCGAGGCAACCGCCGGGCGGGCCCGGTCGGCGGGCAACTGGATCCGCTCCGGAAGGTCCGCCAGCTGCCGCGTCCAGTAGGCCGCCTGGCCGGCGAGCAGGCTGTCCCGGTCGGCCGCGTCGCCGAGCAGCCGGTGCTGCCACAGGGTGTAGTCGGCGTACTGGACCGGCAGCTCCGCCCACTGCGGCTCCTCGCCGCGGCAGCGCGCCGCGTAGGCGGCGGTCAGGCCCTGGACGAGCGGGCCCAGGGACCAGCCGTCACCGGCGATGTGGTGGAGCACCAGCTGGAACACGTGCTCGTCCGGCGCCAGCTCGAACAGGTCGACGCGCAGCGGCAGATCGACGGCCAGGTCGAACGGACAGGCCTTCGCCGCCGCGAGCACGCCCGGGAGCCCGGCCTCGGTCGTCCGGCTCACGTGCAGCCGCGGGCGGCCCGCCACGACGTCCAGGACCTGCTGGTGCGGCACGCCGTCCACCGCCGGGAAGACGGTGCGCAGGCTCTCGTGCCGGGCCACGACGTCCGCCACGGCCGTCTCCAGGGCCCGCCGGTCCAGGTCCCCGGAGAGCCGCCAGGCGAGGGAAATGTGGTAGTTCGCGCTCGCGCCGTCCAGCTGGTGCAGGAACCAGAGCCGCCGCTGTGCGAACGACAGCGGGATCACCTCGGGGCGCTCGCGCCGTCCGAGGGCGGCCTGCGCCGGTCCGGCCGCCACCAGGGCGGCGGCCAGACCGGCCGGGGTCGGCGCCTCGAACAGGGTGCGCAGCGGCATCTCCACGCCGAGCGTCGCGCGGATCCGGGCGGCCAGGCGGGTGGCCAGCAGCGAGTGGCCGCCGAGGTCGAAGAACCCGTCCTCGACGCCGGCCGACGCCACGCCCAGGACCTCGGCGAACAGCTCGCAGAGGATCTGCTCCTGCGGGGTGCGCGGCGCGCGGGCGGTGGCCGCCGGGGCGAGGTCGGGGGCGGGCAGGGCCCGGTGGTCCAGCTTGCCGTTGGCGGTCAGCGGCAGGCTCTCCAGGGTGACGAACGCGGCCGGCACCATGTACTCCGGCAGCCGCCCGGCCAGGTGCCCGCGCAGGTCGGCCGGGTGCCGCGCGGCGCCGGCGGCCGGGACCAGGTAGGCGACCAGCCGGGTGTCGTCTGCGCGGTCCCGCCGGGCCAGCACGGCCACCTGGGCGACGCCGGGGTGCGCGGCGAGCGCCGCCTCGATCTCGCCGAGCTCGATCCGGAAGCCGCGGACCTTCACCTGCTGGTCGGCGCGGCCGACGTAGCGCAGGCCGCCTCCCCCGGCCTCCCGGCGTACGACGTCGCCGCTGCGGTACATCCGGGAGCCGGGCGGGCCGAAGGGGTCGGCGACGAACCGCCCGGCGGTCAGGCCGGGCCGGTTCAGGTAGCCGCGCGCGAGGCCCGGGCCCGCCACGTACAGCTCGCCCGCGACGCCCGGGGCGACCGGGCGCAGGTCGGCGTCCAGCACGTACGTGCGCAGGTCCGGCAGGGCCGTGCCGATCTGGCCGGCGGCGTTGCCGGAGCCGTCGAGCGCGGCGTGGGTGACGTGCACGGTGGTCTCGGTGATGCCGTACATGTTGACCAGGCGCGGTGAGTCCTCCGCGTGCCGCTCGTACCAGCCGGCGAGCCGGGCGTGCTCCAGCGCCTCACCGCCGAACACCACGGTGCGCAGGGCGAGTTCGAGCCCGGCTTCCCGGTCCGCCTGCATCAGCTGGTAGAAGGCGGAGGGCGTCTGGTTGAGCACCGTCACCCGCTCGCGGGCGAGGAGCTCCAGGAACCGGCCGGGCGAGCGGCTGGTCTCGTGGTCCACGACCACCAGCCGGCCGCCGTGCAGCAGCGCGCCCCAGAGCTCCCACACCGAGAAGTCGAAGGCGTAGGAGTGGAACAGCGTCCAGACGTCCTCTGCGGTGAACCCGAACAGCTCCTCCGTGGTCCGGAACAACCGCACCACGTTCCGGTGCGGGACCACGACGCCCTTGGGGTCGCCGGTGGAGCCGGAGGTGTGGATGACGTAGGCCACCTGACCGGGATCGACCGCGACCTGCGGGTCGGTGTCCGGCCGTCCGTCCAGGTCCGCGGTGTCCAGCAGCAGCCGGTCCACGCCGTCCGCGCCCGGCAGCTCGCCGGTCGCGCCGGTCGTCACCAGAAGTGCGGGCCGGCCGTCCCGGAGCAGGTAGGCGATCCGGGCGGCCGGGTAGCGCGGGTCGACGGGCAGGTAGGCGGCGCCGGCCTTGAGCACCGCGAGCACCGCCACGACCAGCTCCGCCGAGCGCGGCAGAGCCAGTGCCACCAGCTGCTCGGGGCCCACACCCCGGTCGATCAGGGCGTGCGCGAGCCGGTTCGCGCGGGCGTTCAACTCGCCGTAGGTCAGGGTGACTTCGCCGTCCGTCAGGGCGGCGGCGGCCGGGTTCGCCCGCACCTGCCGCTCGAACAGCGCGGTCAGGCCGCGCTCCGTCCGCTCCTCGCCCTGCTCGGCACGGGCCGGGAGCAGCGCGTCGAGCTCCTCGGCAGACAGCACGTCCACCCGGCCGATCCGCCGGCCGGGGTCGGCGACCACGGCGCGCAGCAGCCGCAGCCACCGTTCGACGATCCCGGCGGCGGTGGCCGCGTCGAACAGGTCGGTGCTGTACTCCAGGACGCCCGAGAGACCGTCGGGCTGTTCGGCCAGGACGAAGGTCAGGTCGCACTTGGCCGTCCCGGTGGGGACCAGGTCGGTCGCCACCCGCAGGCCGGGCAGGTCGAACGTGCCGAGCGGCGCGTTCTGCAGGGCAAGCATGGTCTGGAACAGCGGGTGGTGCGCCAGCGTCCGGGTCGGGTTGAGCGCCTCCACCAGGTGCTCGAACGGCACGTCCTGGTGCGCGTACGCGGCCAGCGCGTCGCCGCGGACCCGGCCGAGCAGTTCGGTGAACGACGGGTCGCCGGAGAGGTCGGTGCGCAGCACCAGGGTGTTGACGAAGAAGCCGACCAGGTCGTCCAGGGCCTCGTCGGTGCGCCCGGCGATCGGGGTGCCGATCGGGACGTCGGTGCCGGCGCCGAGCTTGCCCAGCAGCGCGGCGAGTCCGGCCTGGAGCACCATGAAGAGGCTGGCCCCGCCGTCGTGGGCGAGTGCCCGCAGGCCCCGGTGCAGCTCGGCGTCGATCCGCACCGGCAGGTGGGCGCCCCGGTAGGACATCGCCGCCGGCCGGGGCCGGTCGAACGGCAGCTCGACCTGCTCCGGCAGGTCCGCCAGCTGCTCCCGCCAGTAGGCGAGTTGGCTGTTGAGCAGGCTGTCCGGGTCGGTGCCGTCGCCGAGCAGCTCCCGCTGCCAGAGGGCGTAGTCGGCGTACTGCACGGGCAGCGGCGGCCACTCCGGCTTCGCGCCCTCCGCGCGGGCCGCGTAGGCGGTCGTCAGGTCCCGCGAGAGCGGCCCGGCCGACCAGCCGTCACCGGCGATGTGGTGCACCACGAGCAGCAGGACGTGCTGCTCGGCCGCCGTCCGGAAGAGTTCGGCGTGCAGCGGCGGCTCCTCGGCGAGGTCGAACCCGTACCGGGCCGCCCGCGCCAGGTGCTCCGGCAGCTCGCGTTCACCGAGCTCGGTCACCCGCAGCCGGGGCCGTGCCGCGTCGATGTCCAGCACCCGCTGGCACGGCACGCCGTCGACCACCGGGAAGACGGTGCGCAGGCTCTCGTGCCGCTCGACCAGGTCCGCCAGGGCGGCTTCCAGGGCCCGCTGGTCCAGGCTGCCGGACAGCCGCAGGGCCAGCGGGATGTTGTAGGTGGCGCTCGGGCCCTCCATCCGGTGCAGGAACCAGAGCCGCTGCTGCGCGAAGGACAGCGGTACGGTCTCCGCACGGTCGCGCCGGCCCAGCGCCGGACGCGCCCGGCCCGCGACGTCCACGGCCGCCGCCAGGTCCGCCACCGTCGGCGCGTCGAACAGGTCGCCGAGCCGCAGCTCCACACCGAGGATCGAGCGGGCGCGGGCGACCAGCCGGGTGGCGAGCAGGGAGTGCCCGCCGAGGTCGAAGAAGCTGTCGTCCAATCCGGGCTCGGCCACCCCGAGCACCTCGGCGAACAGCCCCACGAGCAGGTGCTCCGTCGCGGTGCGCGGAGCGCGGCCCGGTGCGACGGGCTGCCGCTCCGGCGCCGGGAGGGCCCGCCGGTCGAGCTTGCCGTTCGGGGTCAGCGGCAGCGCCTCCAGCAGCACGTACGCGGCCGGCACCATGTGCCGGGGCAGCCGGTCCCGCAGGTGGTCGCGCAGGGCGGTGTCGGTCACGGTGGTGCCGGGCTCGGGCACCGCGTAGGCGACCAGCCGGGGCTCCTCCTCGGTGCGCACCAGCACGGCGGCCCGGGCGACCTGCGGGTGCTCGGCGAGGACGGCCTCGATCTCGCCGAGCTCGACCCGGAAGCCGCGGATCTTCACCTGGTCGTCCGTGCGGCCGAGGAACTCCAGGTCGCCGGCGGCGTCCCACCGCACCTGGTCCCCGGTGCGGTACATCCTGGTGCCGGACGGCCCGAACGGGTCCGCCACGAACCGCCCCGACGTCAGCCCCGGCCGGTTTAGGTAGCCGCGGGCCAGCCCCGCACCCGCGATGTACAGCTCACCCGCCGCACCGGGCGGCACCGGCCGCAGGGCGCCGTCGAGCACGTACAGCCGGGCGTTGGTCACGGGCCGGCCGATCACCGGGCGCGGGCTCGGACCCACCGGCGCGACCACCGAGTTGACGGTGCACTCGGACGGCCCGTAGAGGTTGAGGCAGCGCACCCCCTCCGCCGCCCGCAGCTGCTCCCAGAGCCGCTCCGGGACGGCCTCGCCGCCCGCACCGACCAGGGCCGGACGCCGCTCGGGATCGCTCAACAGCCCGTGGGCGACGAGCTCCTGGAGGTAGGACGGGGTGGCCTCGACGTAGTCCAGCCCGCACCGCGCGGAGTAGGCGACGAAGGCGTCCGGGTCGGTCCAGGTCGCGTGCTCCAGGACGTGCAGCTCGTGGCCCCCGAACAGGGCGAGCAGCTGGTTCCAGGAGGCGTCGAAGGAGACCGAGGTGGTCAGTGCCACCCGCAGCCGCGGCCGCTGCTCCAGCACCGGCGCGAACTGCACCTGCCGGAGGTCGGTGACCAGGTCGAGCAGGCCGCCGTGGGTCGCCACCACGCCCTTGGGCCGTCCGGTGGAGCCGGAGGTGTGGATGACGTACGCCGGGTGACCCGGGTCGACGGCCACCACCGGGTCGGCCGCCGGGCAGCCGGCCACCAGGGCGGCCGTCTCCGGGTGGTCGAGCACCAGCCGGTCGACGGGCCCGGCCCCGGGCAGCCGCCCCTCGCTGCGGGCGTCGGTGACCAGCACGGCCGGCCGGGCGTCGTCGAGCAGGTGGGCGATCCGGGCGGTCGGGTACTCGGGGTCCACCGGGACGTACGCGGCGCCGGTCTTCAGCACCGCGAGGATCGCCACCACGAGCTCCGCCGAGCGCGGCAGGGCCACCGCCACCAGCCGCTCCGGACCCGCTCCCCGCGCGATCAGGGCGTGCGCCAGCCGGTTGGCCCGCGCGTCCAGCTCCGCGTACGTCAGCGAGACGTCGCCGCAGACCAGCGCGACCTGGTCCGGGGTCGCCCGCACGTGCTCCCGGAACAGCTCCGGCAGGCTCGCGGCAGGGGCCGGCGCCACCGGTCCGGCACCGAGCACCGCAAGCTCGCGGCGCTCCTCGGCGGTGAGCAGCTCGATCCGGCCCACCGGCTCGTCCTGGTCGCACTCCGCGAGGGTGTCCAGCAGCGCGAGCAGCCGCTGCCGGTGGGCGACGAGCTCGTCGGGGCCGTACGCCTCCGGCGCGCCGTGCAGCCGGAGCAGCGGCGGGTTGCCGTCGCGGTAGTCGAAGACCCAGACGGCGAGGTCGGTGGTGGACCCGGACACGAAGTGGTGCACGGAGGCCGGGTGCCCGGCGAAGCTCGGCCGGGAGTTGAAGGCCATGATGTTGACGATCAGCGGGAACGCCGTCCCGATGCCGCCCGGGGCGCCGAGGTCGCGCAGCAGGTCCTCGCTGCGGTAGCGCTCGTGGGCGACAGCCGTCTCGACCTCCCGCGCCGCCTGGGCGACGAGCTCGCGCCACGGCATGTCCGGTCGCACCGTCAGCCGCAGCGGCACCACGTTGGACATCGTGCCCGGCACCGCCGTCAGGTCGCGGTCGGCGCCGCGGCGGGCCGTGACGGGCATGGCGAGCACCACGTCCCGGTTGCCGGTCAGCCGGTGGGCGTAGAGCGCCGTCGCCGCGATCAGCAGCCGGGACCACCGGACGCCACAGCGCCCCGCCGCCGCCCGCAGGGCGTCCGGGCGGCGCAGTTCCCGTTCCTCGGCCAGCCGGAGGGCCCGGTGCGGGTCGGTCGCGGAGGTGTCGGTGAGCCGGGTCGGGGCGGGCAGGTCGGCGAAGCGTCCGGTCCAGTAGGCGCGGTCGGCGGCGAAGTCGGTGGATGCCCGGTAGGCGGTGTCGCTGTCGACCAGGTCCCGCAGCGAGCCGAACGGGCACGGCGGCACGGCGGCGCCGCCGGCGAGCGCCGAGTACACCTCGCCGACCCGCTGCCGGAGCATGGAGCTGCTGATCGCGTCGAGCACCACGTGGTGGTAGTTCAGGTACCAGAGGAACTCCGTCGGCGACGCCTCGATCAGCGCATGGCCGAACAGCGGGTCCCGGGCGAGATCCAGCGGGCGCAGCAGGTCCTGCTCCATCCACTGCACGGCCGCCGCGCGGGGGTCGGGCTCCCCGCTGAGGTCGAGGTGCACGGGCGCCCAGTCCCAGCTCTCCCGGAGGACCTGGCGCGGGCCCTCGCCGTCGTCGACGAAGGTCACGTGCAGGGCGTCGACCTCGTCGACCACCCGGCGCAGCGCCGTCTCGAACAGCTCCCGGTCCACCGGCCCGTGGATCTCCAGGCACTCGCCGACGCGGTAGCCCGGGATCGGCGTCCGGGAGCTCTGCTCGGCGAGCCAGATCTCGCGCTGGGCGGCTGTCAGGGGAAGGGCGTCACCGTCGCGGCGGGACATGGGGGTACCTCCGAAAGTGTGGGCAGGCGTGGTGGCGGGGCACGCCGGACCGCGCCGACCGCGGTGTGGTCACGCGGTCGGCTCGGCGGGCGGTCGCGGCGGGCGGTCGCGGCGGCTGCGGTCAGGCGGCGAGTTCGCCGGCCTGGAGCTGCCAGAGGGATGCGTAGAGTCCGTGCTGGGCGAGGAGTTCGTCGTGGGTGCCCTGCTCGGCGACGACGCCGCCCTTGTCCATAACGTAGATCCGGTCGGCGTGGCGGACGGTGGAGAGCCGGTGGGCGATGACCAGCATGGTCCGGTCGGCCGCGAATCTGCGGAGCGTGCGCTGGATGGCCGCCTCGGTCTCGTTGTCCACGGCGGAGGTGGCCTCGTCGAGGATGACGACCGGTGAGTCCTTGAGGATCGCGCGCGCCAGGGCGATCCGCTGACGCTGGCCGCCGGAGAGCGCGGCGCCACGTTCGCCGATCAGGGTGTCGTAGCCGTCCGGCAGCGTCGCGACGAAGGTGTGCGCCTCGGCCATGGTGGCCGCCCGGACCACGGCCGCGTCGGAGGCCCCGAAGCTGCCGTAGCGGATGTTGTCGGCGACGGTGCCGTCGAAGAGGAACGGGTCCTGGGCGACGAAGCCGATGGCGTGGCGCAGGTCGTGCCGCGGCAGGTCCCGGACGTCCTGTCCGTCGAGCAGCACGCGGCCGGACTCCGCGTCCTGGAAGCGCATCAGCAGTTTGGCGATCGTCGTCTTGCCGGAGCCGGTGGCGCCGACGAGGGCGGTCACCTGCCCGGCGGGGACGGTCAGCGAGAGGTCCTCCAGGGCCGCCGGCCGGCCGGGGTAGGCGAAGGTGACCCCGTCGAGAACGATCTCGCCCCGCACCTCGGCGAGGTCGAGCGTCCCCTTGCTGCCGTCGGTCTCGACGGGCAGGGCGCGCAGCCGCTGGACCCGGTCGTAGGAGGCGAGGGTGCGCTGGTACTGGTCGACGATGCCGCCGAGCCGGCTCATCCGCATCAGCAGCATCTGGGGCAGCCCGATCAGCGGGCTGAACACCTCGAAGCGCAGGGTGCCGTTGAGCACCGAACGGCCGCCGATCAGCAGGGTGCCGGCCATCGAGGCGGTGGTGCAGGCCCGGACGGTCTCGGCGTGGCGGATCGTGCTCCGGTCGGTCTGCCGGTTGCTCGCCTGGGCCGCCTCGCTCAGTTCGTCGGTGCGTCCGGCCTCGTAGTCCTCGGTGCAGAAGCTCTTGACGGTGGCGCCGGCCTCCAGCGAATTGATCACCTGGCTGCGCAGCACGGCCCGGCGCTCGCCGGTGACGGCGTAGTCGGCCGCGGCCCGGTCCTGGTGGTGCAGCGACAGCCAGGCGATGACCGGGATCGGCAGGAAGGCGATCCAGGCGATCTGCGGCGCCAGCAGCAGGAACGCCGGTACCAGGACGGCCAGGCTGGTGCCGAGTTGCAGCACGTCGTTGGCCGGGCCGGCGAAGAAGGCGCCCAGCTGGCCGACGTCGTCGGTGAGTGCCCCGGCCACCCGGGTGGTCCGCTCGCCCTCCAGCTGCCCCAGTTCGAGGTGCTGGACGTGCCGGTACGTGCGGCTCCGCCAGTCGTGCTCGATGTCCTGGCCGAGCCGTCGCCACTGCAGGTTCGAGGCGTACGAGAGGCCTGCCACGGCGGCGCAGGCGGCGGCCACCAGCCCGGCCAGACCCAGGAGTTGGGCGGACGCGGTGGTCAGCCCGAGGCTGACCAGGGGCGCCGCCTCGCCCTTGATGAGGACCAGCCCGGTCCAGCCGAGGAAGGTGCCGAGCGCCATCTCCGAGACCTGGCAGGAGACCGAGAGCGCGGCGGCCCGGCAGAGGCGGCGGCGGTGCGGTCCGACGATCTCCAGCAGGGGGTGGCGTCCGGCACCGGGCCCGGCCGCCTCGCGGGACGCGTCGAGCGTTCTGCGCCAGGCCTTCCGGAGGACGGCCGCGGTCGCGGCGGCCACGCCGCCCACCGCCACCAGCTGCCGGCTCAGCGCCGACCCCCGGACCAGGGCGACGCCCGCCGCCACCCCGCCGCCGACGGCGAGCACGGGGCGCACCACCAGGCCGCGGTCCGCCCGCGGGGCCGGTGCGGTCGCGGGCCGGGCGGGGGCGGCCGTCCGCGGCCCCTCGGCGACCAGGGCGACGGCTCTGCGGACGATCCGGCCGACGTCCGCGGCGCGTACCCGCGCATCGTGCCGGACGAGCACCCCGCCGGTGACCGGGTTGGCCGTGGCCTCGGTGATTCCGGGGATGCGGCGCAGCGCGGCGGCAAGGAGCTCGGCCGTCCGGGGCCGCCCGAGCACCAGCTTGACGTCCCAGCGCTGGCGGCCCGGAACGACCGAGCGCGGGCTCGCGTCCAATTCCACGGAGCGGAATCCGGCGGCGGCGCCCAGTAGCGATGGCATGTGTACGATCACCTGTTTGCGGAGGTCGTGGAAACCGTCACGGACACGACGGATTACGACGACGGAACGGGAATTCGGGAGGCGGGCGTGCTGTGGCCGACGGGCCATGCGGTCGGCCGCCGCCCAGGTGCATTTCTCCGAGCATGCCCGGAAATTCACCCGGGCGGCGGCCGGGTATCCGGACGGACCGTCAGTGCGCCTTGCCGGCGGCGGTGCCGGCGGTCGCGCGGATCTTCGGGGACCTCGGGTCCCCCTCCGTCCGCTCGACCCGCTCGACGTGTCCGGCGGGCTCGTCCTTCACGGGGCTCGGGGCGCCGTTCCCGGTGACCCGGTGACCGTCACCCGAGCGGGCTCCGTGGTCACCGGCGGCGACCTGGGCGGCCACCATGTCGGCGGCCACCTCGGCCGCGAGGTCGTGGATGTTCTCCCCGGCCTCCTGAGCGGCCTTCTTCACCTCCATCGCGAGGCCGACGGACGTCTTGACGACTCCGCGCACCAGCGGCTTCAGCAGACGCTTGGCCAGGGGGGCGACGACGAGGCCGACCAGGAAGGGCGGTACTACGGGCGGCATAATGCTCCATCCTCTCTACGTACACGTATGACAGGGAACCCGGGCACTGCGAACACCGGAGCAACGCACAGCCGGGCGGACGGAAGCATTCCACCCAGGAATCCCGGATTCACCTGTCGAACCGAATTTCCGGCACCCGGCATGCGCCGCCCGATCTCGTGGCCACCGTAGTCGAACCATGTCGGCCGGAGCCAAACGGCTTCCGGCATGTTCACTCATGCGAGTGTTCATCACCTTCTCGCACGGCCTGAATTCGCACGGCACCCGAACAACCGCGCCGTACGACGACCGGACTATTCGAATCCATGAGCGCCGAGTTCCCGCACCACCCGCCGGCGCAGTCCCGGGAACGGCAGCGCCCCACCCCCCAGCACCGCCTCGTGGAAGGCCCGCACCTCGAACCCGGCGCCCAGCTCCGCCTCCGCGTCGGCCCGCAGCCGGCCGAACTCCAGGAAGCCCGCCCGGTAGGAGAGCGCCTGTCCGGGCAGGTCCGTGGAGTAGCGCAGCAGGTCCGAGTCGATCTGGCCGTCCGCCTCGGTGGAGTTGGCCCGCATGAAGTCCCGCGACGACTCCAGATCCATCGTCCCGAGGTTGAGCCCGGTGTCGACCACCAGCCGCTGCGCGGTGAACCGCTCCTGCGCGAGCCGCCCGTAGGCGTCCCACGGCTCCCCGTAGAGGCCCATCTCCCACCCGAGGCCGGCCGCGTACTCGGCCCAGCCCTCGTTGAACGCGCCGAACTCCGCCACCTCGCGGCGCAGTTGCGGCAAGGTGAGGTCCTCCGCCTGGCGGGCGAGGTGGAAGTGGTGCCCCGGCGCCAGCTCGTGGAAGATCAGGGAAGCCGAGCCGAGCAGGGACCGCCGGTCCAGGTCCGAACCGTTGTAGCGGTAGCGCCCGACCGGGGCGGTCGCCGTCGGCGCCTCGTAGTACCCGAAGGTCATCCCCGGCTCCAGCGCCGGGTCCAGCCGGGCCAGCCCGTACGGCGCCTCCGGGACGGTGGCGAACCAGCGCGGCAGCACCGGGGCCAGCCGGTCGAGGTGGCCGCGGTAGCGCTCCTCGACCTCGGCCGGCGTCCGGGCGTACAGCCGGGGCTCGGTGCGCAGCCGGTCGTGGAACTCGGCCTCCGAGCCGTGGAAGCCCAGCGTCGCGCGCACCTCCCGCATCCGTTCGGCGAGTTCGCGGCACTGCTCGCGGCCGAGCTCGTGCAGCCGCTCGGGTGCGGTGTCGCCCCCGGTGTGGGTCCGGACGAAGTCCCGGTACGCCTCCTCGCCGTCCTGGTAGCGCGCCCAGCCGACCTCCTGCGGCGCCGCACGCCCGTAGGCCGGATCGTCGAGGACGGCGAGCAGCCGGTCGAAGGCCGGCGTCAACTCGCCCTCCACCACTCCCCGTACGCCGTCCCGGAGGTGGCCGCGCCCGGCCGGCCCCAGCTCGCCGAGCCGGTCCTCGGCCACCTCCACCCGGCGTGCCACCGAGGTCAGCAGCCCGGCGAGGGTGGCGCGCGCTCCGGCCAGCGCCGGGGCGGGTACCCGGACGCCGCGGGCCGTCTGCCCCGCCACCTTGTCCCCGATCGAGCCGACCAGCCGGGCCAGTTCCTGCACCAGCGCCACGTACCGGTCGGCGTCCGGCCGTTCGGCGAAGCGGAAGGCGCCGAGCACCGCGTCCGTGTACAGCGACAGCGGGAACAGCCGGTACGGCGTGGCGGCGGGCGTCAGCCAGTACCAGCGGTGGGCCCGCAGCTCCTGCTCGGCCAGTGCGACCAGGAACGCGGCGGTGTCGGCGTCGGCTCCGGGCAGCTCCGTGACCTCCAGCGCCCGCGCCCGCTCCAGCACGCCCCCGGCGAACCGCGCCCGCTCCTCGGCCTCGGCGAGCGAGGCCCCGGGCAGCGTCTCCACCGGAAGCCCCTGACGGACTCTCAGCAGCGGGTCCCGCGCCAGCAGGTACTCCCAATAGCGGTCCGCCAGATCGCCGATCTCCCGGCCGGGTTCGTTCGTCATGCGACCATCCTGGCGACGACCGGCCGCCGAGCCGCCCGGTCCGGGACGCACGGACCGTGACACCCCTCGAAAGGGTGAATCATGATCGTCCTCCCCCGGCCGCCGCCCACGGCTCCCGGCCGGGCCGGCAGGCGGCTCCGAGCCTGTCGAACACGACTGCCGCACGCCTCAGTTGCACCGCCGCGGTGACGACCCCGGTGGCACCATGGCCGCCATGCCCCGACGCACCCTGCCGGTCGCCCTGGCGGCCACCCTCACCGCCTCGGCCGTCGCGCTGAGCGGCTGCGGCGGCGTCGCCACCTCCTCGACGACCACCCCCCTGGTGGACCACGGGACCGTCCGGATCGCCGAGTCCGGCGAGACCCCGAGCTTCGACCCGTACTCCACCTTCGGGGCGAGTCAGGCCCGCTACGCCTACGACTCGCTGGTCAACGTCGACCCCGACGGCACCGTGGTCTCCGGCCTCGCCTCCTCCTGGCAGGCCACCGCCACCACGGCCACCTTCACCCTCCGTCCGGACGTCACCTGCTCCGACGGCACCCCGCTCACCGTCTCCGCCGTGGCCCGGGCGCTCGACTACGCGGGCGACCCGGCCCACCAGCTGGCCGGTGCCCGGACCGTCCTGCCGAACGTCCCGTTCACCGCGAGCGCCGACGACCGGGCCGGCACGGTGTCGGCCACCACCACCGCGCCCTTCCCGTTCCTCACCCGCACCCTCGGCCTGCTGCCGATCGTCTGCCCCGCCGGCCTCGACCGGCCCGAGGCGCTGGACCGCGCCACCCGGGGCACCGGCCCGTACGTGCTCACCCGCTACTCCCCCGGCGGGCCGTACGAGTTCACCGTCCGCGAGGGCTACACCTGGGGTCCGGCCGGGGCGACCACCGCCGCGCCCGGCCTGCCGGCCCGGATCGTCCTCTCGGTGGTGCCCCAGGCCTCCACCGCCGCGAACCTGCTGCTCACCGGGGGCGTCCACATCGCGAGCGTGAACGGGCCCGACCGCGTCCGGCTCGCCGGCCACGGCCTGGCCACCACGGACGTGGCGACCGTGGTCGGGCTGACCTTCTTCAACCAGCGCCCCGGCCGTCCTCTCGCCGACCCGGCGCTGCGCCGCGCCCTGGTGTCCGCCCTCGACCGCCAGGGCCTCGCCAACGTCGCCGTCGGCGGCACCGGACGGCCCGCCACCGACTTCGGCGCCGAGGGCGCCGTCTGCCACGCCGACCTCGCCGCCGCCAACCTGCCTGCCCAGGACGCCGCCGAGGCGCTGCGCGCCGCCGGCTGGACCCGCGGCCCCGACGGCCGGCTGACCAGGGACGGCGCAGCGCTCCGGCTGCGCCTGATCACCAGCCCGGACCTCGGGCCGACCCTGCCGCCCGCCGCCGAGCTGATGGCCCGGACCTGGACGGCGCTCGGCGCGGACGTCACGCTGGTCACCGAGAGCCTGCCCGCGCTCGTCAACGCGATGTACCGGACCGGCGACTTCGACGTCGTGGCCGGCAGCACGCCGGGCTTCGCCCTGCCGGCCGGCTTCGTCCCGTTCTTCTCCGGGCCCACCCCCGCCCAGGGCCTCAACTTCGCGGGCGTCAGCAACTCCGAGTACGACGCCCTGGTCGCCCAGGCGCTCCGGGAGCCCGACACCGCCGGCTGCGGCACCTGGAACCGGGCCGCCGCCGCACTGCTGCGCTCGGCCGACGCCCTGCCGATCGCCGACGGCCGGAGCACCGTGTACGGCTACCGCACCACCTTCGCCACGACCTTCGGCGGACAGCTCGTCCCCACCAGCATCCGCCTCCACCAGTGACCCGGGGGCCCGACGTGTCCTTGCCCCACCTGCTGCGGCACCCGTGGACGGGGTTCCTCGCCCGCCGCACCGCCCGGCTCCTGATCTCCCTCGGGGTCGTGCTCACGGCGTCCTTCGCGATGATCCGCCTCGTCCCCGGCGACCCGGTCCGCGCCGCCCTCGGGGTCGACGCCGACCCCGCCCTGGTGGCCGCCCGCCGCCAGCAGCTCGGGCTCGACGCGCCCTTCCTCGCCCAGTACCGGCACTACCTCGGCGGCCTGCTGCACGGCGACCTCGGGACGTCGCTGGTCACCGGCACGCCGGTCGCCGAACTGGTCCGCACCCGGCTGCCGGCCACCCTGGAGATCGCCGGCCTGGCCTTCCTGCTCACCCTCGCCGTCGCCCTGCCCTGCGGACTGCTCGCCACGGTCCGCACCCACGACGGCCGGCACCCGCGCAGCGAGCTGGCGTTCACCGTGGTCACCGCCGGCCTGGCCGGAGTGCCGGACTTCGTGCTGGCCGCCGGGCTCACCGCGCTGCTGGCCGTCGGCCTCCAGCTGCTGCCGGTGGCCGGCGCGGCGGGCGCCGAGTCCTTCGTCCTGCCGGTCCTCGCGCTCGCCCTCGCGCCCACCGCCGTCCTGGTGCGCATCGTCCGGGTCGAGGCCCTGAAGGTACTGGACGAGGACTACCTGCGCACCGCGCGGGCCAAGCGGCTGTCCCCCGCCCGCCGCCACCTGCGGCACACCGCGCCCAACACGGCCACCGCCGCGCTCACCGTCGCCGGAAGCCTGCTGCCCGCCATGATCGCCGGCACCGTCCTGGTCGAGAGGGTGTTCGCCTGGCCCGGCCTCGGATCGGCGATGGCCCAGTCCGTGGTGAGCCAGGACTACCCGGTGCTCCAGGCGATGGTGCTGATCCTGGGCTCCACCGTGCTGCTCTGCGGCCTCCTGGTCGACGTGCTGCTGGCGGTGCTGGACCCTCGTTCGACGATCCGGGAGAGCTGAGATGGCCCTACCCGGCAGGTACCTCCGCTCACCGACGGCCTGGATCCCGGCGGTCATGCTGGCCTCGCTGCTCGTCCTCGCGCTGGCGGCACCGCTAGTGTGGGGCACCGCGGCCGACCGCCCCGACCCCTCCGCGGTGCTCCAAGGCCCTTCCACGGCCCACCCGTTCGGCACCGACAACCTCGGCCGGGACGTGCTCGCCCGGGTCCTCACCGCCACCCGGTCCTCCCTGCTGCCAGCCCTGGCCGCCACCCTGCTCGGCGCCACCGGCGGCGTCCTGCTCGGCGCGGCCACCGCCGTCGTCGGCAGCCGCGCCCGCCGGCTGCTCACCGCACTGATCAACCTGCTGCTCGCCTTCCCCGCGCTGCTGGTCGCGATGTTCCTCGCGGTCGTGTTCGGCGCTGGTACCGGCGCCGTGGTGCTCGCCCTCGCCGTCGCGAGTGTCCCCGGCTTCGCCCGGCTCGCCCAGACCCTCTCCGCCGCGGTGGCCGGCACCAACCACCTGGCCGCCGCCCGGGTCCTCGGCCTGCGCCGGCACCGGCTGCTCCGGCGGCACGTCCTGCCCAACATCGCCGAGCCGCTGCTGCTGGCCACCACCACGGCCGCGGGCACGGCCCTCGTCGCACTCTCCGGCCTGAGCTTCCTCGGACTGGGCGTCCAGCCGCCCGACTACGACTGGGGACAGCTGCTCAACCAGGGCCTCGACCGGATCTACGCCGAACCGCTGCCCGCGCTCGCCCCGGGCCTGGCCGTCCTCTACGCGGCCCTGGCCTTCCAGCTGCTCGGCGAGGCCCTGGCCGGCGGCGTCGCCCGGCGCGGGCCGGCGCCCCGCACGCCCGCTCCACCGCCCGCCCCATGGGGGTCCCCCCGGCCGAAGGCCGGGGGAGGGCCCGCCGAGGACGGCCTGGTCCTCCAGGTCGACGACCTCACCGTCGAACTCCCCACGCCGGACGGGGTGATCCGGCCGGTGCGCGGGGTGAGCCTGGCGCTGCGGCCGGGCGAGATCGTCGGGCTCGTCGGCGAGTCCGGCTCCGGCAAGTCGCTCACCGCACTCGCCGTCGCCGGCCTGCTTCCCGAACGGGCCCGCGTCACCCGGCGGACCCTCCGTCTGCTCGGCGCCGACCTCGCCGCCATGACGCCGAAGCAGCGCGACCGCCACCTCGCGACCGGCCTGGCGATGGTCTTCCAGAACCCGGCCTCCGCGCTCAACCCGTCCCTGCGGATCTCCACCCAGCTCACCGAGGCCGTCCGGGCCCACCGCGGCGCGAGCCGCGCCGAGGCACTGGCGGAGGCCGCCGACGCGCTGTACCGGGTCGCCCTGCCCGCCGATGTGCTGCGCAAGCGCCCCCACCAGCTCTCCGGGGGCCAGCGTCAGCGGGTGATGATCGCCGCCGGGCTGATGGTCCGACCGCGCCTGATCATCGCCGACGAGCCGACCACCGCGCTGGACGTCACCGTGCAGCGGCAGATCACCCGGCTGCTCTCCGACATCCGCCGGGACACCGCCGCCGCCGTCCTGTTCATCAGCCACGACATCGCGCTGGTCGGCGAATTCTGCGACCGTGTCCTGGTGATGTACGCGGGCACCGTCGTCGAGTCCCTGCCCGCCGACCGGCTCGCCGGCGGCGCCCGGCACCCCTACACCCGGGCCCTGGTCGCCTCCGTACCGGACCTCGCGGCGGACCACGACCGCCCGCTTCCCACGGTGGACGGCGCACCGCCCGACTCACCGGCGCCCGCCCGGGCCTGCCCGTTCGAGCCCCGCTGCCCGCGCCGCCGGGACCACTGCGCCGAGCAGGCCCCGCCCCTGGCGGACCACGACGCGGACCACCGGGTGGCCTGCTGGTACCCGGTGACGGCGGAGGTGGCCGCGTCGTGACCACCCTTCAGGTCTCCGACCTCACCGTCCGCCACCACGGCCCGCGCGGCCCCGTCGCCGCCGTCGACGGGGTCTCGCTGGAGATCCCCACCGGCACGACGCTCGGGCTCGTCGGCGAGTCCGGCTCCGGCAAGTCGAGCCTGGCCCGCGCGATCGTCGGCCTCACGCCCGTGCACGGCGGCCGGGTGCTGCTCGACGGCCGGGAGGTCCGGGTCCGCACCATCGGCGACCGGCGCCGGCTCGGCCGACTGGTCCAGATCGTCCTCCAGGACCCGGACACCGCGCTGGACCCCCGGATGACCGTCCGCCGGACGCTCCTCGAAGCGGCCACCGCGTTCCACCGGCTCGACCGGCGGACCCGGGCCGAGCGCGTCCCCGCCCTGCTCGAACTCGTCGGCCTGGACCCCCGGCTCGCCGACCGCCTGCCGCGCCAGCTCTCCGGCGGCCAGCGCCAGCGGGTCGCCGTCGCCCGCGCCCTCGCCGTCGAACCCGGTCTGCTGATCGCCGACGAGATCACCTCGGCGCTCGACGTCTCGGTGCAGGCCGCCGTCCTCAACACGATCCGCGAACTCCAACGGCGGCTCGGCCTGTCGATGCTGTTCATCGGCCACAACCTGCCCGCCGTCTGCCACGTCTCCGACGCGGTGGCGGTCATGCGGCACGGCCGGATCGTCGAGACCGCCACCACCGGGGCCCTCCTGCGCACCCCGCAGCACCCGTACACCCGTGCCCTGCTCGACGCCGTACCCCGCCTGCCCTCCGGGAGGTCCCGATGACCGGTCACCGGCCCGACGCCTTGGTGGTGGGAGCCGGGGTGATCGGCTCCGCCGTTGCCCTCGAACTCGCCCGCACCGGACGCCGGGTGCTCGTGGTGGACAAGGCCGGCGCCGCCGGCCACGGCTCCACCAGCGCCTCCAGCGCGATCATCCGGTTCAACTACTCCACCTTCGACGGGGTCGCCACCGCGTGGGAGGCCCAGCACCTCTGGACGGCCTGGCCCGAACACCTGCGGCTCACCGGCCGCCCGCTCGCCGCCTTCCGCCGCACCGGCGCCGTCCTGCTCGACTCGCCCGCCGCCGACCCGTCCGCCGTCACCGCCCTGTTCGAGCGCGCCGGCGTCCCCTGCGACCGGTGGGACGCCGGGGCGCTGCGCCGCCACCTGCCCGGGATCGACCCGGGCCGGTACTGGCCGCCGAAGCCGGTGGACGACGACGGCTTCTTCGCCGGGCCGGACGGCGAGCTCGGCGCCCTGTACACCCCGGACGCCGGGTACGTCGACGACCCGCAGCTCGCCGCCCAGAACCTCGCCGACGCGGCGGGCGAGCTGGGCACGCACTTCCTGTTCCACCACACCGTGGTGGCCGTCGACCGGCACGCCGACCGGGTGACGGGCATCCGTCTGGCCGACGGAGCCCGGATCACCGCGCCGGTCGTGGTCAACGCCGCCGGTCCGTGGTCGGGCGGCCTCAACCGGCTGGCCGGCGTCGGCGACGACTTCACCATCGGCGTGCGCCCGCTGCGCGAGGAGGTGCACCAGGTCACCGCGCCCGAAATCGGCGCCATGGTCGCCGACCTCGACCTCGGCACCTATCTGCGACCGGCGGCCGCGGGCCGCATCCTCATCGGCGGCACCGAGCCGGCCTGTGACCGGCCGGAGTGGATCGACGACCCGGACCGGGCCGACCCCCGCCCGACCGCCCACCGCTTCCGGACCCAGGTGACCCGGGCGGCCCGGCGCTTCCCGGAGATCGGAGTCCCCAACCGGCCGCTCGGGACCGCGGGCGTGTACGACGTCGCCGACGACTGGACCCCGATCTACGACCGCACCGCCCTCGGCGGCTACTACGTCGCCATGGGCACCAGCGGCAACCAGTTCAAGAACGCCCCGCTGGTGGGCCGCTACCTCGCCGCCCTGATCGACGCCGTCGAGGCCGGCCACGACCACGACGGCGATCCCGTCCGGTACCCCTGCGAGCACACCGGCAACGTCGTGAACCTGGGCGCCTTCTCCCGCCGGCGCCCCGTCCGCGCCGACTCCGCGCGGACGGTCATGGGCTGACCACGCGCAGCTCCTGCACCAGGCCCTCGACCACGCCGACCACGAACCCGGGGGCCTCGACCGGGAAGAGGTGACCGGTGCCCTCCGGCGTGTGCACCAGACGGGAAGCGCTCGACGCCGCCAGGTAGCGGGTCCTGGCCCGCAGGTAGAAGCGGCTGATCCGCTCGGCCTCGACCGCGTTCCGGGCGCCGGCCAGCACCGCCTCACCGCCGACGAGATCCCGGGGTATCACCAGTACCAGGGGCAGGTCTCCGAGGTCCCCGTCGTACACCACGGTCTCCCAGCCGACGTCCGCCAGCCCGGACGGCGACAGCTCGGCGAAGATCGACGCCGCGGCGCAGTGCCGGCCGGTCGGGACGCCCGCGCCACGGTGCGCACCGAACAGGTGCCGCACGGCCGTCCGCAGGAACGTCCGGCGCATGCCCGCGACCAGCCCGTTGGGCGGCGCGAAGGCGATGACCTCCAGGGGCGTGGGATCCAGCAGCACGACGCCGGCCACCAGGTCCGGGTGCCGCCTGGCCACGTTGGCGACCAGCAGGCCGCCGAAGGAGTGGCCGACGAGCACGAAGGGGGCCCGCTCCCCCGCCGCCCGCAGCGCCGCCGGCAACTCCTCCGCCTCGACGGCCGTGGTCCTCGGGAAGGGCCCGACATCGCTCCAGCCCGAGCCGAACCGGTCCACCAGCACCGAGCGCGTCCGGGCCGCCATCATCGTGTGCAGCTCCCGGAAGTCCTCACCGGCGGCGTGTCCGCCGGGTACCCAGACCACCGTCGGTCCGCCCCCGGCCTCCCCCTCGGCGAGGACGTGCATCCGGTGACCACCCACATCGACCAGCCGCCCCGGCGGCGGGTTCGCCCGCGCCTCGCGGGCCCCCAGCACCAGGTGACGAACGGCTCCCGCGGCCAGCGCCGCACCGACAGCCGTCGCCAGGGCACCGAGCGCCACCGCCCAGGCCGCCCCCACCCCTACCAGACCGGCACCCACCGCCACCACCAGCACCGCGAGGGGTAACCCGAGCCAGTCCCGGCTCAACCACGCGAGTAAGGAGTCCGCCAACCGTCGGTCCCGGCGCATCGGTCCTCCGCAAAGGCACTCGAAACCCGATCCATGCCAGTATCCTCCCCCCGGTCCGTCCGCTCGACGCCAGGCCGTCCCCGGCAATCGCCCGGAGACTCACCGCGCAGGAGCGGAGGCCCGGAGTCACCACCGCGCTGCCGCGTCCTGCACCGTCCTGCGTCAGGCCGGAGACCGACCGTTCACGGACGAGTGAAATCCGGGCCGGCCGCTCGCCCACCGACTGCTGCGAACGCCAGCATGGGCGGCATGACCACCACCTCCCCCCGAGCCGAGCGGGCCGCCCAGGCCCGGGAGGCCGCAACCCAGCTCGCCGCCGACGGAATCGACGGCGTGGTGTTCGGCTGGGTCGACAACGCCGGGCTCACCCGGGTGAAGTCCGTCCCGCTCGCCCAGCTCGAACACGCCGCCGAGTACGGCGTCGGCGCCGTGCCCTGCTTCGACGTCTCGCTGGTGGACGACTCCTTCACCACCGCGCCTTCGAGCACCGGCCCGGTGGGCGACCTGCGGCTCGTCCCCGACCTCGACCGGCTCGCCCCGCTCGCCGCCCAGCCCGGCTGGGCCTGGGCCCCGGCCGACCGCTACACCCAGGACGGCTCCCCGCACCCCGGCTGCCAGCGCGGATTCGCCCGCCGGATCGCCGAGGCCGTCGAGCGGCGCGGGCTGTCCGTGCGGGCCGGGATCGAGGTCGAGTGGGTGGTGGCCGACGCCGCCGGGGCCCCCGCGACGGTCGCGCCCGGGTTCGGGATGACCCGCTTCATCGAGCACTCCGACTACCTGCGGGAGGTCCTGCGCGCCCTCACCGACCAGGGGCTGACCGTCCTCCAGCTCCACCCCGAGTACGCCGCCGGGCAGTTCGAGGTCTCGGTCGCCGCCGAAGGGCCGGTCGAGGCCGCCGACACCACCATGCTGGTGCGGCACACCGTCCGGGCCGTCTCCGCCCGGCACGGCCTGCGGGTCTCCTACGCGCCCGTCTTCACCGAGGGAGCGGTGGGGAACGGCGGCCACCTGCACCTCAGCCTCTGGCGGGAGGGCCGGAACCTCGCGCACGGCGGCCCCGGCCGCCACGGACTGCACCCCGAGGCCGAGCAGTTCCTCGCAGGCGTACTGACCGAGCTGCCCGCCCTGCTCACGCTCGGCGCGCCCGGTGTCGCCTCCTACCTGCGGCTGGTCCCCTCGCACTTCGCCGGGGCCTACCGCTGCTGGGGCCTGGAGAACCGTGAGGCGGCGCTGCGCCTGATCACCGGCTCCGCCGCCGGGCAGGCCAACGCCGAGCTCAAGTGCTTCGACGCCGCCGCCAACCCTTACCTGGTGGTCGGCGGCGTGCTGGCCGCCGGACTCGCCGGCCTGGACGCCGGCCTGCCCCTGCCGCCCGAGACCCCGAGCGACCCCGCCGCCCTGGACGCCGCCGAGCGCCTCCCGGCGAGCCTGCCGGAGGCGATCGACGCGTACGAGAAGTCCGCCGTCCTGCGGCAGGCGCTCGAACCCGAGCTGTACGAGGCCCTGCTGGCCGTCCGGCGGGCGGAGGCGGAGCTGTTCGCGATGCACACGGATGCGGACGTCATCGAGGCCGTACGCTGGCGCTACTGACGAGGCATCGGTTCTACCACTGAAGGAGACGCCGCATGGCGATTCAGCGGATGGACAACGTCGGCATCGTGGTGGAGGACATGGATGCCGCCGTCGCGTTCTTCGTGGAACTCGGGATGGAGCTGGAGGGCAGGGCGGAGGTCGAGGGCCTCTTCGCCGACCGGTGCACCGGACTCGACGGTGTCCGTTGTGACATCGCGATGCTCCGGACCCCGGACGGTCACAGCCGTCTCGAACTGGCGAAGTACCGCAGCCCCGCGGTGATCGGCGCCGGGCCGCGCAACCGGCCGCACAACGTCCTGGGCACGCATCGCGTCATGTTCGCCGTCGACGACATCGAGGACACCGTGGCCCGTCTGCGCCCTCACGGTGCCGAACTCCTCGGCGAGATCGCCCGGTTCGAGGACAGCTACCTGCTCTGCTACATCCGCGGCCCGGAGGGCATCATCATCGGACTGGCCGAGCAACTGCGCTGAGCGGGAGAAGACCCCCCGGGGCGCCGAGCGGACATCCCTGACCCGGGCGGTCAGGGATGTCCGCTACCACGATGCGGTCTCACCCGACCGACGTCAGGTGGGCGGCAAGGCCGGAGCGGCCGGGCTGTCAGCAGTGGGTTCCAGCGGCTTCATCATGTACACCGCCTCGGCGCCGTAGCTCGCGGGCAGCCCGACCTCGGGCCGGGCCCGGTAGCCCAACGGGGTCCACAGCACGTGCGAGCCGCGTACGGCGACCATGGAGAGGGTCCGGCAGCGGGCTGCCCGCCCGGCTTCCTCCAGATGCCACAGCATCCGGGGGGCCAGTCCCCTACCGCGCGCCCGCTCGGCGATCACCAGGTCGTGGGCGTGCAGATTGCCTCCCTGACTGCTCTCCTGGACCCCGCCTTCCTCGGTCAGGCTCAGGTCCGGACAGCGGAACCGCTGGTACGGCAGTGCGAGCAGGTAGCCGCCGAAGCCGCCCGCGTGCTCCAGCACGAAGCACGTCGAGGGCGAGGCGCGGTGCCGGGAGCGCAGCGCCTCCCGCCCCTCGGACAGGCCGCTCGGGGCGTAGGCGCGTTCCTCCAGCGCGACCACCTCGTCCCAGTCCTCCTCCTGAAGCAGCCGGATCCGGGTGTCGGTCATGCGTCTCCTCCGTCCGGAGCGGGGCCGCCGACGCAGGTGTACGGCAGCGGCGCGAAGCCGTTGAAGCCCTGGGTGGCGTAGGCGGCGGCGTACGCGCCGCAGGAGTGGACCCACACCGGGTCTCCGGAGGCGACCTCACGCGGGACGCGTACCAGGCCGTCCTCCTGGGCGTACGCGTCGTCGCTGTCGCAGGTGGGACCGGCCACCACGGCGTCCACGAACCGGCTGCCGGAGTGGGTCGGGAACTCCAGCCGGTACTGCAACTGGTCCATCTCGTACAGGCCGTTGAACTTCCCGCAGCTCAGGTACAGCCAGTCCTCGCGGGTGCCGTCGAGCCGGCGGCGGGCGGAGAGCCGTGCCACGTGGGCGCGGATCGCGCCGTGGTCGGCCACCAGGTGCCGGCCGGGCTCCAGCAGGAACTCCAGTGGCGCGGCATTGACGGCGCGCAGCCGCTCCATGCCTTCGCGGAGCACCACGAACATCTTGTCCAGCGGCGGTTCCAGCGGCCTGCCGCGCCGGTCCAGCACGCCGAGGGCGGGCAGCCCACCGCCGAGGTTGATCCGGTCCGGCACGATGCCGCGCCGGCGGAGCGCCTCCAGGACCTCCTCCAGCGAGTCGATCGCCGCGGCCCAGGCCTCGACGGTCATCTGCTGGGAGCCGACGTGCACGGACAGGCCGGAGGGCACCAGCCCGGCGGTGCGGGCGGCGTCGAGCACCCGTGGGGCGTCCTCGGGCGAGCAGCCGAACTTGTGGCTCAGGCCCCACAGCGCGCCCTCGCCGGTGGTCGCGATCCGGCAGAACACCCTTGATCCGGGGGCGTGTTCGGCGATCGCGGCGATGTCCTCCACGCAGTCGGTGGCGAAGTCGCGCACGCCCAGCCGGTGGGCCTCGGCGATGTTGCGGTCCGACTTGACGGTGTTTCCGTAGTGGATCGACCCGGGGTCCGCTCCGGTGCGCAGCGCCTGGGCGATCTCCTGCGGGCTGGCAGCGTCGAAGCCGGATCCGAGCCGGGCGAGGTGGCCGAGCACCTCGTCCACCGGGCAGGCCTTCATCGCGAACCGGACGGCGACGCCCGGCAGTTCGGCGCACAGCGCGGTGTACTGGCGGCCGATGCCGTCCAGGTCGTAGATGATGGCGTCCTCGGTGGCAGCGGCGAGCGCGGCGCGCAGGGCGGAGTGGTCGCGCTGATCGGGGAGGCGGATGGTGGATGCGCGCGCAGTGGCCGGGGCGCGGTGGCCGGTTCCACCATCGTCGGCCGTCCAGCGCCCTACGGCGCTCTGGCGCATGTCGGTGGTCTGAGGCCTCACGTGTGAACTCCCGGTCCGACTGGATGATTGGTGCCAAGGGCTTGCCGGCACGCATGCGATTGAAACGAGGGAGTCCAACGGTCGGTCTTGACACCTGACCCGGACTCCCTCCCCGCCGCACTCTACGTACTCCCACGACCTGTACCTGCCCTGCTGCGCACCCGCGGGCCTGCCCTCCCCCCTCGCACTGACCGGCAGGAACAGCCGACGGGCGCGAGACCCTGCTCGGCGCTAGCTCCACGCCGAACCCCACCTCGCCCCCACGTTCCCCCGTGCATCCCTTGCCGACCGAGGGCAGGAACCCCGTCACGCTCCGGCCTCCTGCCCTCGGCCCGGTGTGGACGGAACGCGAATCACACGAAGGTGTGAGGACAGTGCTCGAACGAACCGCGCCACCGGCAGTCGCAGCGGAACCCCCAGCCACCGTTCGGTGTGCAGAACCACCCGAACGACGTCGGCGCGAGCGTCCATGATCTTGACGATCAGGTCCTGTCGGACGCCGCCGCAGATCGTCCGGACGTCGAGCATCGAGTACGGCGTCGACGTGCCCGGCAGTCCGCTGGTCGTCGTCCTCGGCCAGGACTCGTGCGGCGCGGTCACCGCCACCCGCGCCGCCGTCCAGGACGGCACGCCAGTGATCCTGAGCGGCCGGGGGCCGGGGACGGGCCCGCCTCGCGTCCGTCCCGGAGGGCTACGGCGGTGGATCCGAGGAGTCGCCGGGGGCCGCGAGGACGCGGGCGATGAGGAGGGCGACGTCGTCGTGGGTGTCGGGGCGGCGCAGGGCGGCCAGGAGGAGGTCGCAGGTGTCGTCGAGGGGGCGGCGGGGACCGGCGAGCAGATCGGTGAGGGTGTGCAGGCGCTGGTCGATGTCCTGGTCACGGACCTCGATGAGGCCGTCGGTGTAGAGGACGAGGTCGTCCCCGGGCCGCAGGGTGAGGTCGTGGGTGGGGAAGGGCAGACCGCCCACGCCGAGCGGTGGGCCGGGGTCCAGCGGGACGGGGTGGGGGGCGTGGCCGGGGCGGGTGAGGACGGGGGGTGGGTGGCCGGCGTCGGCGAAGCGGCAGCGGCCGGTGGCGGGGTCGTAGAGGGCGATGAGGCAGGTTGCCATGGCGTCGCCGAGGTCGCGGGTGGTGGTGTCGAGGTGGGTGAGGAGGTCGCCCGGATCGAGGCCGAGTCGGGCCAGGGCGCGGGTCGTGGTGCGGAGCTGTCCCATGGTGGCGGCGGCGTTGATGCCGGAGCCCATGACATCGCCGACGACGAGGGCCGTGCGGTCGCCCGAGAGGGGAATGCTGTCGAACCAGTCGCCGCCGGTGTCGTCGGTGGCGCTGGCGGGCTGGTAGCGGTGGGCGATTTCGAGTCCGGGCGGGTGGGGGGCGTGCCGGGGCGGCAGGAGGTGGCGTTGCAGGGCGAGGGTGGTGTGGCGTTGGTGCTGGTACCAGCGGGCGTTGTCGATGGCGACGGCGGCACGGGCGGCGAGTTCGGTGACGAGCAGGGAGTCGTCGCGGTCGAACGGGGCCGGGTTGCGGGTGCGTTTGAGGTCGAGGACTCCGAGGACCTGGCCCCGGGCGGTCAGCGGCACCGCCAGGTAGGAGTGGACGCCCGCTTCCTCCAGGAGGCGGGCCGCCCGATCGTCACGGGCGATCCGCGGGAGGTCGCCGGCGCGCACCCGGGGCACGAGGACGGGGTGGCCTCCGCCGGCGGCCTGGGTCACGAGCCGCTGCGCGTGGTAGCGCGTCACCTCGCCGACCGGGTCGGCGGCGGCGGTGGCCGCCGTGGGTTGGGCGGCTTTGAGGGCCATCGCGCGGAACGCCGGCGGCCCCCCGTCGTTCGGGTTGCCGACCGCGCCGGGAAGCAGGGCGTCCAGGAGGTCGACGGCCGCGATGTCGGCGACCTCGGGCACGATCACCTCGGTCAGCTCCCGGGCGGTGGCGGCGAGGTCCAGGGTGGTGCCGACCCGGATCGACGCATCGGCGATCAGGGCGAGGCGGCGGCGGGCCCGGGCGGCGGCGAGGGACTGCCGGTACTGCTCGGTGACGTCGATGACCGCGATCGCCAGACCCAGCACCCGGTCGGCCTGGTCCTCCAGCCGGTAGAACGAGGACGTCCAGGCGTGCTCGCTGTCGTCGTGAGGCACGTGCCCGGTGGTGAAGTCCTCCAGCACCGGCCGGCCGGTGGCCAGGACCTGCCGCATCCGGTCCTCGATGGCGGTGAAGTCCGCGTGCGGCAGCACCTCGCCGGGGGTGCGGCCGAGGTGTCCGGCCGCCGGCACGCGGTTGATCCGCTCCAGGGCGGGATTGACCAGGACGAAGCGCAGGTCCTGATCGAGGACGCCGAGACCGATCGGGGCCTGATCGACCAAGCGCGCCCACAGCACCAGGTCCCGCTCCACCCTCTGGAGGGTCTCGCGGGAGGAAGCGATCCCGAGCGCGTACCAGGTGCCGGACGCGGCCTGCAGGCGCATGTTGCGCATCTCCACCAGGACGGTGTGGCCGTCCCTGTGGCGGGCGGGGAACGCGCCGGCCCAGGTTCCCTCGCCGGCCATCACCCGGTCGAACGCCTCCAGCACTGCTTCACGGCGGTCCGCCCCGACGAGCAGGTCCGCGGCCCGGCGTCCGAGCGCCTCGTCGCAGGCGTAGCCGAAAAGGTCTTCCGCCGGCGGGCTCCACAGCGCGATCCGGCCCTTCTCGTCGATCACGACGGCGGCCACACCGAGGACGTCCAGCAGGCCGCCCGCGGCCAGGGCCGCATCCGCCGATCCCAGTCGATCCGGCATGCCGCCACCTCCTCACACCGCCGGTGGGACAGGTCGAGCGAAGCTTGGCTCCCTTCCCATTCTGCCTGCCGGGGTGGGCACCTTCTGCCTGCCGGAGGTGCTGCGGCGGCCCGGGCGGCCCGAGGCACGCTCTGCGGTCTCGGCGGCCCGGGAGTTCACCTGGGCGGCCGGTCTCCGCTCGCACGCCGTCCCCGGGCGGGGACAGGCTGGCACCCATGGACGACACCAGCCAGCTCACCGCGCCCGTCCCCATGACCGTGACCGCCCGCAGCCCCCGGCGGCCGGCGGTCCGGCTGGAGTCCGCCGTGCTCACCACGGTAGCCACGGTGCTCGACTGCCTCGCGGACCCGCGCGCCGGCACCCCGGGCCCGACGGCAGACGTCGTGGCAGGCGGTCTCCGCACGGCACTGAAGACCGCGGGCCCGCCCCATGCGCACGAACGGCCACTGCCACCCCCAGCGGCCGGGGACCGTCCCGGCCGGGACCGGCTCGCCGCCCACATCGGTGACCTGTTCGCCGCCGGGCGTCCCGTCGGCGAGCGGGTGCACGTGGACACCGACCTGGTGGCCGACGCCGTCACGCAGCTCCAACGCCTCGGCCTGCGGTTCGACGGCGAGCCGGTCGCGGGCGCGCTCCGCCGCCTGTGGGAACACCTCTACCTGCGCGTGCCACTCACCGTGCTCGCCCTGCGGGCGGACACGGCCCGGCCGTTCACCGGGAGAGGCAGCGTCGGATCATGACCGCCCGACGACCCGCTCACCTTGCGGACGGCTCACGTGCCCCGGAGGACCTCGAAGGCGTACTCGCCCGGGTCGACACCCCACCGTTCTGCACCGGCCGCTACGGACGCGGAGTCCTCGCCGGACTGCGCTGGGCCCTGGGCCACCAAGTGGCCGCACCCATCACCGCGACGTCCCTGCCGGGCGTACCCGGTCCCGCGCGGCTTCACGCCGAGGCGGACGCCGCCCGCACCGAACTGCTCGGTCACGGCGGCCGCTCCGTCCAGCTGGACTACGCCCGCGGCGTCTACGAGGCCCTCGCCTGGGTGTGCGGCCACCGCCAGCACCCGCCGGAGGCCTTCGCCTCCGAGTAGGGCGCTCGGGCGGCGGGCGTCCGGGGGTCAGTACGGCCCGGCCACCGGGTGCACCCCCGGCATTCCGCCGCCCCCGCGGGCCTCCGCGGCGGTTCGGCTGTCCGGGGGGTGCATCGGCCGAATCCGTCAGCGGGAACCGCCGGCCCGAAGGGCCTCGGTCAGCGTCGCCCGGGGGGGCCGGATCACGAACACGGAGAGTACTGATGGACCGCTACCCGCCGATCGCCGACCACGGTCTGGTGGGCGACCTCCAGACCGTCGCGCTGGTCTCCGCCAAGGGCGTGCTGGACTGGTTCGCCGCACCCAGGGTCGACTCGCCCAGCATTTTCGCCGCGCTGCTGGACCACGACCGCGGCGGCCACTTCCGGATCGGTCCCGAGGCCCAGGACGTCACCCACCGCCAGCTGTACTACCCGGACACCGCCGTCCTGGTCACCCGGTTCATGTCCCCCGAGGGGGTCGGCGAACTGATCGACTGGATGCCGCCCAACCCGTCCACCGCCCCCACCGACCGTCACACCGTGGTCCGTGCCATCCGTGTCGTCCGCGGCACCGTCACCTTCACCCTCGACTGCCGCCCGCGCTTCGACTACGGCCGTGCCGCCCACGAACTCCGCCTCGACGACGGGCACGCCGCCTTCCACGCCCCCGGCATCGCCTGCCACCTGCGTACGACGTTCCCGGTGGAACGCGCCGGCGACGACGTGACGGGCACCGTCACGCTCAACGCCGGCGAGACCGCCGGCGCCGTGCTCACCGTCTGCGCCGCCGACGGCGCCGCGCCGCCCCCGATGAACGAGGAGCAGATCACCGAGGGGCTGTGGGACACCGTCAACTTCTGGCAGGACTGGGTCCGCACCGCCAACTACCGCGGCCGCTGGCCCGACATGGTCCGCCGCTCCGCGATCACCCTCAAGCTCCTCACCTACGCCCCCACCGGCGCCCCGATCGCCGCCGCCACCATGGGCCTGCCCGAGCAGGTCGGTGGTGAGCGCAACTGGGACTACCGCTTCACCTGGGTCCGGGACGCCTCGCTGTCGGTGCGCGCACTGCTCGACCTCGGCTTCGCCGAGGAGGCGGGTGCCTACACCCGCTGGCTCGGCGAACGACTCCACGAGCGGCTCGAACTGCCCGGCGAACGGCTGCAGATCATGTACCGGGTGGACGGCGACCCGGAGCTCACCGAGGAGGTCCTGGAGCACTTCGAGGGCTACCGCGGCTCCTATCCCGTCCGCGCCGGCAACGCCGCGATGGACCAACTGCAGCTCGACATCTACGGCGAGGCGATGTACGCGCTGGCCGAAGGACGCGAGGTCGGCGTCCAGACCGGCTACCGCAGCTGGCAGGCGATGGCGCGGATGCTCGACTGGCTCGCCGACAACTGGGACCGGCCCGACGAGGGCATCTGGGAGACCCGCGGCGGTCGCCAGGACTTCACCTACAGCCGGGTGATGACCTGGGTCGCCTTCGACCGGGGCATCCGTCTGGCCGAGGAGTTCAGCCGCCCCGCCGACATCGCGCGCTGGCGCGTCACCCGCGACGCGGTCCTCGGGCAGATCATGACCAAGGGCTGGAGCGAGAAGGAGCAGGCGCTCGTCCAGCACTACGACGGCCACGTCCTGGACGCCTCCCTGTTGCTCGTCCCCCGGGTCGGCCTGCTCGCGCCACGCGACCCGGCCTGGCTCTCCACCCTCGACGCCATGGACCGCAAGCTCGTCTCCGACAGCCTGGTCTACCGCTACGACCCCGCCGCCTCGCCCGACGGCCTGCGCGGTTCGGAGGGCACCTTCAGCCTGTGCACCTTCCTCCACGTCGACGCGCTGGCCCGTGCCGGGCGGCTGCGGCAGGCTCGCTACGCCTTCGAGAAGATGCTCACCTACGCCAACCACGTCGGCCTGTTCGCCGAGGAGATCGGCCCCTCCGGCGAACAACTCGGCAACTTCCCGCAGGCCTTCACCCACCTCTCCCTCATCATGGCGGCGACCACCCTGGACAGCGCCCTGGACGAGAGGCGGGGCTCCTGACGGGCCTCGGTACCCGCCCCCGGTGGCGGGGGCCGCCGAAACCGTCGGCGCCGGTGGGCGCGCCGGTCTACAGGTAGCACCTGCGGTGTCGGGCGCTGCTGACGAGGCGGCCGGCGCGCAGGGCGAGTTGGGCGACGACCGGGGCGCGCCGGTCCGCGGGGCCGACCAGGTGGGGCGCGTGGACGAGGAGCGTCCACCAGGCCCGGGCCGCGTCGCCCAGCCGCGAGGCGGGCATGCCGCGGCCGGCGAAGTCGCGGTAGAGCTTGGGGTGCGAGCGTCCGTAGTCGTAGAACTGGCGCGCGATGGCCCGTACCTCGTCGCGGAGCCGGTAGTGCACGACGGCGTGGGGCGCGAAGGCCAGCCGGTGTCCGGCCAGTTGGGCGCGCCAGAAGAACTCGGTGTCGTCGCCGCCGTAGCGGTAGCTCTCGTCGAACCCGCCCAGCCGGCTCCAGAGCTCGCGGTGGAATCCGCAGTTGGCGCCCGCCGGGTAGGGCAGGAAGCCGAAGGTGTCGAGCAGTGCGTCGGACTTCTTCGGCGGACGCGCGGCGAGGGCCACCGGCCCGTTGAGCAGGCGGCGTTCGAGCGCGCCCCCGGCTGCCGGGCTGGTCCGCAGGGCGTCGACCAGGCCGGCCATCCATCCGGGCGCCACCACGTCGTCCGCGTCGCAGACGAGCACGAATGCACCGCGCGCGTGCCGGCAGCCGAGGTTGCGCGCACGGTTGACGCCGCGGGCCTCGGCGGAGTCCACCACTCTGAGCTGCGGCATGCGCCGCTGCCAGGACCGCAGGAGCTCGCGGGTGCCGTCGCTCGATCCGTTGTCGACGACGATGACCTCCCAGGGATCCGGATAGGTCTGCCGGCTCAGCGCCTCCAGCTGCGCGGCGATCGTGGTCCGGGCGTTCCGCGCGGGCATGACGACCGAGACCAGGCCCACCGGACCGGTGTTCCCGTTCATCCGGGGCTCCGCGCGGCCGGCCCCATGGCCCGGACTGCGTGGACCACCGCATCGGTGTCGCGCAGGGTGGCCAGCACCGCGTCCGCCCCCGCCGCCCGCAGCTCGGCGGCGCTGCTCGTGCCCGAGGCCACGGCGAGCACCCGGGCCCCGCCGATGCGTCCTGCGTGCACGTCCCGCGGGGTGTCGCCGATCAGGACGGTGCTGTCGGCGTCGAATGCGCGCCCGTACGCAGCCGCTGCACGGCGCTGGGCCACCGGGACGAGGGCGGCCCGCTCGCGTGCGTCACCGCCGTACGCGCCGACCGCAGGATCCAGGAACTCCGCCAGTCCGAACAGCCGCAGCTTCAGGAGGGCGTTGGCCCGCAGGTTCCCCGTCAGCACGGACTGGGCGACGTGGCGCTGAGCTGCCATCGCCCGCAGGGCCTCGACGGCGCCGGGCAGGATCCGTCCGGCGGTACGGAGCTCGGCGGCCCGCCGCCGCACCTGCGTCACCAGCTCGGCGGCGACCCGGCCCGGTTCGACCCCGCCGACGCCGTGCCGGCGGAACAGCTCGGCCATGATCTCCGGTTCGGTGCGGCCCGCGGTGGTGATGCGGTGGAGGGCCGGCCGGCCGGTGAGACGTTCGAAGGCGAGTGGGTACACCGTCTCGCAGACGTGGTCGTCGTCGATCAGCGTGCCGTCGATGTCCCACAGCAGGAGGAGCCGCTTCACACCCGGGCCGCCCGTCGCGCGGGAGCGGGCCGAGCGGCGAAGGGGCCCCGCCGCGTGGTGCAGGCCGCGCCGTGCTTCGCGGCGAGGTCGAGTGCGTCGGCCGTGGTCGAGCCGGCGGCGAGCGCATAGGTGAGCACGGCCGCGAAGTTGTCCCCGACGCCGTAGGTGTCCACCAGGGGGCCCGGGGCGCGGGCAGGACGGTAGCGCCGAGGGGCCTGGCCGCACGTGGTGAACACTCCGCCGTGCCGGCCCTCGGTGCTGACCACCAGGCCGGGCAGTGTGCGCAGCAGTGCCGGGTTGCAGTGCTCGGCCGGGTCGCAGCTGCTGCCGACGAGCGCGTCGACCCGGACGCCGGACTCCAGCACGGTGGTGAACTCACGTGCCGTCACCACGAGCGTGCCGGCCCGCCGGGCCTCGCGCAGCAGGTCCGCGTCCCCCGCGGTGAAGAACACCGCGTCGAACGAAGCCAGTTCCGCCCAGTCGAGGGGATCTGCCGCGGCGGGTTGCAGGCGCTCGCCCAGGGTGATGGTGGTGCGTTCACCGCCACGGTCGACCACGCTCACCGCCGTGCGTGTGGGGCCGGGGCGGGGTGCGGCCCGTACCCGGACACCGCGGTGCTCCAGCTCGGCACGTGAGCGGCGCCCCGCGTGGTCGTCGCCGAGGGCGGTGAAGAAGGTGCAGCCGCCGGTCAGTTCGGCCAGCTGGACGGCCGCGACCGCGCCGCCCCCGGCCGGGCCCTGCCAGAGCCGGTCCGCGTGGACCACCGCACCGGCGGCGGGCACCTCGTCGAGGCCGGCGATCGTCGTCCATTCGACGTGCCCCACCACGGCCACCCGTGGGCGGCCCGAGGGAGCCCCCGGACCGGCGGGGCGGGTGTCTTCGCCCATCGCTCCTCGACTCTCCGTCGACCCGTCGCCGACATCGCTCCCAGTCGACCATCAGCCGCTCGTGCACGCACTGTTACGTGCGCCGCCCGTGTGTACGTTGACGAACCGTGAATGGCGGGACGGGGCCGGCTCCGCGATGATGGACGCTTGGCGCCCCGGCGCCCTGGCTTCATGCATCAGCCCTGGCCGCGCGGCCGTCCGCCGCACGACGGAGGTGCACATGAAGGACGTGGATGCGATCTTCTTCGATTTCGACGGAACGCTGTGGGATCCGGAGGCCGAGATATTCCGTGCCCATGCGGACACCTTCCGGGAATTCGGTCACGAGCTTCCGGCCGATGCGTGGTCGTCGCTCGTCGGCACCATCGGGTGCGACCTGTGGACGCAGCTCGAACGGGTCACCGGGTGCACGGTGGACCGCGCGGAACTGCAGGAACGGGTCCGCCGCCGGCAACAGGAACTGCTCGGCGGGCTCTGCGGCAGGCCCGGGGTGCACCGTGTCCTGGGAGCGGTCGACGCCCTGGGGATCTCCCGGGGGATCGTCAGCAACTCGACCCGGGAGTGGGTCGCCAGATACGCCCGGCAGTGCGGCCTCGCCGAAGGGTGGAGCACGGTCCAGTGCGCCGACGGAGACCGGGCCAGCGCCAAGCCGGAGCCGAACCTGTACGTCGCGGCGCTGGATTCCCTGGGAATTCCCGCCGAGCGGGCGGTGGCGTTCGAGGATTCTCCCAGCGGCGTGCGCGCCGCCAAACGGGCCGGTATCCGCTGCGTCGCCGTACCGAACTCGATGACCGCCGCGCTCGATCTCCACGAGGCGGATCTGTGTTTCGAGTCGTTCGAGCACGTCGATCTGTCCGGAATCATCGGAGGAAAGTCGATGAAACAGACCAGTACCGCGATATCCACTGCCGCGCCGAAGGCTCCGCCGGGCGCGGACGTCGGAACCGTGCTGCAGCACTACTACTACCTGCCGGACAAGCTCCGCGTGGTCAGGGGCGAGGGCCTGTACCTCTATTCCGACGACGGCCGGCGCTACCTCGACTGCTCCTCGGGGACGTTCAACCTGAGCCTGGGCTATGCCCACCCCGAGATCGTGGAAGTGGTCCGCGAGCAGGCCGGCCAACTCATCCACGTCACCTCCAAGTTCCAGACCGAGCCGCTGAACGCACTGGTGGCGAAGCTGGCCGAGGTCTCGCCGCCGAACCTCACCCGGGTGCACCTGAAGTCGGCGAGCGGCTCCGACGCCAACGAGAGTGCGGTCAAGATCGCCCAGGTGCACACCGGGAAGTCCGACGTGGTCACGCTCTTCCGCGGGCACCTCGGCCAGACCCTCGGCATGATCGGTGCCTCCGGAGCCGCCTTCCGGCGCACCCCCTTCCCCTCGCACCTGCCCGGCGTCGTGCACGTCCCGGACCCGCACTGCCTGCGCTGCTTCTACCGGCAGGAGCGGGCCACCTGCGGGCTGCTGTGCGTCGAGCGGATCAACGACTTCATCGACTACGCGAGCACCGGCCGGGTGGCCTGTGTGGTGCTGGAGCCGATCAGCGGCAACGGCGGCAACGTCGTCCCGCCCGACGGCTATCTGCAGGCGCTCAAGGAGCTGTGCGACGAGCGCGGCATCGTGCTGGTCTTCGACGAGATCCAGACCGGGTTCGGGCGCACCGGCCGGATGTTCGCAGCCGACCACTTCGGCGTCAGCCCGCACATGATGACCTTCGGCAAGGGCCTCGGCGGCGCGGGGATGCCCGTCGCCGGCATCCTGACCGAGGAGCGGCTGACCGGCGTGGAGGGCCACCACATCAACTCGACCTTCGGCGGCAACGTGCTGGCCGCCGCGGCAGCCCTGAAGACCCTGGAGGTCATCGGCCGCCCCGGCTTCCTGGAGAACGTGCGGACCGTCGGTGCGTACGTCATCGACCGGCTGCGCGACCTGGCCACCAAGGTGGACTTCGTCCAGGAGGTCCGCGGTGTCGGCCTGATGATCGGCATCGACATCGTGGACCGCGACGGCCGCCCCGATCCCCGGCTCACCAACCATCTCGCGGAACTCGGCATGGACCACGGACTGCTGCTGCGTACCTCGCTGTACGGGCACGGCAACGTGCTGAAGGTCCGCCCGGCTCTGATCATGACCCGTCAGGAGGCGGACGAGATGTGCGACCTGCTGGAACGACTCTTCCTCTCGGTCTCATGAGGGGCCTCGTCCAGGAGCTGTCCGGACGGATCCGGGCAGCGGTGCGCGACGGGCTGCAGGAGGTCGGCAGCCGCTACGTGGCGGGAACGGCCAAGGGCGGCGACGCGGAGTTCCCCGTCGACGTGCTCGCGGAACGCGCCGCCTGGGACTTCCTGCGGGAGCGGGGCGAGCCGGTGGCCGTCTACACCGAGAGCGAGGGCCTGCGCACCATCGGCCGCCGGCCCGAATACGTCCTGATCATCGACCCCATCGACGGCACCCGCGGCGCCGCCGCCGATCTGGAGATGGCCTGCGTCTCGATCGCCGCGGCCCCCTTCGGCGAGGCGCCCACCATCGGCGACATCCGGTACGCGATGCTCCAGGAGATCAAGACCGGCAACCGGCTGTACGCCGACGCCCACGGGGCCGGGATCGAGGCCGTCGGCTTCCCCGTGCCGGTCCCCCACCTGTCCGCCACCACCGATCCCGAGCGGATGTTCTGGTCGCTGGAGTTCAACGGCCACCCGGCGGAGTTGATGACCGGGGCGTACGGCCACCTGATCGACGCCTCGGCCAACACCGGCGGCGTGTACGTGTTCAACAGCGCCTCCTTCTCCATCTCACGGGTCATCACCGGACAGATGGACGCCTACGTCGACATCGGGAACCGGCTGCTGCGCGACCGCCCCGACACCGAGGCGGACTTCCGCCGGGTGGGCCACGGGAGCATCCTGCACCTCTTCCCGTACGACATCGCGGCCTCGGTGTACCTGGCGGAACGCGCGGGCGTCACCATCACCGACGCCTACGGCAAGCCGCTGCACGACACCCTGCTGCTGGACATCGGCCCGCTGAACCAGCGCTCGTGCATCGCCGCCTGCACACCGCAGCTGCACGCGGCGCTGATCGATTCGATCCGCTGGTAGGCGGCCGTGGTGACCGACCGCCGACACGTCACGACCACCCGGGCGGCCGGGGGGTGGACCGAGGCGGCGGCCCTCGCGGCCGCCGCCGAGACCCTCGGCCTCACGGTCGCGCACGAGATCCTGGACGGCGGCTCCCCCGCCCGGGTCTACCGGACCACCGCCCCGGCCGGGGACGACCTGGTGCTCAAGGTCCTGGTCCCCGCGCCGGGCGCGGTGGACGGCCACGACCTGGTGTCCTTCCGCCACAAGCTGCGCCAGATCGAGCTGCTGCGCACCCTGGCACCACGGCTGGCGGCGCACTACCTGCCGGTCGTGCACTTCCTCGACGGTGACGGGTGGGCGGCGTGCACGACGCCGTTCTACGACTCCGCGGACCTGGCGGCGCCCCTGCGGGAGTCCCCGCCGCGCACCCCGGAGTTCTTCCGGCGGCACACCGCACTCGTCCGGGCCCTGGTCCTGGACGGGTACGCCGCGCGCTCCCACCCCACCCCGGCCGGCCACCTGGAGGAGGTCGTCGTGGGCCGGTTCCTGCGGCGGCTGCCCGCCCTGCGCCGGGCGCTGCCGGCGGACCTGGCGACCGCCGAGCGCATCACGGTCAACGGCGTGCCGTGCGCGGCCCCTCACCTGGTCCTGGAGCGCCTGGCGGGCCGGCTGGCCCCGCTGGCGCCCGCCCGGTTGATGGCCCCGGCCCACGGGGACGCCAACACGCGCAACGTGCTGTGGTGCGCCCGCTCGGAGGCGCCGGAGGAGGAGTTCCGGCTCATCGATCCGCGCGGCTCCGTCCAGCCGTGGGATCCGGTCTACGACCTGGCGAAGACGCTCTTCAGCCTGACCGTGTGGGATCCCGCGCTCCGGACGGGCTTCTCGGTGCACAGGTCGGAGCGCGGCTACGCGGTGGGGTTCCGGCAGCCGGTGTTCCCGGGCTACCGCGCGGCGATCCACCGGTTCCTGCCCCACCTCGCGTCCCACAAAGGGCTGTCGCTGCTGTTCCGTGACGATCCGGGCTGGCCGGAGCGGCTTCTGCTCACCCACGCCCTGCACGTCCTGGCGGAGGCACCGTGCCGGCTTTCGGACCGCAAGCCCAAACCCGACCTGCAGGGGAGGGCGTCCACGCCCGAGGCACTCGCGCTCGGCCACTACCTGCTCGGCACCCTGCTGATCAACGATCTCGTCGACCGCCTCGACCGCACCGGGCACGTGGACGCCGCCGGTCACCTGGCCCTGGTGACCGACCACCTTCCAGGCGGGCCCTAGGTGTGCCGGCCCGCCAGGTGCGCGAGCGCGGAGTCCAGGTCGGGGCCGAGCAGGCGGTGGCTGGTGCTGCGCAGCACCAGCCGCTGCGGGCGCCGGCAGGCGGAGCCGGCCGTCTCCCCCTGGGCGGCCACCACCCGGGTCGGCAGGTCCAGGGCCTGCCGGACCCTGGACATCAGCTCGAACCGGGTCACCACGTCGCTGCCCCCGTAGTGCACGACACCCGTGCGGTGCCACAGCCGGGCCAGGGCCGGGCCGAGGCTGGGAAGGTAGACGGGGGCGCAGACCAGGTCCGTGCGGGCGACGGTCGTCGGCCCGGCCAGGCGGGCCAGGAAGGTGTTCGCCCAGGGACCGCGCCCGAAGACGAGCGGGATCCGCACGACCAGGTGGCCACCCTCGGCGAGCAGCAGGTCCTCGGCCGCCACCTTGGTCCGCCCGTAGACGTTGACCGGGGATCGGGGATCGGCCTCCTCGTACCGGTCGCGGGTGCCGTCGAAGACGTTGTCGCTGGAAAGGAGAACCAGCTTCGCCCCCGAGCCGCGTACGGCGTCCAGCAGGACCTCGACGGGGCGCACGTTGAGCCGGTGGGCCAGGGCGGGGTCGGCTTCGGCCGCCTCCAGGGGGACCAGCCCGGCCGCGTGGACGACGAGGTCGAAGCCGTCGGCCGCGAGCTCCGCCAGCCGGCGCTCGTCCCGCAGGTCCAGCCGGACCAGTCCCGGGACCGGCCGGGTGGCGAAGGTGCCGACGACCTCGTGACGGGGCGCCAGGTAGGTCCACAGGCCGCCGCCCACGAACCCCGATGCGCCGGTCAGCAGGATCCTCAGGCGGGAGTCGGCGGGTGCTTCCCACCCGGTCGGTCGCCAGGACGGGTTCATGTCGGAGCATTCCATAACACTGTTTGTAGACGATCCGCTGGGAGGCTGCGATGAAGGCCGTCGTGTTCGAGGACGTGGGCCTGCCCGGCATCCACGATCGGGCGGTCCCCTCCTTCGGCGCCGGCGAGGTCCTGGTCAGGGTGGCCGCCACCGGAATCTGCGGCACGGACCGGGCGATCCTGCTGGGCGAGTTCCCCGCCCGGCGGGGTGTGGTCCTGGGACACGAGGCGGTCGGCGCGGTGACCGCCGTCGGGGCGGGCACCCGTTCGGTGGCGCCGGGCGACCGGGTGGTGATCAACCCGACCTACCACTGCGACCGGTGCCGCCCCTGCCGCCGCGGGATGCCGGCCCACTGCGGGGCCAAGGAAGGCCGGGAGATCGGCGTCGACCGGGACGGGACGATGGCCGAGTACGCCGTCGTGCCCGAGCGCTTCCTCCATCGGCTGCCGGCCTCGGTGTCCTACCGGCGAGGGGCCCTGGTGGAGCCGCTCGCCTGCGTGCTGAACAACCTCGCAGCGGCGCGGCTGCGGTGGGACGACCAGGTGCTCGTGCTCGGCGCCGGTCCCATCGGGGCGCTGTGCGCGCTCGTCCTGGCCCGGCGCGGCGCCAGGGTGACGCTTGCCGAGCGTGATCAGGGCCGGATCGCCCTCGCCCGGCTGCTGCTGCCGCGCACGGTCCGGGTGCTGGCCGCGGAGGAGGCGGCCGGAGCGGGCACGCCCGATGCGGTCATCGACACCACCGGGTCGCTTCCGGGCGATGTCCTCGGTGCGGTGGCGCCCGGCGGCACCGTCGTGGTGATGGGCGAGAAGGAGGCGGGCGTCGCCACCCTGCCGCTACGGGCTCTGGTGACCAGGGGGATCCGCCTGGTGGGGGCGGGGCCGTACCGGCCGGCCGACTTCGAGCTGGCGGTGGACCTCGCACAGGACCTGCCGCTCGAAGGGCTGGTGACCCATGTGCTGCCGCTCGAACGGTACGCCGAGGCCCTGGCGATGCTGGCCGTCGCACCGGCCGGGCCGGGGCGGGCGGAGGCGGGGCGGTCGTCGGCGCGGCGGTCGTCTACGGCGGGGTACAGCGCCATGAAGGTGCTGCTCGCCACGGACGAGGGCCTCGCACCGTGACCCGCGGCCGAGGGAACGGCACGCGTCCCCGCTTCGTGGACGGGGCGCTGTGGCTGGACGGCCGCCCCCGGTTCCTCCTCGCGGGCGAGTACCCGTACTACCGGGACGACCCCGCGCGCTGGGCGGCCAAACTGGGCGCCCTGCGCGAGGCCGGTCTCACCGTGGTGACCTGCTACGTCCCTTGGCGGCACCACGAGATCTCCCCCGGCGAGGTGCGCTTCGACGGCGACGGCAACCGCGATCTGGCCGGCTTCCTGGAGCTGACCGCCTCGACCGGACTGCTCGCCGTGCTGAAGCCGGGCCCCTTCGTGCACGCCGAACTGCCCTTCGGCGGACTGCCCGACCGGGTCGACCCCGCGCGCGATCCGGAGCGGCACGCCGCCCGGTCCGCCGACGGCCGGCCGCTCTCGTACCAGCGGTTCACGCTGCCCTCGCCGCTGGACCCGACGTTCCTCGCGGACGCCACGCAATGGCTCCGCGCCGTCGGCCTCTTCCTGCGGCCGTACACGCATCCACGGGGACCGGTCGTCGCCGTCCAGATCGGCAACGAGGGCCACTTCGGGGAGACTTCCCTTCCGATCGACGCACTCGACTACTCGCGGCCCGGCACCGACGGCTTCGCCCGCTTCGCCCCCGCCCTGGCCGCGCCCACCCGGCCAGAAGCCCCCACGTCCGCCGACTGGCCGCGCTCCCAGATCGGTTGGGGGCAGTGGTCGGCCGACGTCCTCGCCGCCGGCTTGGCGCGCCTGGCCGCGGCACTCGGGCCGGACCTCCCCGTCTTCACCACGTACTCACCGCCGGCCAGAGCCGACCGCATCCCCGGCCGGGCGGCCGGACGCTACGACGCCTGGCTGGTCAGGAACCGCGTCGGCGCGGCCACCGCGCTGCCGCGCGCCTACACCAGCTGGACGGGCAACGTGCTCGCGGACGACGAAGCGCTGGTCAACTACGTCCTGGCCGCCAAGGGCGGGCGGGGCCCCAACATCGAGGAGAACTGGGGGCTCCGCTGGGCGGAAGCGAGCTGCGCCTTCCCGGTGGTGCCGATCCATCACACACTGCTCGGCGTGGCCTGCGGGGCCACCGGCATCAGCATCTACCCGGCCTGCGCCACCGCCGGCTGGGGCCGACACCTCGCGGTGGACGGCACTTCGCGGACGGAGCCCGCCGGTGACCCCGCGCAGTTCGATCCGCCGTACGGGGACGCCGCCCCGGTCCGGCTCGACGCGGGCCCCGGCCCGGCCTTCGCCGCACTGCAGGTGCTGACCCACTTCCTGGCCGGGCGGCAGGACACGCTGGCCGCCTCCCACCCGGAGCCGGGCGTGCGGTGGGGCGTCCATCCGCCGTACGCGGCGATCGGCGCCTGGGACTGGGCGAGGAACGGGAACCGGCCGGTGCCCTCCGCCGATCGCACCCTGGTGCCCTTCGTCGCCCACTGCCTGCGACGCAACCTGCCCTTCCGCTTGACCGAACTCACCGGCGAGCCGGTACTCGATCCGGCGGCGGGGCCGCTGGCCGCCGTGTCGGGCCGCTTCATGGAGCAGGCCCTGCAACGGCGGCTCGCGGAGTTCGCGGAGCACGGGGGATCGCTGCTCCTGGTCGGGGAAGTCCCCATGACGGACGAGCAGTTGAACCCCTGTACCGAGCTCGCCGACGCGGCGGCGCGGTGCGGGGTTCGTACCGTCCCCCTCGGCGGTGAGCCCGTCGGACCGGCGGTCGAGGAGTGGCTGGCGAGCTGCGGCGCACCCGTGCCGGCCAGGCCGGGGCCCTGGCTCGACCTGCGCAGGACCACCGCCGATCCGCAGGACGGACTCGTCTTCCTCTTCAACCGCTCGGGCGGACCGCTGCGGGCCCGCACCTCGTGCGGGGAGCACCTCGTCACGGCCGACCTGGTCGGGGGCGGGTGCGCCGTCGTCCACGTGTCGCAGGGACGGCTCGGGGCGTGCTACGTCAAGGGACTCAACGAGCAGAGCGGTGCGCAGCTGCCGGTCCGGGTCCGGGTGGGTGGCGATCTGCTCCGGACCGACCGGCCCTGCGACCTGTCCGCGGTCCGCGGACCGAACGGCTTCGAGGTCCGCACCGCCGCAGAGCGGGGCGAGGCCCGGACGGTCCTGCCGGAGGAGTCATGACCTCGTCGTCCCCGGTCGAGGCGGTCGGCGTCGACGTCGGCGCCACCAAGATCGCGGCGGTCCGGCTGACGGCCGACGGCGCGGTGCTGGCGCGGGCCCGCTGCGCCACACCGCGTCGTACGGTGGACGAGCTGGTCGAGGCCGTCGCCGCTCTGGTGGCACAGGTGCGGGGTGAGCCGGTCACCGCGGTCGGCGTCGGGCTGCCCGGGATGGTCGACGCCGGTACCGGGGCGCTGGCCTTCGCGCCCGGTCTGGAGTTCGCGCGGGCTCCGCTCCGCGAGCTGATCGCGGAGGCCGTGGGGCTGCCGGTGGTGACGGACAACGATGCGAACGTCGCCGCGTGGGCCGAGTACCGGATCGGCGCGGGGCGCGGACACGACCACCTGGCGCTGGTGACGCTGGGCACGGGTCTGGGGTGCGGCGTGGTCGTCGCCGGGCGTCTGCTGCACGGCTCGCACGGATTCGCCGCCGAGGCCAGCCATCTGACCGTCGAGCCCGGAGGGCCGCCGTGCGAGTGCGGGAACCGCGGGTGCTGGGGCGTCGCCGCGTCCGGCGCCACCATCGCCCGGCTCGGCCGGCAGGCCGCGGCGGCCCGCCCGGCAGGGCCACTGGCCCGCCTGATCGGCCGGGGTTCGCCGGACGCCGGAGAGGCCGTCACCGAGGCCGCCCGCGGCGGCGACGAGCAGGCGCTGGAGATCCTGGACCGGGTGGGAACGCTCACCGGCGTCGGCCTGGCCGCCCTGGCCAACCTGTTCGACCCCGCCGTGGTGATCGTCGGAGGCGGGCCCGTCTCCGCGGGCGAGCTGCTGCTCGCACCGGCACGTGCCTCGTTCGCCCGCCGGCTGTACGCGCCCGGCGACCGCCCGCCCGTGCCCGTGCTGACGGCCCACTTCGCCAATGACGCCGGTGCGATCGGCGCGGCGCTGCTGGCGCTCGACCGTGCGCGGTGACGCTCACCGGCCGTCGACGGGCTCAGCCCTCCCGGACCGGCCGCGGCGTGGCCGGGGCAGCGAGCAGCGCGGCCGCCGTCCGGAGCGCCTGTTCGGCATCCGGCGCACGCCGCGCGACGGACCGGTGGCGATCATGCCCCCAGGTCTGCCAGTAGCCGCTGATCTTGCCGTGCCGATCGTCGACCACGACGTGCGGCAGACCGAGCAGCAGGCTCAGCAGGTGGCCGTGCAGCCGGTCGGTGACCACCGCCTCGGCGCTGCCGAGCAGGCGGCAGCCGCGCTGGAGCTGGAGTTCGGCATGACGGTCCTGGGCGTCGGTGAGCTCGGCGACCGCCCCGCTGCTCGCCGTCCTCCGGACCTCTGCCGAGGCCGCCTCGATCTGCCGGCGGACGGCCTGTGCCGCGGTGACCCACGCCGCGTCGGCGCCTTCCTGCCCGGTCCAGTCCGTCCGGTACACCCCGGCGGCCGCGACCGGCCCGGCAGCCTCCGGCTCGCCGTGGGCTGCCGACTCGTGGTCCCCGCGGCGCAGCCAGAGGATCCGGTGCTCCGGCCGCGCGAGGCGGGGCAGGCCGTTCATCGCGAAGGCACAGTCAGGCGCGAGCGCGGCGGGTGCACGAAAGGCCCGGCGGGCGATGCGCAGGCTTCGCTCGTCCCGCAGCAGCAGGGTCAGATCGGGGTGTGCGTCGAAGACCGCGCGGGCCCGATCCAGGCCGGCCCGGTCGCCGAAGTGGACTGACTGCGGCAACTGGACGATCCGGTGTCCGGGAAAGGCGCCGACCACACGTTCGCGCGTCTGCTGGTGGCTCGGCCACAGGTCGCCCAGGTTGCCGCCGCCGGTGAGCAGGATGGTGCCGCTCGGCAGCCGCGCGGCGAGGGCTCTCGCACAGAAGTCGTGGTGGTCGGCGGTGTAGACGACCTCGGCGCCCAGCTCGTCCAACAACGCGCGCACCCCCAGCCAGATGGCGCTGTCGCCGACGTTGCCGTAACGCGGGAAGCCCAGCAGCGCGCAGCGGCTCGACGGCGCGACCAGGGCGCCGAGGGCTTCGGCGAGTCGGCTCCTGATGCCGGCCCAGCGGCCGAGCCCGTTCACCGCGCTGCCTCCGTCCGTGGTACCTGGCCGTAGCGGTTCGCCGCCAGCTCGGCCGCCGCCGCGAGGTCCGGGCGTCCGCGGGCGCCGGCGTCGAGTCCCATCTCGCGCATGGCGTCGCGGTGGTCCGCCGAGCCCATCGGGACGTTGCGGAGCCGGTCGAGGTCGAGCACGTCCGGCAGCGTCCGGCAGCGCCGGAGCACACCGGCGAGCTCAAGGGCGATCATGGTCCGCAGGCACTTCTCGCAGACGCCGCAGTTGTGTCCGGGCCGGCTGCGCCAGCACACCGTCAGGTGCTGCAACGCGAGGTCGGAGCGGGAGAGCTGCCGCGCCACCTTCTCCGCCCTGGTGGCGTCGGCACCGTCGTGGACGATCTCCAGGGCCTCGTTGGACCACAGGTGGTCGAGCACCGGGTGCGAGCCGTACGGCGGCAGATGACGGTACTCGAAGCCGGCCGCGATCAGGCACCGGCCGAGCAGGCCCTGCAGCGCCAGTGCGGTGCTGCCGAGCGCAGCCCCGTGGAAGTCCTCCCAGCGGACCAGCGGCGCTGTGAAGGCGCGCAGGTTGGTCTCCACCACGACGGCCCGGCAGTCGCTCCTCTCGGCCACCATCCGGACCCGGTCGATCAGTTGGGTGTGATCCGGCCCGGCGTGCTGCTCGAAGTTCACGGACAGCAGATCGGTGACCGCCCGGTGGCCGGGCTCCGAACGGCGCCCGCCGTCCCTGAGCAGGCTGTAGAAGCAGTCCACGCCCAGGGTGAAGAACAGCCCGACGGCATCCTGCCCTCGCTTCGCCTCGACGAGTTCGCCCGCCGTCACCGTGACCTTGCGCAGGTACTTCCACCAGGCTGCGTAGATCTCCATCACGGTCCGCGCGGACCGCAACAGCCGACCGGAGACCGGGGCGTCGACCACCAGGTCCTCGCCTGCGCTCATGGCCGGCATCAGCAGCCCGGCGAGGAAGGCGTCGCCGCGCTCGGGCAGCCACTCGCCGTCGCCACCGTGCACGGTGAAGTGGAGTCGTTCTGCCGCGAGTGCCGCCTTCGACCGGACCGTCGCCGACAACCGCCAGCCCCGCGCGGTCGGTTCGCGCCTGACATCCTCGACGATCATTCTCCTCCGCCCTTCCGGCCGGGGGCCGGCTCGTGTGGCCTGCGCTGCGGTCGTCCGGTCGTCGCGGTCCTCGGGGGTACGGTGGCCGCCACCCTGGCCGGGGCCTGCGCCGGATGGCTCTTGATCGCACACGATCCGTTTCTACTGGATCAGCGCACCCCGCCCGGTCAGCAGCGCACCGCGCGCCCGGCATTCACCCGCGCGGGTCAGCCGGAGCGGCGGAATCCCGATCCTTGAGAGCGGGCCGGCTTCGCCGATCGCAGAGGACTCCGCGAGTCCGACGCTCCCGCCGGACTCGAAAGGGCCGTTCACGACGCCGGCATCGTGCGCAGGCAGTCCCTGTGCCCCCGGAACTCCTGCCACTCATTCGGGTGAACCCGGGCGCACGGTCCGGCGAGGACCGGGATGAGCCGTGCGGGTGGGTGATGATGTCGGACGGTTCGCCTGAGAACTGTTCGAGCGGCGGCATCCGGCTGCTGTCCCGGGCGAGCTCCCTGTGAGAGAGGAGCGTGATGACGGTTCCCGCTGTGACGGAAGAGGTCGAGGACTTCGTCGACCGCTGTGTCCCGTTGACCGGCTTCCCCACGTTCGACCTGTACGCCACCGGCATGGCCGAGCGCTATCTGGAGACCGCGCGGAAGCAGGTCGGCGCGGCCGCGTTCGCGGAGTTCTGGGCCGCCTGGTCGACGGCCCTCGACGAACGCGGCGGTCCGCAGGACCTGTCTCCCGTCCACCTGGAGGTGGCCCGGGCGCTGACCTACCTGTGGCTGACCGGTGCCTGGCCGCGACTGGCACCGGCCGCGCACGCGGCACTGCGCCGCCAGATGGCGAACGAGGAGTTCGTGGTCGCGCCGGAGGCGTACGTCGAGGGCCTGGTGTGGCGGACGTTCCACGGGCACCCGGCCGGGGCCAAACCCCCGGGCTTCGGCACGTGGGCGGTGCCACCGCCGCCCCAGCCCACCGTGGACGGTCTGCGCCAGGACCTGGACCTCGGCGACCGGTCGGTCTTCCGCACCGGGCTGACGGACGAGGTCGCGCTGGACGCCGTCCCCGTCCACCTGCTGCCCGGCTACCGCGCCTCCCGCGCGATCCCGCCGTCCGCCGTACCGACCGCCGCCGTGCGGTCCGTCGCCCCGGAGGAGCACGCATGACCGAGACCGTGAACACCGTCAGCGCGGACGAGGCCGTCCGCCGGCGCTACGACGTCGTCATCGTCGGCGGCGGCTGGTCCGGCAGCCTGATCGCCAAGGAGCTCGGCGACCTGGGCTGGAACGTCCTGATCCTGGAGGCCGGCAACGCCGGCACCGAGACCTGGCCCGGCTACCTCGGCTCGCTCTCCACCTTCCACTCCGCCGTCGCCAAGGTCCCCAACTCCGCCTACCGGCGCAGCGTCGCCGCGCCCTACCCGGACGTCCTGGACCTCGCGCCGGTGCGCAACCCGGAGCCGGGGCAGCCGGAGTTCACCGCGAGCGGCTACTTCGTCCAGAACGGCCGGCTGCCCTACGGAACCGACTACCTGCGCGAGTTGGGCGGCGCGGCGATGCACTGGCTCGGCGCGGTGCCGCGGATGCATCCCGAGGACCTCGCCACCGAGCAGTACGGCTACGGGCGCAGCTGGCCGATCGATGCGGCGGAGCTGCAACCCTGGTACGCCCGAGCCGAGTTCGAGATCGGTGTGGCCGGGAACGCGGACGACCAGCGGGCGATCGAGGTCGTCACCGACCCGGACTACGTCTACCCGATGCACCAGATCCCGGCCAGCTACATCGACCGGTACTGCCAGAGCCTCGACGGCACGCCGATCGTGGACGACCTGACGGCCGATGAGTACGAGCTGCGGGTCCGGAGCCTTCCGCAGGCCCGCAACTCCACCCCGGACCCGGACTACTCCCCCGTCCCGTACCGGCCGGAGAGCGCCGTCGGCCTGCCCAACTACGGCGAGCGCTGCGTGGGCAACGCCAGCTGCGTGCCGATCTGCCCGGTCCAGGCCAAGTCCCACCCGCTCCGCCAGCAGGCCCGGTTCGCGAAGACGGTCTCGCTCGCCACCCGCTGCGTCGCCACCCGGGTCCGTCTGGCGGGCGCGACCAGGGGCGGCCGGGTGAGCGGGGTGGAGTTCCGCGCCTACACCGACCCGGCCTCCCCGGTCAGCCGCTCGTACGTGGTCGAGGCGGACCTGGTGGTGCTCGCCGCGCACGCCGTCGAGAACGCCCGGCTGCTGCTGTTCTCCGGGCTCGCCAACGGCAGTGACCAGGTCGGCCGCAACCTGATGGACCATCCCACCATCCTCAACTGGGCACTCGCCGACGAGAAGCGCGGACCGGTCGGCCCGTTCCGCGGGCCGGGGCACACCTCCGGCTGGGAGGCCTTCCGCTTCGGCGAGGGACGCAGCAAGCGGGCCCCGTTCCGGATCGAGATCGGCAACTGGGGCTGGGGCTGGGCCACCGGCGCGCCGATGAGCAACGTCGCCACCGCCCTCGGCATCGGCGGCGACGCGAAGGGTGAGGTGCGGCCGGACGGTGTGTTCGGGCCGGAGCTGCGCAGCCTGCTCGGCTCCGCCCTCGGCCGGCAACTCCAACTGCAGATCGCCGTCGAGCAGTCGGCGAACCCCAACAACCGGGTCACCATCGACCGCCGCTACCGCGACGCCATGGGCAACCTGCGCCCGGTCATCACCTACGACCTCGACCAGCACACCCGCGACGGGCTGTTCGCCGCCCGCAAGGTGGCCCAGAAGATCTTCGGCCACCTCGGTGCCACCGACCACACCGACCACTCCCCACGTGACGGCGTGCCCCCGCTCGGCCACTTCGAGCACACCTTCGGCGGAGAGACCCTGCACCTGGCCTACAGCGGCGCGGGGCACGGCGCCGGCACCCACATCATGGGCGACTCCGCGGCCACCTCCGTGGTCGACGAGTACCAGCGCACCTGGGAGCACCCGAACCTGTACGCCGTCGGCTGCGGCAGCATGCCCTCCATCGGCACCAGCAACCCCACCATCACCATGCTGGCCCTCGCCCTGCGCAGTGCCGAGCAGATCCACCAGGACCTGCTCCTGGAGCGGCGGCCGGCCGACCTGCGCGGCACCGCGGGGGACACCACGGACGCGGAGGTACCGGCATGATCACCGCCCTCGAACTGGACGAAGCAGGCTTCGGCGTCCCGAAGACGCTGCCCGAGCTGCGCAAGTACCTCCAGGCGGCGATGGAGGTGGAACACCTGACCATCCCCGTCTACATGACCGGCATGTACACCATCCGGCCCGGCACCAACCGCACCGCGTACTACGCGATCCGCGCCGTCCTGCTGGAGGAGATGCTCCACATGACCCTGGTCGCCAACCTGCTCAACGCGGTCGGCGGCAGCCCGGTGGTCGACTCCCGCGTCGTCGCCGAGTATCCGGCCAGGCTGCCCTTCAGCGGCGACAGCGTGCCCCGGATCGGCCTCCAGCACTTCTCCCCCGCCGCCCTCAAGACGTTCCTGAGGATCGAACAGCCGAAGAGGATGACCCCGGGCGGGGGCGCCGAGCCGGGCTCCGGCTGGACGTCCATCGGCCAGTTCTACGACACCGTCCGGGCCGGTCTGGAACACCTGATCAAGACCCTCGGCCACGACGCGGTGTTCACCCGGGAGAAGCCCGGCCACCAGGTCGGCCCGGAGGACTTCTACAACTCCGGCGGCGAGGTCTTCCGCATCGACGGCCGCAACTCGGCACTCGAAGCCCTGGAGACCATCACCGAGCAGGGGGAAGGGGTGAGCGACACCATCTGGAACAGCAACAACCGGTTCGGTGAACAGCGCGAACTCGCCCACTACTTCCGCTTCAACGAGATCTACACCGGGCGCAGCTACGGCCCCGACGACCGCCCCAAGGACCAGCCCAGCGGCCCGCTGGTCGACGTCACCTGGGACGACGCCTACCCGATCCTCGGCGACTCGAAGGTCGCCGACTACAAACGGTTCGAGACCACCAGCGCGGTGTACGCGCAGGCCGTGGCGTTCAACTCCCGCTACGCCGTCCTGCTCGGCTTCCTCAACTCCGCGTTCAACGGGCGTCCCCGGGACCTGGCACTCGCCATCCCCACCATGCTGGAGCTGCGCGACCGCGCCGAGCAGCTCTACCGCAACCCTCACCCCGACCCGGAGGCCGCCGCCCAGGGCCGCTTCGCCAGCGCCACCTTCGAGATCACCGGACGGGAGGACGACCTCGCCGACGCGGAGGTCCGGCGCAACATCGAGGCCGTGGCGCTCGAAGCGGGCGCACCGATCGACCTGTCCGCCCTGGCCTCCGACTCCACCGAGGCCTTCGTCTGACCGTGCAGTCGAGTCGTGCCGGCGGCACCCCCGGCCCGCGGACGGTGCCGCCGGCACGCGTGCACGGGCACGATCGGTCCGGCTGCGGAGCGGGGACTCGGGCCGGTGCGCGTCCGGCAACGGACGGGCGGCGACCGCAGCCGAGGCCGCAGTCGTGGCCGCCGTGTCCACTGCCGCGACGGCGGGAGGCCGCGGCTGCGGCGATCGGGTGCTCGGATGCCGTAGGGTCGGCCAATGGCGAAGTACTTCGACGTGCACCCCGAGTCCCCCCAGCCGCGCACCATCGGCACCGTGGCCGCCAGTCTCCGGTCCGGGGCCCTCATCGCGTACCCGACCGACTCCTGTTTCGCCCTGGGCTGTCGGTTGGACAACCGCGAGGGCCTCGAACGGATCCGGTCGATCCGGCGCCTCGACGAGCGCCACCACTTCACCCTGATGTGCGAGGACTTCGCGCAGCTGGGGCAGTTCGTCCAGCTCGACAACAACGTCTTCCGCGCCGTCAAGGCCGCGACGCCGGGCAGCTACACCTTCATCCTCCCCGCGACCAAGGAGGTTCCGCGCCGGCTGATGCACCCGAAGAAGAAGACGGTGGGCGTCAGGATCCCCGACCACACCGTGGCCAGGGCCCTGCTCGCCGAACTCGGTGAGCCCCTGGTCTCCAGCACCCTGGTGCTCCCCGGCGAGGACGAGCCGATGACCCAGGGGTGGGAGATCAAGGAGCGCCTCGACCACGTGCTGGACGCCGTGGTGGACTCCGGCGACTGCGGCACGGAGATGACGACGGTCGTCGACTTCTCGGGCGGCGAGCCGGAGATCGTCCGGCGCGGGGCCGGCGACCCCACACGCTTCGAGTGACGGACCGGACACACCTGCCCCGGACTCCGCCGGGCCGTGTGGCCCGGCGGGTCGGCGAGAGTCATGAGCAGCCCACAGCCGGGCGGCACGACGCAGCCCGGCCTGGGTCGACGGCCGTCCGGCCGGAACATGACCGAGGTAGGCGCTCGGATCCCGTGTGAGTTCCTCACGGGGTCGAGAAGCGCCGCCGACGGCCCTCGCATCGGCCCACCGCGCCCGGCCGCGGACAGGTAGCGTGCCGGTATGACGAGCAATGACATTCCGGTGACGGTGGAGCAGATCGGCGCGGCTCTGGCCGCGTTGGGGGCATACGACGGCGACAACACACCGGCCGAGCACGCCGCAAGGGCAACGCAGTTCAGCAGCCCCGACATCTACCGGCTGCATCTGCTCAACACCCTGCTGGGCAAGGTGCAGGGACAGGCGAAGCTCGCCGACGACGCCAGGGACGACGGCGAGGAACTGTTCACCACGTGGCTGGAGCAGTTGAAGGGCGCCGGCACCTGGGACTCCCCGGCCAAGCAGGTGTCCTTCCTGGGCTGGCAGGTCCGGCGGGTGGGCATACCGCTCTTCCTGCTCGCCAACGACCCGGACACCGGGCCGATCGTGGACGCGGCCGCGCAGGCCGCCGAGGCGCTGCACATCCTGCTGGGCGTGTGCGGCACATTCGAGGAGGCGGACCCGGCCGTCGACTTCGTCGCCATCATCAACCAGGGCGAGATGTTGAATGTCAGCCGGGAACTCCTGGCGTCCGCCGTCGCCAACACCGACACCGCGCTGGAGACGTTCAAGTAGGCCGCCCGCAGCCGTCCCGACCCCGGCGGTGCGGTCCTCCCCCGCCCCGCCGGCAGGCGCCGGCGGCCGGCCAAGCTCTCCGGCGGCGTTCCGACCCGGTCGGCCGCCGGGACACGGCTACGGTGGGGCGCAGCAGAACTCTCGGACGCAGGACCGGCGAGCGGGGAGAACGATGGCGGAGCAGTACTTCCAGGCACGGGTCATCGGCAGGGTCGAGTCGTCGCTGCTGGAGCGGCGCGACGCGCCGAAGCAGGGTGACGAGGGCGGGCCGGAGGCCTGGCTGGCCTTCGACGCCTCCGTGGAGCGGGGGCTGCAGGAGCTGGTCGTCGGGCAGGAGGTGCTGCTGCTGACCTGGCTCGATCTGGCGGACCGCGGGGTGCTCGCCGTCCACCCCCGCGGGGACCTCTCCCGGCCCGAGACCGGGGTCTTCGCCACCCGCTCCCCGGACCGCCCCAACCCGATCGGCCTGCACCGGGTCACCATCGTCGCCATCGAGGGGCGGCGGGTCCGGGTCAGCGACCTGGAGGCCATCGACGGGACCCCGCTGCTGGACGTCAAGCCGGTCCTGCCCCGCAGCGGCGAACGGTAGCCACCGCCCCCTGCCAGGTACTCCGAATCGGGCATGCACGATCATGAGCTGATGGACACTCACTTCCTCGGCATTCCCGATCTGGTCGAAGCGCCGACCGTGGCGGTCGTGGTCGACGTCATGCGCGCCTTCACCACGGCGGCCTGGGCCTTTGCCCGGGGAGCGGAGAAGATCGTTCTCGCCGGGTCGCTGGACGAGGCCCTGGCCCTCAAGGCCGGCCACCCGCATTGGGTGGCACTCAAGGACGGTCCGGCCGCGCCCGGGTTCGACCTGGTCAACTCGCCGGGCCTGCTGCGGTCTGCCGACCTCGGTGGACGGACCGTCGTGCAGAAGACCACGGCAGGGACGGTCGGCGCCCTTGCGGTCAAGGAGGCGTCACTGGTGCTGTGCGCCGGCTTCGTGGTGGCGGAGGCGACAGCACGGCTCTTGCAGGCACGCAGGAGCGACAGTGTCACCTTCGTGGTCACCGGCGAGGACGGGCTGGCCGACGAGGACCTGGCGTGCGCCCAGTACATCGCCCGGCGGGCCGGCGGGACTGGGACGGATGCAGCCGACTACCTCCGCCGCGCCGGCGAGTCGCGGGCCGCCGCCGAGCTGGCGCAGGGCGTGCGCCAGGGAGTCCACCCCGACGACGTCGCGCTCTGCCTTGAGCTCGACCGGTTCCCCTTCGCCATGGTGGCCGCCTTGGAGGACTCGCGCATGGTCCTGCGTCCGCGGGCGGTGCCTTCGCCGACCACGATGTCCCGATCCGGCGGCAGGTGAGGTCCGCCGCTCGCCCGACAGGACGCCGAGGAAGGTCTGGCCCGGACAGACAGCGACTCGGCCGACTTCGCAGGCTGGACCTTCGTCCTCAGCAAGATCCGGCTCGGCGAGGGCGACGGCAAGACGGTTTCCACCACTGCCAAGGCCACCGACGGCGCCGGTGACTGCAAGGCCACCACCGCACGGGGCACGACGTCACCGACGGCTCGTGACGTTCGGCCCCCTACGACGCCGCGTGGTAGGCGCGGGGGTGTTCCAGGGCGGGGTCGGTGTCGTCCTCGCTCCAATCGAGTGTCCGGTGGACAGCGACCACGCCGTCCACCGTGCGGCAGAGCCGCTCGGTGACCGGGATCAGGCTGCGGCGGGGAAGTCTGCCCTTCAGGGTGACCACGCCGTCGTGCACCGCCACCTGGACGTCACCGGGGGCGAGCCGGAGGGTCTGCCCGAGGACCTCGTGGTTGATCTCCTCGCGGATGGCGGTGTCATGGCGCAGGAACACCTGGAGCAGGTCGCGGCGGCTGACGATGCCGACCAGGCGGCCGATCTCGTCGACCACGGGCAGTCGCTTGACCCTGTGCCGGTCCATGGCGCGGGCGGCCTCGGGCACCGACCAGCCGGGGCGCGCGGTGACGGCGGGGCTGGTCATCAGCCCGCCGGCGGTCTCGGCCTCGGCGCGGGCACGGTCCTTCGCGTCCAGCCAACGACCCGGGGAACGTCCCTCCGGGTCGGGCAGGACGGCCGCCTTGCGGATCAGGTCGGCCTCGGACACCAGGCCGAGCGGCCGGCCCTGCTCGTCGACGACCGGGATCGCGGTGATGTCGTTGCGGTGGAACAGCGCCGCGATCTCCTTGAACGGTGTGTCGGGCCGGGCGGTGACGACCTCACGGGTCATCACGTCACTGACACTGCGGTGCTGCATCGTCCTCACTCCTTCTCGGAGTCCTCGGCAGAGCTTTACGAGTTGGGTCCCGCTTTCACTGTCCGCCCGCTGCACGCCGGCCGGACAGGGCCGGAAGGCCCCGGCCACCAGGGTCGGACCGACCCGGTCCGGCGGGGAGGGCCGGCAGGGCGAGTCGGCGCCGCCCGAGGGTCCGCCGGGGCCGACCGGCCTGCCGACCGGTCCCGGTCGGCCCTCCTCGGCCGGTACCGCGGCAGCCGACGATGGGATTGCACGGCCCCGCGAAGAGCCGGTGACGGCACCGGCCGGCCCGCTGCGCGGTGCCGCGTGACCGTCCCGAACCGTCCCGAACCTCGCCCGGCACCTACAGCCGGGCCGACACCCGGAGGTACCGATGAAGGAGACGCGGAACAGCCGTGCGCACCCCCGCCCGGCCGACTCCGGCGACCTCGGCCGACGGATCGCGCACCGCCGCCGGGAACTCGGCCTCACCCGGGCGGAGGTGGCAGCGAGAAGTGGCATGGAGCCGGGGTTCGTGGAGTTCGTGGAGACCAGTGCGTCACCACTCGGCATGGGTCTGCTCACCCGGCTCGCGGACGCGCTGGGCACGACGGTCGGCGATCTGCTCGGCCGGGGCCACGACGAGCCGCCCGGGCGGTCCCGGGCGAACGCTCGGGCGACGCTGCACGAGCTGGACCCGGCGGCGTGCTGGGCGAAGCTCTCACCGGGCGGCATCGGCCGGGTGGTGCTGACGACGCCGAGCGGCCCCGTCGCTCTGCCCGTCAACTACCGGGTGCTCGATGCCACGATCCTCTACCGCACCGCCGCCGGGAGTCTGCCGGCCGATGTCGCCGACCAGCGGGTCGCCTTCGAGGTCGACCGCCTGGACGAGGTGTTCGCCACCGGCTGGAGCGTCCTGGTCAGCGGTACCGCCTCGGTCGTCGCCGACGAGGACGCGGTGCGCTGGTTCGAGCAGCACGCCGACCCCGAGCCGTGGGCCGACGGCGAGCGCGACACCTGGGTGCGCATCCGGCCAACCCGGGTCAGCGGCCGGACCGTCCGGCGGCCCACGGGAGCTCCAGCGGTCGACCCCGGATAGTGCCGGCCCACCCTCGGCCGTCGTACGGCCGGAGGGGCGGAGGGGCCGCCGATATGCCGTCGAGAACGCCGGGATCCGTGCGTCTCACATCTCCTCGGCGACCGCCGGCCGGCGCAGCCGCCGCAGGTAGGGGTCGAACGAGGGCCGGGGTTCGAGACGGACCCGTGCATCGACGCACACGGCCCCGGTCGGGCCGGCGATGACCGGGTTGAGGTCGGCCTCGGCGAGTTCGGGGAGGTCGGTGGCGAGCCGGGAGAGCCGGGAGAGGACGGACCGCACGGCGGCCAGGTCGACCGGCGGCATTCCGTCGCGGCCCAACAGGACTGGTGCGCCGCGGAGTTCGGTAACCATGCCGGTGAGGTCCCGTTCGGTGAGCGGAGCCAGGCGCGCGGCCCGGTCGTCGAGCACATCGGTGGCGGTGCCGCCCATGCCGAGGATGACGAGCGGCCCGAAGACGCGGTCCTGGACGACGCCCGCCAGCAGTTCGACGCCGGGTGCGGCCATCGGCTGCACCACCGCGCCTGCCAGCCGTGCACCGAAGGCCTCGACGAACTCCCGGTAGGCGGCACGGACCTCGGAGTCGGCCCGGAGGTCGACCCGGACCGCGCCCGCCGCACTCTTGTGGACCTGGCCGGCCCAGTAGGCCTTGACGACGACCTTGCCCTCGTACCCGAGTCGGCGGAGCGCCTGCGCGGCAACGACGGCGGAGTGCTCGTCCCGGGCCCAGACCGAGGTGGTCAGCGGGAGGCCGTAGCTTTCGAGGAGGTCGGCGGTGCCCACAGGGTCGAGCCAGCCGCCCCCGGGGGAGGTCGCGAGGAAGCCGCTCACCAGGCTGCGGGCGGTCTTCACGTCACAGCCGTGCGCGTCCGCCTCCCTGCCGGCCGGCTCGGCCAACCATCGGGCGCGGTCGCGGGCGTGGGCGAGGGCCCGGGCGGCGGAGGCGGTGTCCGCGTACACGGGCAGCCGGTTGCCGTCGGCGCCGTTCAGGTAGCGCACGGGGACTTCCTGGTCGAGCAGGACGGCCGCGACCGGAATGCGGCGCCGGCCCGGACCCTCCAGCAGCGCGCGGACGGGGTCGTGGTCGGGGTCGGTGGTGAGCGCCGTCGGCACCAGGCAGACCAGCAGGGCATCGACCGCCCGGCTGTGCTCCAACGCTTCGAGGCAGCGGGCCAGTTCGGCGGGTCCGACCGCTGCCGTGGTGTCCACGGGGTTGTGCGCGGACGCTCCTCGGGGCAGCAACTTCTGCAGGTCGGCGGGGAGTTCCGGCAGGAGGAGCCCGGCGTCGGCGCAGGCGTCGGCGGCCAGGATGCCGATTCCTCCGGCGTTGGACACCACCGCGACCGCGCCGCGCGGCGCCGGCAGCGGTTGGGTGTGCAACAGCGCCGCCGCCTCCACGAGTTCACCGATGCTGCGGGTCGCCGTGATCCCGGCCTGGCGGAACAGCGCCTCGCGGACCACGGTGGGGGTGGCCGCCGCCGCGGTGTGCGAGGCCGCGCCCCGGCGCCCGGCGGGTGAGCGGCCCGCGTCGACGGTGAGCACGGGCAGCTTCCGGGTGACGCGGCGGGCGGTGCGTGCGAAGGCGCGCGGGCTTCCGAAGGATTCCAGGTGCAGCAGCGCCAGGTCGGTCCGACCGTCGCTCTCCCACCACTGGAGCAGGTCGTTGCCGCTGACGTCGTACTTGTCGCCGAGCGACACGAAACTCGACACACCGATGCCCAGCCAGGCCAGCCGCTTGAGCAGCGCGATCCCCACGCCGCCGCTCTGCACCGCCACCCCGGCCGTACCGGGCAGCGGGAACGCCCCGCCGAACTCCGCGTCCAGGCAGACGTCCGGGTCGGTCTGCGCACTGCCGAGGCTGTTCGGTCCGACCAGGCGCATGCTGTGCCGTCGGCAGGCGTGCATCAACTGCCGTGCCTCACCGGCCCCGAGACCGGAGGCGAGGACCACCAGGGCGCGGACGCCCGCCCGCCCGCACTCCTCGGCCGCATCCGCCACCACCGGGGCCGGCACCGCCAGCACCGCGAGGTCCGGCACCGCCGGCAGGGCGGCGACCGACGGGTACGCGGGCTCGCCGTCGATCTCGGCGGCGTGCGGGTTGACCGCCCAGACCGGTCCGGTGAACCCTCCGCGCCGGATCCGCTCCAGCACCGCGTGCCCCACCGACCCCGCCCGGCGGGACACGCCGACCACGGCGACCGAGCCCGGCCGCAGCAGGGCCCCGAGGCTCGCGACGTCGGCGCGGCGGCCGCGTTCGTCCACCGCGGCGCGGTAGTGCTCGTCCGATTCGTCGAGCGGCACCCGGACCCGGACCTCGGCCTGGTCCAGCCGCCGGTGGACGGGCAGCCCGAGGTCCGCGAAGACCTTGTGGACGCCGCGGTTGCCGGCCAGGGTGTCGGCCTCGAAGACGCGGACGCCTCGGCCGCGCGCGGCGTGCACCAGGTGTTCCAGCAGGAGTGTCGCGGCACCCCTGCGGTGCCACTCGTCGGCGACGGCCAGCGCCAGCTCGGCGGTCTCCGGACGGTCCTCGGGGATCTCGCAGTCGGCCTCGCCGATCAGCTCGTCGCCCACCCAGGCACCGAGGGAGAGCAGGCCGCTCCTCGGCTCGCCGCAGAGCCGGTCGGCTGCCAGCAGCGGTGCGGTGCGGCTGACGCCGAAGAACCGGAGCCGTCGGCTCTCCTCCGACATCCGGTCGGTGTGCAGGGCAAGGACGGCCTCGCGGTCCTGCGGGCCGAGCGGGCCGAGCGTGACCGTCGTGCCGTCGGCGAGCAGCGCCTCGGCGGTGCCCCGGCGAAGGTGGGCGGTGGACATGGCGACCCTCCTCGGACGGTTCCTTCCAGCCTGCCCGCGGGCGCGCACCTCCTCAAAGGGCCGACCGACCCCCGTGCGGCGCCGGGCGGTCCGGCCCCGGTCCGCACGTCCCCGGCCGGCTTGCGCCGCCGCAGCCCTCCCCGTGCCGGTGTGGCCCGTTCGGCCCACCATGGAGATGCGGGAGGCTCCCGCGGGCCGACCGATCGGTCGGCCGGAGAGTGCCGTAGGTGACCGTAGGTGAGGAGAACCGCCCATGAACGAGAGCGCCGCTGCCGGCCCCGTCCGCACCAAGCGCTGGGCCCTGCGACTGGACCTCTTCGAGGAGGAGGACGTCACCAAGGTCCACGCCGTGCTGGACACCGGCGACAAGACGCTGGAGAGCCGCACCGAGGCCCACCGCAATCCGCACGACCCGCCCGTGCCGGAGATCGGCGACGAGTACGCGGCCGGGCGCGCCCTGGTCGAGCTCGGGCACCTGCTGCTCCGGTCCGGGATGGCGGATGCGACCGCGAACGACCGGTCCGGCCCCGCCTGACCGATGTCGGTGGACGGCGAACGGAGGACAGCATGAGCGGACCGATCGTGGTGGGCTTCGACGGCTCGCCCGAGAGCGTCACCGCGACCGGATGGGCCGCCCGTGAGGCGGTGCTCCGCGGCCTGTCGCTCGAACTCGTCGAGGCCTGGCCGTGGTCGAGGACCGACGTCCTCGGCACCGACGATGCGATCGCCTGGAGTCGGCAGCGGCTGGCCGCGAAGGAGGAAGAGCTCCGATCGGTGCTCGCCTCGGGCGCCGACGTCACCTCGACCCACGTCCCCAAGGACCCGGCCGAGGCCCTGGAGGCGGCCGGCCGGCACGCCACCATGCTGGTGCTCGGCTCGCGAGGGCTCGGCGCACTCCGGGGCTTCCTGGTCGGCTCGGTCAGCCAGGAGGTGCTGCGACGGGCCGCCTGCCCGGTGGTGCTGGTCCGTGCGGAGGAAGACGACCCGACGGCGGACAGTCCCGCCTCAGGTGGTCCGGCGGCGGACGCCGCGGCAGCGGGCGGCGTCGTGCTCGGACTCGATCTCCGGCACGCCTGCGACGAGGTCATCGCCTTCGCCTTCGAGGCCGCCCGGCTGCGCTCGGTGCCGCTCCGGGCGGTGCACGCCTGGATGCCGCCGACCGGCAGCGAGTACATGGCGTTCGCCGCGATCGGCAGCATGGACGCGGACCTGTCGGCCGCCGAGCAGCGTCAGCTCGAGGACACGCTCTCGCCCTGGCGGTCGCGCCACCCCGAGGTCCCCGTGACCGCGGATCTCGTTCGCGGCCACGCCGCGGCCACCGTCGTCGACGCGGCCGGCGACGCCGGCCTCCTGGTGGTCGGCCGCCGAGTCCGCCGTGCACCGATCGGCGCACACCTCGGGCCGGTGGCACACGCCGTGATCCACCACGTCCGGTGCCCCGTCGCGGTCGTCTCGTACGGCTGACGCCCCTGCGAAGGCCGGTCGGCTCCCCCACCCGGGACGAACGGCCCAGGTTCCGGCCCACCCCACGACCCCAGACTGGTGCCAGGAGGTGGGATCGATGCACACCGTCATCGTGTACGAGAGCATGTACGGCAACACCCGCGAGATCGCCGAGGCCATCGCGGAGGGCGTCCACCAGGCCGATCCGGAGGCGTCCGTCGACTGCCTGCCCGTCGCCCGGGCGGACACGGAGACGACCCGCACGGCAGACCTGCTGGTCGTCGGCGGACCGACCCACATGCACGGCATGTCCTCCGGTGCCAGCCGCCGGATGGCCGCCATGGCCGAGGCGAAGAAGGAAGGCCACGAGGAGGCCGCACGCGAGGCGTACGAGACCGCCGAGGGCCCCGGCCTGCGTTCCTGGTTCCACTCGCTTCCGAAGACCGGGCACGGCACGCACGCGGCGGCCTTCGACACCCGCGCCGACATGCGGAAGAGCGGCGGAGCCGCGAACGGCATCGCCAAACGGCTCACCCGCCACCACTACGACGTCGTCACCGAACCCGAGGGGTTCATCGTCGAGGAGGGCGACGGCCCGCTGCGGCAGGGTGAGATCGAGCGGGCGCGCGCCTGGGGCGCGGGGCTGCTCTGACCGCCCGCCCGGGCCCGCCGTCAGCCCCGTTTCGCAGCATGACCGTCGACCGGATGGGTACGCGCGCGGACATGGGCACGAACCATACGGAAACCGAGCGGAAGTACGACGGAGGCCCGCTGCCGCGCCGGTTGGGCGAGCTGCCGGGCGTGGCGGCCGCCGAGCCGGTCGAGCCGCAGGACCTCGACGCCGTCTACTACGACACCGCGGACCTGCGTCTGCTGCACCGGCGCGTCACACTGCGCCGGCGCAGCGGCGGCACGGATTCGGGCTGGCACCTCAAACTGCCCCTCGACGGGGACTCCCGGCAGGAGCGCCAGCTGCCCCTGGACGCCGCGGGCGCGGGCGAGGCGCCGCAGGAGTTCGCCGTCCGGGTGAAGGCGTTCACGCGCGGCGCCGCACTGGTCCCGGTGGCACACCTGCGGACCCGCCGCACGGGGGTGGAGCTGAAGGACGAGGAGGGCGTGGTGCTCGCCCGAGTCGTCGAGGACCGGGTCACGGCCCAGGTGCTCGACGCCGAGCGGCTGACCGCCCCCGGGGACGGGGAGCGGAGCGCGGCACGGTCCGTGTCCGGGACCGACGGCGGTACCTCGACCGAGGTCGGCGGGTGGACGGAGGTCGAGGTCGAGCTGGAGGCCGGCACGCCCGACCTGCTGGACCGCGTCGACGCCGCGTTCGCCGACGCGGGGCTGGTCCGCTCCCCCTGGCCCGCCAAGCTCGCCCGGGCCCTCGGCCCGGACCGCTCGCGCGCCGCCGAACCGGCCACCCTGCCGACCGGCACGGCCGGCGCCCTCGTGATGGCCGGCTTCCGCGAGTACCTGGACCGGCTCCTGGCCCTCGACGCCGCGGTCCGCCGCGACGAGGAGGACTCGGTGCACCAGCTGCGCATCACCACGCGGCGGCTGCGCAGCCTGCTGAGGGTCCACCGTCGGCTGTTCGACCGGGACCGCACCGACCACCTGGCCGACGAGCTGCGCCGGCTGGGCCACGTCCTCGGCGAGGCCCGTGACCAGGAGGTGCTCGCCGCCCAGCTGCTGGACGGCCTGAGCGCCGTGCCCGCCCAGGGGCGCCGCGGCGCCCTGCGCACGCTGCGTGCTCTGGTCACCGAGCGCTACGACCGCGGCTACCAGCGGGCCCGGGAACGCGCCGTCGCCACCATGGACGGCCCGCGGTACTTCACCCTGCTGGCCGACCTCGAAGCCTTCGCGGCCGACCCCCCGCTGCACGCCCGGGCCGAGCGAGATGCCGCCGGCCACCTGTCCGACGCGCTGCGCCACGAGCAGCGGCGGACGGTCAAGCGGCTCGACGAGGCGCTGCGAACCGAGCCCGGTCCGCAGCGCGACGAGGCATTGCACCGGGCCCGCAAGGCCGCGAAGCGCGCGCGGTACACGGCCGAGGGCGGCCGACGGCCCTCCCTGCCGAAGCGGGCCCGCAAGCGCACCCGCACCTTCGGCAAGCGGATGAAGAAGCTCCACAAGGTGCTGGGCACCCACCAGGACAGCGTCGTGGAACGCCGGGAACTGAGCCGGCTCGCCGGCCAGGACTCCACCACGGCACCCCATGCGTTCGCCTACGGGGTGCTCCACGAGCGGGAGCGGGAGCGGGCCGACGCCGCCGTACGGCGCCTGCCCGAGCTCCGCAGCCGCGCAGCCCGGCGCAAGCCGACCCGGCTCGCGTGAGCGGACTCTCGCGTGAGCGGACCGATGAACCGGACGACCCGCCGACGACCGCTGCGGTCGTCGGCGGGTCGTCCCGTACCGTCGTCCCCTCACGCGTGGCGCGTCGTCGTGCGGTGGCGACGATCCGGGTGCCGCGTCACCGGCCAGTGCCGGTCGAGGCCGTGCCGCAGCACCTGGGCGGCGGCCCGGGCCTGCCGGGCGTCGAGGATGTCGGCGTGGCGGTCGGCCCGGGCTTCCAGGCGTTCCAGCCTGGAGCCGAGAAGCTCGTCGAAGCCCGCCGAACGCAGCGCCCGCCAGAGCGCGATCTTGCCCTGGACACCCGAGCGCATGGCCTCCGCCTCCAGCAGATCGCTCAGCGGCGAGCGCTGCACCAGCCGCCCGTTGAGCTTGAGCCGGCCGGCCTTCTCGGCGGCCGCGCCGAGCAGCCGCCGGTGCCACCGGGGCCGGATGCCGAGTGCCCGCATCAGGTCGACGAGCTCGTCGCGGTCCTCGGTGATCTCCCGGGCCATGGTCCGGAGCGCGGCCGTGTCCGGATCGCCCGCGTGCTCGCGGGCGATCCGGCGCGCAAGTGCCGCACCCCCGTAGGAGCCGGCCAGGTGGTCGTTGAGGTAGATGGTGAGCAGGTGCTCGCCGTCGGTGTCCGTCATGCCGCCGGTGTCCGTCGTCGTGTCGCGGTCGGTGTCCGTCGTGCGGTCGATGTCCGTCATGGTGTCCCTCCTCCGCGGTTCGGTGCCCGCCGGTCGGGCGGCCGGTCCACAATTGACTTCACGTGGACCACCCTCTCGGCCGTTCTCGTGCTCCGAAGGTCGCGGCTGCCCACTGCGACCGGGCGGAAACGGCACGGGGCGGTCTTCCCGCAGCCGTCCCGCCGCCCCCGCCGCCCCGTTCGCGCTCCTCGGTGGCGGCCCCCGCACGCCGCACGCAGACTGGGCTGAGCACCGCCCTTCGAGACCCCGCTGGCCCACCCCGCCGCAGCCCCACCACGGCGTCCCGCCGCAGGAGCCGCCCATGACCGACGACGAGCGCTCCGGTGGCCGGGGCCGGGACGAGACGCCCGAGGAACGCGCGGACCGCCTCTGGGGCGAGATGCTGCAGGAGGTCCGCGTCTGCCAGACCGGCGCCCAGATCCTCTTCGGCTTCCTGCTCAGCGTCGCCTTCACACCCCGCTTCCCCACCCTGCCCGACTTCGACCGGCGCCTCTACGTCGCCACCGTCTTCCTCGGCGCGCTCGCCACCGGAACCCTCATCGCCCCGGTGGCCTTCCACCGCTTCCTGGCCGGTCACGGGATGAAGCCGGAACTCATCCGCATCGCCGGCCGCCTCATCTCCCTCGGGCTGGTCCTGCTCGCGCTCACCATCACCGCGGCCCTGCTGCTCCTGCTGCGCACGGCCACCGAGCTCTCCGCCACCGCCTGGGTGCTGACCGGTGTGGCCCTGGCCTGGTTCTGCGTGAGCTGGCTCGTCCTCCCCCAACTCGTGCTCCACCGTCGGCCGGACGCCCGCCGGGCCCGGCCCCCGCGCTGAGCGGACGCCGAGGTGGCGCCGCCCCCGCCCGGCGCTGAGGCGCGCGGGGCGGCACACCCGTGTACGGGTCCGCCCAGCGGGTAGCCGCGCGACCGACCGAGGACCGCCCGCGAAACCGGAGGACCGACCATGGACGGGACAGTGCTGCTGAGGGAGGACCACAAGAGCGTGGAGAAGCTGTTCAAGGCCTTCGAGAAGGCCGACGACGACGCCTTCGCGGAGAAGCGCCGGATCGTCGACCAGGTGATCGAGGAGCTGACGGCGCACGCGATCATCGAGGAGGAGATCTTCTACCCCGCTGCCCGCGAGGCCGCGCCCGAGACCAAGGACCACGTGCTGGAGAGCATCGAGGAGCACCACGCCGTGGTGTGGATGCTGTCGGAGCTGGCGGACCTGGACGCCGAGGACGAGCGCTTCGACGCCAAGATGACCGTCCTGATGGAGAACGTGCGCCACCACGTCGAGGAGGAGGAGAACGACTGGTTCCCCGAGGTCCGCAAGGCCATGGGCCGCAACCGCCTGCTGGAGATCGGCGACCGGCTCGAAGAGGCCAAGCACACGGCCACCCGCGAGCCCCTCAAGGTACCGAGCGCCTCCGAGTAGCGGCGGTGCTGCGTCAGCGTACGGCTGCCGTCGGTGTTTCGCCGCGCTGGACGGGCGCCGGTGCTCCCGGGTGGTGGGGGCCCAGCATGACGACCACGCCGTCGGCGTCCGGCGCCGGGCGGGTGACCGGGCTCCAGCCGTGCCGCAGGTAGAAGTCCATCGGCCCGTCCGCGGCGGCCACGGTGAACAGCCAGCTCCGGCCGCCGGGCGCCGCCGCGGACACCGCGTTCAGCAGGGCGAGGCCGAGGCCCTGGCGGGCGTGGTCGGGGTGGACGGCCAGCTCGTCGATCTTCAGAGCTCCGCCCAGCAGCTCGCGGACGCCGTGCTCGCCGAGGCCGGCGCCGGCGTGGCGGTAGGAGCCTTCGGAGGGGAAGGGTTCCGGCGTGGTCCAGGCCGTGGCGAAGCCGATGAGCCGGCCGTCGGGGCGGCAGGCGGCGGCCGCGGTGAATCCCGGCCGGTCGACGTCCCGGCGCAGACGGCTCACGTAGTCGTCGGCCATGGCCGCGGGTTCGTTCCACGGCGGCCGGCCGAAGGCCTGCGCGTACACGTCGCGCACGTCGGCCGCCAGGCCGAGCAGCGCCGCCCGGTCCACGCGGCGGACGTCGGGCACCACCGGCGTTCCCGCCATCGACCCCAGCTCCTTCTCTCCCCTGAGATGTACCTGCATCTCCTGCGCAACGAGGCGCACAGGGCTTTGATTCCGGCGGAGTCCGCCGCAGTCCTCGGGAGCGTCAGACCGCGTGCAGGCCGTGTGCGGTGAAGACGGCTCGGGCCTCGGCGATCTGCTCGGGTGTGGGCACCGGGGTGTCGGCGAGGGGGAAGCCGAGGCCGAGTGCACTCCACTTGGCCGCGCCGAGCTTGTGGAAGGGCAGGACGTCGACCCGGGTGACGTTGCCGAGCGAGGCGGTGAAGGCGGCGACGCCCTCGATGTTCGCGGCCGGGTCGGTCAGGTGCGGGACGAGGACGAAGCGGACCCAGACCTCCGTGCCGAGTTCGGCCAGGCGGCGGGCGAAGGCGAGGGTGGGGGCGAGATCCTCTCCGGTCAGGCGCCGGTGGAGCGCACGGTCCCAGGACTTGATGTCGAGCAGCACGAGGTCGGTGTCGGCGAGCAGTGCGTCGGTGGCGCGGGTGCCGAGGAAGCCGGAGGTGTCCAGGGCGGTGTGCAGGCCGAGTTCGTGCTTGAAGCGGTGCAGGAGCTCGCCGGTGAGGGTGGGTTGGAGGAGCGGCTCGCCCCCGCTGACGGTGGCGCCGCCGCCCGAGGCGCGGATGAAGCCGGTGTACTTGGCGGCCTCCCTGACGATCTCCTCGGCCGAGCAGGGGCGGCCGTCGCGCAGGTGGCGGGTGTCGGGGTTGTGGCAGTACAGGCAGCGCAGCGGGCAGCCGGACAGGAAGGCGACGAAGCGGGTGCCTGGGCCGTCGACACCGGTGGACAGGTCCCAGGAGTGGAGCCTGCCGGTGACCGGAGGCCGGGCGGTGCCGTCGGCCACGGCGGGGGCGGTCTGATCGGTCTGGGTCACGGGGGCTCCTTCTCCCGGGTACTCCCGGGTACTCCTGGGTACTCCCGCCCGCGGTGCCGACGCCCGACGGAGCGACGTCGGCACCGCGGGCGGGGGCGGGCTACAGGGCGTCGTGGAAGGTGCGGTTGATCACGTCGAGCTGCTGCTCGCGGGTGAGCCGGACGAAGTTGACCGCGTAGCCGCTGACCCGGATGGTCAGTTGCGGGTACTTCTCCGGGTGGGCCATGGCGTCCAGGAGGGTGTCCCGGTTGAGGACGTTGACGTTCATGTGGAAGCCGTGGCAGGTGACGTAGCCGTCGAGCACGCCGACCAGGTTGGCGATCCGCTCCGCCGCGGTGCGGCCGAGGGCGTCCGGGGCGACGGTGTTGGTGAGCGAGATGCCGTCCTCGGCGTCCTCGTACGGCAGTTTGGCGACGGACAGCGCGCTGGCGACGTAGCCGTGGCGGTCGCGACCGTTCATCGGGTTGGCGCCCGGGGAGAACGGCTCGCCGGCCCGGCGGCCGTCCGGCGTGTTGCCGGTCTTCTTGCCGTAGACCACGTTCGAGGTGATGGTCAGGACGGACTGGGTGTGCTCGGCACCCCGGTAGGTGGGGTGCTTGCGGACCTTGTGCATGAACTCCTCGACCAGCCGGACCGCGATCGCGTCCACTCGGTCGTCGTTGTTGCCGTACGCCGGGTAGTCGCCCTCGATCCGGTAGTCGGTGGCGAGCCCGGTCGCGTCCCGCACCGGGGTGACCTTGGCGTACTTGATCGCGGCGAGCGAGTCGGCGGCCACCGCGAGCCCGGCGATGCCGCAGGCCATCGTGCGCCGTACGTCGCGGTCGTGCAGGGCCATCTCCAGCCGTTCGTAGGCGTACCGGTCGTGCATGTAGTGGATGACGTCGAGCGCGTGGACGTACGTCGCGGCGAGCCACTCCAACTGCTCGTCGAAGCGGGCCAGCACCTCGTCGTGGTCGAGGACGTCCCCGCCGACCGGGGCGGTGGCCGGGCCGACCTGCTCGCCGGACTTCTCGTCCCGCCCGCCGTTGATGGCGTAGAGCAGCGTCTTGGCGAGGTTGACCCGGGCGCCGAAGAACTGCATCTGCTTTCCGACCTCCATCGCGGAGACGCAGCAGGCGATCGCGGCGTCGTCGCCGAAGCGCGGGCGCATCAGCTCGTCCGACTCGTACTGCACGGAGGAGGTGTCGATCGACACCCGGGCGCAGAACTCCTTGAAGCCACTCGGCAGTTGCGGCGACCAGAAGACCGTCATGTTCGGCTCGGGGGCCGGGCCCAGGTTGTAGAGGGTCTGCAGGTAGCGGAAGGAGGTCCGGGTGACGAGCGTGCGGCCGTCCTCGCCCATGCCGCCGATCGACTCGGTCACCCAGGTCGGGTCGCCGGAGAACAGCTCGTCGTACTCCGGGGTGCGCAGGAAGCGGACGATCCGCAGCTTGATGATGAAGTCGTCCACCAGCTCCTGCGCCTGACACTCAGTCAGCACACCGGCGCCGAGGTCGCGTTGGAGGTAGACGTCGAGGAAGGTCGAGGTGCGGCCGAGCGACATGGCCGCCCCGTTCTGTTCCTTGACGGCCCCCAGGTAGGCGAAGTAGAGCCACTGGATCGCCTCTTGGCCGGTACGGGCCGGTCCGGAGAGGTCGTACCCGTACGCCGCGGCCATCTCCTTGAGCTCGCCCAGCGCGCGGATCTGCTCCGCGAGCTCCTCGCGCTCGCGGATCGTCTCCTCCAGCCGGGCCGGGTCGGTGGGAGCGGCGTCGAGCTCCGCCTTCTCGGCGATCTTGGCCTCGACCAGGCGATCCACGCCGTAGAGGGCGACACGCCGGTAGTCGCCGATGATCCGGCCGCGTCCGTAGGCGTCGGGCAGGCCGGTGATGACGCCGGCCTTGCGGGCGGCCCGGATCTCGGGGGTGTAGGCGTCGAACACACCGGCGTTGTGGGTCTTGCGGTACCGGGTGAAGATCGTCTCCAGCTGCGGATCGACCGGGTAGCCGTAGGTCTTCAGGGCTCCCGCGACCATCCGCCAGCCGCCGTTCGGCATGATCGCGCGCTTGAGCGGGGCGTCGGTCTGCAGGCCCACGATGAGCTCCCGCTCCCGGTCGATCCAGCCGGGGGCGTGCGCGGTGATGGTGGACGGGATGTCGTGGGCGACGTCGTACACCCCCTTGGCGCGCTCCTCGGGGAAGCGGTCGGTGATCTGCCGCCACACCTCGGTGGTCCGCTCGGTGGGGCCGGAGAGGAAGGCCGCATCGCCCTCGTACGGCGTGTAGTTGTGCTGGATGAAGTCGCGGACGTCGATCGCGTCACGCCAGGCTCCGCCGTGGAAGCCGTCCCAGGCGGCGGGGCCGTCCCCGGCGGCGTGGCCGTCCCGGGCCTGCGGGCCGGGCCCGGCGGAGGCGGGGCCCGGGCGGGTGTGCTGCGAGGTGGTCATCTCGGTGTCCCTTCTTCCGGCCTGGTCGTTCAGGCCCGGTCGTTCGGCCCAGTGGTTCAGGACCGTTGGTTCCGGCCCGGCCGTTCAGGCCCGGTCGCCGTAGTACGCCTCACGCATCAGCCGCTGCATGTCGGCGAGCATCGGCATCCGGGGGTTGGCGGGGGCGCACTGGTCCTCGTAGGCGTTCATGGCCTGCTGCGGCAGCGCGGCCAGGAAGGCTTCCTCGTCCACGCCGGCGGCCTTGAAGGACCGCGGGATGCCGACCCGGTCGCGCAGCTCCTCGACCGCCGCCGCGAGCGACTCGACGCCCTGCTCCGGGGTCGCGGCCGGCAGGCCGAGCATCCGGGCGATCGCCTGGTAGCGCTCCGGGGCCGCGTAGCTGCGGTACTTGGGCCAGCCGGTGACCTTGCTCGGGACGGACCCGTTCCAGCGGATCACGTGCGGCAGCAGCAGAGCGTTGGTACGGCCGTGGGCCACGTGGAAGGTGGCGCCCAGGGTGTGGGCCATGGCGTGCACGGCGCCCAGGAAGGCCGAGCCGAAGGCCATCCCGGCGATCGTCCCGGCGTTGTGCATCCGCTCCCGGGCCTCGGGGTCGTCCGGGCCGTCGGTGACGGCCCGCTCCAGGTTCTCGAAGATGAGCCGGACGCCCTGCAGCGCCAGGCCGTCGGTGAAGTCGTTGGCGTAGACGGAGACGTAGGTCTCGATGCAGTGGGTCAGGGCGTCGAAGCCGGTGTCGGCGGTGACGTGGCCCGGAAGGCGGGTGGTGAGGGCCGGGTCCACGATGGCCACGCTCGGGGTGAGCGCGTAGTCCGCGAGCGGGTACTTCTGCCCGGTGGCCGTGTCGGTGATCACCGCGAACGGGGTGACCTCGCTGCCGGTGCCCGAGGTGGTCGGGATGCACACCAGCCTGGCCCTCTCCCCCAGGTCGGGGAAGGTGAAGGCGCGCTTGCGGATGTCGAAGAACTTCTCCTTCAGGTCGGCGAACTCGACCTCCGGGTGCTCGTACATCAGCCACATCACCTTGGCCGCGTCCATCGGCGAGCCGCCGCCGAGCGCGATGATGGTGTCCGGCTCGAACTCCCGCATCAGATCGGCGCCCTTGCGCACCGTGTCGATGCTCGGGTTGGGCTCGACGTAGTCGACCACCCGCACTTCGACCGGCTCCCGGCGGCGGTCGAGCACGTTCCGGATCCGCTCCAGGTGGCCGATCTTCACCATGGTGTGGTCGGTCACGACGACGATCCGGTGCGCGTTCGGCATGCTCGCCAGGTACTTGACGGAGTTCCGCTCGAAGTAGATCTTCGGCGGCACCTTGAACCACTGCATGTTGGTGTTGCGCCGCCCGATCCGCTTGATGTTGACGAGGTTCAGCGCCGAGACGTTGCCGGCCACGGAGTTGTGCCCGTAGCTGCCGCAGCCGAGGGTCAGCGAGGGCGTGAAGGCGTTGTAGACGTCGCCGATGCCGCCCTGCGAAGCGGGCGCGTTCCAGATGATCCGGCAGGCCTTCACCGCGTGCCCGAACTCCTCGACGAACGCCGCGTCCTCGGTGTGCACCGCGGCCGAGTGCCCGAGCCCGTCGAACTCCACCATCGCGGCGGCCAGTTCGACGCCCTCCCGGCGGGAGCCGGCGGTCAGCACGGCGAGCACCGGGCAGAGCTTCTCGCGGGTCAGCGGCTCGGCGGGACCGACCCGGTCGCAGTCGACCAGGAGCACCGAGGTGTCGGCCGGGACCTCGAAGCCCGCCGCCTCGGCGACCTGGGCGGCCGAGCGGCCCACCGCCGCGTTGTTCAACCGGCCGCCCGCGCAGGAGACGCCGTCGGCCGCCGTCCCGAACAGGTACCGCTCCAGCAGCGCCTTCTCCTCGGCGCTCGCGTGGTGCGCCTTGAGCCGCCCGAACTCGGCGAGCGCATCGTCGCGGATCGCCGCGTCCAGCACCACAGCCTGCTCGGAGGCGCAGATCATGCCGTTGTCGAAGGTCTTCGACAGCACGATGTCGTTGACCGCCCGGCGGACGTCCGCGCTCCGCTCGACGTACGCGGGGACGTTCCCCGCACCGACGCCCAACGCCGGCTTGCCGCAGGAGTACGCGGCCCGGACCATCGCGTTGCCGCCCGTGGCCAGGATCGTCGCGACGTCCGGATGGTTCATCAGCACCCCGGTGGCCGCCATCGACGGCTCCTCGATCCACTGGATGCAGTGCGCCGGGGCCCCGGCCGCCACCGCCGCGTCCCGCACCGTCCGGGCCGCCTCGGCGGAGCAGCGCTGGGCCGAGGGGTGGAAGGCGAACACGATCGGGTTGCGGGTCTTGAGCGCCAGCAGGCACTTGAAGATCACGGTCGAGGTCGGGTTGGTCACCGGGGTGATGCCGGCGACCACGCCGACCGGCTCGGCGATCTCCACGATGCCGTCGATCTCGTCCCGGTACACGACCCCGACCGTCTTCGTCCGGGCCATCACATGGGTGACGTTCTCGCAGGCGAAGACGTTCTTCACCGCCTTGTCCTCGAAGACCCCGCGCCCGGTCTCCTCGACCGCCAGCACCGCCAGCGCGGTGTGCCGGGCCAGCGCGGCCAGCGAGGCCTTCCGGACGATGTGGTCGACCTGCTCCTGGGTGAAGGACTCGTACTCCTGGAGGGACGTCAGGGCGGCTGCGACCAGCCGCTCGACGGCGGTCGGCGGGGCGGGAGGACTGCTGTTGCTCGCGGGAGCCGGGTGCGCCTCGGGCTGCGGGCGAGGGGACATGCTGGACCACCTTTTCGGTCGTCGTCCGGGATCGGGCGCCGGCGGTGGCCGCGAGCGCCTTCGGTTCAAGACTTCCTCGGGGCGGGGCTCCGGGGGATCCGACCAACGGGACCGGGTCGCGGCCCGAAAGTCCCTGCCACGGAGTGCGGTTGGTCCCGGTTGGGTCTACGGGACCGGCGCGGCCGGGGTCGGCAAAGCCGGGGTGGGTCGGCACGCGCCCGCGCACCCGTGCGCCTGCTCAGGCGTGCCCTGCTCAGGCGTGCGGCACGACTGCGACCGGGCTGTGTGCGTGGTGGAGCACGGACTGGGTCACCGCCCCGAGCCGCGGCGCGCCCAGCGTGTGCTTGGGGGTGCGGCGTCCGAGCACCAGCAGCGAGGCGCTGCGGGAGGCCGCCACCAGCGCGCCGGCCGGGCTCCCGGGGTACAGCTCCGCCTCCGTGCGGACCTCGGGGTACTTCTCGCGCCAGCGGTCCAGCGCGTCCTGCAGCCGCAGTTGCTCGGCCGCCGCCAGCGAGTCCCTGATCTCCCGTTGGCCGACCGGGGCCTCGGTGACGTACGGACCGCCGTGGGGGACGTTCCGGCTCTCCACCGCGCGCAGGACGGCGCCGGTGTCGGCCGCGTGCCGGAAGGCGAAGGCGAGGACGGCGTCACACGGCCGGTCGCCCTCCACGCCCACGACGACGTCCCCGGGCGCCCCGCCCATGCCGTCCGCCCTGCCCCGGCCCTCCGCTCCACCCAGTCCGTCCGCTCCGGCGCGGACCAGCACCACCGGGCAGCCGGCCCGGGCGGCGGTGCGCAGCCCGACCGATCCGACCAGCAGGCCGGTGAAGCCGCCGAGGCCGCGCGACCCCACCACGAGCAGCTCGGCCCGCCGTCCGACGGCGGCGAGGTCGTCCGCCGGGCTCCCGGGGCGGATCTCGCAGGAGACGTCCAGCCCGGGCGAGACCGCCGCGATGCGGTCGCGGATCACCGCCACGGGCTCCGGCACCGCGCTCCCGCCGCCGAGGTCGCGCTCCAGCGCGTCGGCCTCCGTCCCGGCCACGTGGACCATCCGCAGTCCGAGCCCCCGCCGGAGCGCCTCCCGGGCGGCCCACTCCGCCGCCGCCGCGCTCTGCGCCGAGCCGTCGATCCCCACCACCACGCCGTACGACATGACTGCGACCTCCCTGAGGGCGTGTCGGACACGCCCTGGTCCCCGGCCGACCGCGGCGCCGGTGCGCACGGTCCCTACCGGTGACCAGACTCCCGCGCCGCCCACGGGCGGCCCCAGGGGTCGAGAGGCACCGTCCCGGCGCCGAAGGTCCCGGCCGCAGGTCGTCCGGGGGACCAGCCGCAGGTCGGCCGGGCCGGCTTCAGCCCTCCAGCGCGCGGGCGATCGGCAGGGTGTCGGAGGTCTGCCGCAGCTGGGTGATCCGGCCGTCCCGCAGGGTGAAGAAGTGGGCGAACCGCGAGGTCACCGGCTTGCCGGCGGCCGTGACGCCGAGGTAGCGGCCCAGCACGATGACGTGGTCGCCGTCCTCGAAGTACGCGTCGCCGATGCACTCGAACTCCCGGAAGTCCGCGAGGAAGGGGAAGAAGTCCCCGAGGATGCGGTCCAGGCCGTCGTACACGCCCCCGCGGGGGAAACCGTCCGCCACGTCCCACCGGGCGTCCTCGGCCACCACGGACCGGATGACGTCCAGGTCCCCCTTCGCGCCGTAGTAGCGCCGGACGACGGCGACCTGCGGAGAGTCGGACATGACGGGGTCCTCCCGGCGAGTGGAGCGGCGTGACGGGTCCTGGGAGGAGGCTACTCGCCGTGACCGCGATCGGACCACGGGTCGCACCGCCGTCGCACGCCCGTGCCGGGCCGCGCAGGGCCGCGGCCGCTCCGGTGGGGGTACCCGACGGCCGGCGCCCCCGGCGACGGGCGGCCGGGCGATGCGGTGCGCACACTGGAGTCAGACCGGTCGGCACGGAGGTCGCGACGTGGCAGCGGACGCAGCGGCGGGCAATCCCCTCATGCCGGACCCGTGGATCCTGCGTTTCGAAGGCTTCAACCCCGCGGAGGAGGGTCTTCGGGAGGCGCTGTGCGCGGTCGGCAACGGCTACGCGGTCACCCGGGGCGCCGCGCCCGAGTCGGTCGCCGACGGCGTCCACTACCCGGGGACGTACCTGGCGGGCTGCTACGACCGGGCGGAGTCGACGGTGGCCGGGCGCGTGGTCGCCAACGAGGACCTCGTCAACTGCCCGAACTGGCTGCCGCTGACCTTCCGCCCGGCGGGCGGCGCGTGGTTCACCGGTCCGCCCGCCGAGCAGGCACTGGAGCTGGACCTGCGCCGGGGCTTGCTGACCCGCACCGCCCTCGTCGTCGACGACCGGGGGCGGCGGACCCGGCTCGTCCAGCGGCGCCTCGCCAGCCAGGCCCGACCGCACCTGCTCGCCCTGGAGAGCACGTTCACACCGGAGAACTGGTCCGGCCCGCTGGAGGTCCGCTCGGGCCTGGACGGGAACGTCGCCAACACCGGCGTCGCCCGCTACCGGGGGCTGGCCGAGCAGCACCTCGTCCCGGCCGGTCAGGGAGTGGACGCGGCCGGGCGGCTCCGACTGGAGGTCGGGACGGCCGGTTCACCGCTGCGGATCGCCCTGTGCGCCCGGACGCGCATCGAGGCAGGAGCGGGAGCGACGCTGGCGACGGAGTGCCGCACCGGCTGGGCGGCCCACCTCCTCACGGTGGACGCCGAGCGCGGCCGGCCCGTCACAGTGGAGAAGACGGTCGCCCTGCACACCTCCCGCGACCCGGCGATCGGAACACCGCTGCGCGCCTCAACCCTGCTCGCCGCCGAGGCCCCGGGCTTCGACCGGCTGCTCGCCGAACACTCCCTGCGCTGGGCCGAGTTGTGGCGCCGCTGCCGGATCGAGGCGGACTTCGACGGCGCCGGACCGCTGCACCTGAACCTGTTCCACCTGCTTCAGACCTACTCCGAGCACTCCGCCGACCTGGACGCCGGCATCCCCGCCCGCGGACTCCACGGCGAGGCGTACCGGGGCCACGTCTTCTGGGACGACCTGTTCGTCCTGCGGCTGCTCAACCTGCGCTTCCCCGAACTCACCCGCGCCGTCCTCCGCTACCGCCACCGCCGTCTGGACGCCGCCCGCCGGCAGGCCCGGGAGGCGGGCCTGCGCGGCGCGATGTACCCGTGGCAGAGCGCGGGCGACGGCCGCGAGGAGTCGCAGCGGCTGCACCTCAACCCGCTGTCCGGCCGCTGGCTGCCCGACCACAGCCACCTGCAGCGGCACGTCGGCTCGGCGGTGGCCTACAACGTCTGGCAGTACTACCAGGCCACCGGCGACCGGGACTTCCTCGCCACGGCCGGCGCGGAGATGCTGCTGGAGATCGCCCGGTTCTGGTCCTCCGCCGCCACCTACGACCGGGGGCGCGGCCGCTGGTCGATCCGCGGCGTGCTCGGGCCCGACGAGTACCACGACGCCTACCCCTGGGCGCCCGGTCCCGGCCTGGACGACAACGCCTACACCAACGTGCTGGCCTCCTGGGTGCTGGCCCGCGCCCGGGACGCCCTGGACGCCCTGCCCGGCTACCGTCGCGACGAGCTGCGCGAGCGCCTGGCCCTCGACGCGCTCGAACTGGACCGCTGGCAGGAGGTCGGCCGGCGCCTGCACGTCCCGTTCCACGCGGGCGTCCTCAGCCAGTTCGACGGCTACGAGCGGCTCGCCGAACTCGACTGGACCGCCTACCGGAGCCGGTACACCGACCTGCGCCGGCTCGACCGGACCCTGGAGGCCGAGGGCGACACGGTCAACCGCTACAAGGCGTCCAAGCAGGCCGACGCGCTCATGCTCTGGTACCTGTTCTCCGCCCGCGAGGTCCGCGACCTGCTGCGGCACCTCGGTTACCCCGCCGGCCACGAACTGCTCCGCCGCACCACCGACTACTACCTCCGGCGCACCGTGCACGGATCCACGCTCAGCTCCGTGGTGCACGCCTGGGTGCTCACCCGCTCCGACCGCCGTGCCTCCTGGCGGTACTTCCGCGACGCCCTGGTGGCCGACCTCCGGGACAGCCAGCGGGGCACCACGGCCGAGGGCGTCCACCTCGGCGCCATGGCGGGCGCGGTCGACCTGCTGCAGCGCTGCTACACCGGCCTGGAGATCCGGGAGGACGCCCTCTGGCTCGACCCCCGGCTGCCCTCCGCCCTCGGCCGGCTGGAACTCGAACTGCGCTACCGGGGCCACTGGGGCCTGGTGGTCGCCGTCGACCGCGGCGCGGCCACCGTGAGCCTGCGCGAGGACCGGCAGGACCCGGTCCTGATCCGCTTCCGCGGCCGACCGGCCTTCGTCCGGCCCGGGGAGTCCCGCCGCTTCCCGCTCTGAGCCCGCGCCCGGCGCGGCCCGTCCGGTCTCCCGTGCCGGTCGGCGGGGCCGCGCAGGCCGCCGGGGCGGGGGGCGCTTCCAGCCGTCCGATGCCCCCGGACCAGAATGACCGGGTGATGACTGCTCTGGACCCCGCCGACGCCGCGTTCGCCCGCGACCCGTACCCGTTCTACGCCGCGCTGCGCGAGCAGGGCCGCCCGGCGGCGCCGGTGGCCCTGTCCAACGGGACGTCGGCGTGGTTGGTGACCGGCTACCGGCAGGCCCGGGCCGTCCTGGCCGATCCCAGATTCTCCAACGTCCCCGCACCGAAGACCGGCCCCCGCAGGGCCGAGGGCGCGACGGCCGGCGCGCGGTCCGTGCTGGAGCAGCACATGCTGAACACCGACGGCGCCGAGCACCGGCGGCTGCGCCGCCTGGCGTCGGTCGCCTTCACGCCCCGCCGGGTGGACGCCCTCACCGAGCGGATCGCCGGCCTCACCGACTCCGTGCTCGCCGAACTCACGGCCCGGGCCGGGCGCGGCGGGGTCGTCGACCTCGTCGACGGCTTCGCCTTCCCGCTGCCCGTCCTGGTGATCAGCGAGATCCTCGGCGTCCCCGAGCAGGACCGGCTGGACCTGCGCACCTGGACCTACCGCGTCGGCTCCCCCGCCGGCGCCCTCGCGCCGGGCGAGCTCGACCAGGCCTGGCAGAGCCTGCACCGGTACTTCACGCAGCTCATCGCGGAGAAGCGCCGCCGGCCCGGCGAGGACCTGTTCAGCCTGCTCGCCCGCGACGAGGACGAGGCGGCCCTGGACGACGGCGAGCTGCTGGCGATGGCCTTCCTGCTGCTCTTCGCCGGCTACGAGACGACGATGAACCTCCTGGCCTCCGCCGCCCTGCTGCTGCTCGGCCACCCCGACGAGCTGCGCGCCGCACGGCGGGACGGCGACGCCGGCTGGGCCGCGGTCGTCGAGGAGACGCTCCGGCACGCAAGCCCCCTGGAGGGGACCACCTGGCGGCGCGCGAGCGAGGAGGCGGACCTCGGGGACGGCACGGTCGTCCCGGCCGGCGCCTCGGTCCTGGTGGTGCTGGCGGCCGCCAACCGCGATCCGGCGGTCTTCACCGACCCGGACGCCTTCCGCCCCGACCGCTACGCACCCGGCAGCGACCGGGCGCTCCCGCACCTCGCGTTCGGCCACGGCCCGCACGTGTGCCTCGGCGCCCGGCTGGCCCGGCTGGAGGCCATGGTCGCGCTCCCCCGCCTCTTCGACGCCCTGCCGGACCTGCGCCTCGCCGCCGACCCCGGCACACTCCCCTACCGCCCGGGCCTCCTCGTCCGCGGCCCCCGCACGCTCCCCGTACGCCGGGTGCCGTAGGTGCCCTGACCACCGGCTCGTCGGCTCACCCGACAGCGGGCGTGGCCGCGGCGGGGTTTGGCGGAACGCGCCCGAGGGGGTGCACTGGAGGGGTGGTTGGGCGCATGACCGGGCGCGGACGGGTGTGGCTGGTCGTCCTGGGGACGGCGTGGCTGCTCTTCGCCGCGCTCGCCGTGCTGCTGGCCGCTCGCGCCTGGGCGCCGTTCCCGTTCGAGCGGGCCGCGGTCGAACGGAGTGCCGCGGGCCGGCCCGCGGCGGCCCGGTCGGCGGTGGTCGCCCTCACGGCGCTCGGCACCGGGGTGGTGCCCTACCTGATGACCCTGACGGCCGGAGTCGTCCTCGTCAGGGCCGCCCCCGCCCCGCGCCCGCCGCGCAGGACCGTGCTGCTGCTGGTGGCACCGTCGGTCTGGCTGCTCGCGGGTGAGATCCTGCGCCGGAGCCTCATGCAGGCCTTCGACCGGCCCCGCCCGCCGCGGCAGGACTGGGCCACGACCGCCGCCGGGTTCTCCTTCCCGTCCGGGCACACGTTCACCGCCGCGGTGAGCGCGGGCCTGCTGGCCATGGCCGTGGCCCGGGCGCGCCCCGCCGCGGCCCGGGCCACGGCCGCCGGCGCCGCCCTGTTCGCGGTCGCGATCGGCCTCAGCCGCGTCTACCTCGGAGTGCACTGGCCGCTGGACGTCCTCGGGGCCTGGCTCCTCGCCGCCGGCTGGCTGGCGATCGGCGGCGCGGCCCTGAACCTGCTCCACCGCTCCCCACCACGGAGCGACGTCGACGTCACCGGCACCGGTCGTCCCCCGCTCCCCCTGAAGCCCCCCGGCCGGACGCACTGACCCGGCGGAGACCGCCCGGTGGGCGAACCCCGCCGGCGCACCGCGCGGGCCGTCGGCCCGGACGCCGGTGGGTGCCCGGGCCCGAAACGGTCGGTCAGTGGCGGTCGGCCCACCAGCGGGCCAGCGCGACGACGGTGGGACCGGCCGCTGCGGCGAGGGCCCCAGCACGGCGGAGTGCATCCCGCCACAGCAGGGTCGGATCGGGTGCGGGCGTGCGGTCGACGGGTCGACGCGAACGGTGCTTGGCCATGGTGGCTCCTGCTCCTGGGAAGGGTGTGGGTCGCCGGGCCCGGCGTGGTGCCCCGAATCTCCCGCAGGGCGACCCGCGGTGTCCCGAGTAGCGGGCACGACATCGGCGACCACCCCTAAGCTGCTGGTCACGAGTGCGCGTGAGGCTCGCCCGACCTGCCCGGAACGGGCATCGGCCGAGTTCACGGGCAGCGGCCTGGTTCAGGGCACCCGACCGCTGCAACGGCCCGGGGAAAGGGGTAGCGGGTGGGGGCGCAGGTGCGTGAGTTGCACGCCCGGCTTCGCGGGCTGAGGGAGCGGGCGGAGGCGGCACGCGGGATGAAGGACAAGCCCTTCAGCCAGGCCGTGGCGGAGGCCTTGGTGCGGGCTTCCGGCCGTCCTGGCTCCGCAGAGTTCAGCGGGACGCGGATCAGTGACTGGGCTCCGGAGGACGTGGCCGACTTCAAGGTCCCCCAATCGAAGAGCGACGACAAGATCGTGGCACTCGTCCACCTCTGGTCGCAGTGGGCTGGCGAAGCCGTCGACAGGAAAGACGAGAAGTGGTGGCGCGAGCAGTTGGGCGCCGCGCGCGCAGAGCAGAAGGACGAACGAGACGGCCGAACCAGCGCAAGCGGCATCCCCCACAGCGAGCCCGAGCCGGAGAGCGTGACGACGGTCCGAGGCGTCCGCCTGGAGGTGCACCTGGCTGTCACTCCCCCTGGGGATCAGGACGGACCCGAGCCCCCGACCCTCACTCCCTACGTGTCACGCGCCCACGACGCCGTCCTGCGGGCCGCGCTGGAGCCGGCGCTCGCCGGCGGCCCGTCCCTGCTGGTGATGCTCACCGGAGACTCGTCCACCGGCAAGACCCGTGCCCTGTACGAAGCCCTGCTGGCACTCGCCGCCGACCGTCCCGTCCTGCGCCCTGCCACTGCCGACGACCTCCTCGAACTGCTGCGGTCCGACCGGATCACGAGCGGTACGGTGCTGTGGCTGAACGAAAGTCAGAACTTTCTGTACGGCGAGAGCGGCGAGCGCGCCGCCGCGGGCCTGCGCAGGCTGCTGGAGCGCCGGCCCGGAGTGGCGGCCGTCGGCACCCTGTGGCTCGATCCGTACTGGAGCGAGCTCACCCGGCCCGGGTTGTGGCAGCACAGTCAGGCCCTGGTACTCCTGACCGGCTCCGTCACCCGGCGGATTCCGGTCCCTGACACCCTGTCGGGCAGGGAACAGGCCGCATGGGAGGGGCTCGCCCGGCTGTGCGGAGACCAGCGGCTGCGCGCCGCCCTCACCGTCGGGGCGGTCGACGGTCGGGTGGTACAGCACCTGAGCGGCGGCCCGGAACTCCTCGCCGCCTACCGGGAAGGACCCGGGGGCCGCTTCACAGCGGTCGAGCACGCACTCGTGACGGCCGCGCTCGACGCCCGCCACCTGGGATACACGGGCGGCCTGCCCGAGGCCCTGCTGGCCGAGGCCGCCGACGGGGCGCTCACTCCGCGGCAACGACCCGCCGATCCGGCCTGGGCCAGCCAAGCGTTGGACGCCCTCACCACCGGTAGGCGCGCCGATGGAACCCGCACCGACATCCGCCGCACACTGACTGCCCTTACGGCAGTCCGTCTCCGGTCCGGTACGCCGGCGCTGTACGAACCGGCGGACTACCTGGACCAGCACATCCGTCGCCGCCCGGCCCGCCGGATCATTGCTCCCTCCCTGTGGCGCGCGCTCACCGACCACGCCGAGGCGCCCGACACCCTCGTGCGGCTCGCCGGATCGGCCAAGGAGCGCTGCCAGTACCGACAGGCCGTCCTGCTGTTCCGGAAGGCCGTCCGGCTCGGCCACGCATGGGCCCCGTCCATGCTCTACGAACTCCTCGCCGCGGCCGGACTCGATCCCCAGCACGACGGGGCTCGCTGGGTGGCCGAACACGCCGACCTCACCGACGCCCACGCCGTCGGCTGGCTCCTCCACCTCCTGTGCGAGGCGGGCGCGCACGATGCCGTCGACGTGTTGCTGGAGCGCGGCCCCGAATCCCGGATCGACCTCACGATCACGCCCGGCGTCGGATACCTGATCACGCTCCTGCGGTCGCTGGGCGCGGAGGACGCGATGCACATCCTGTGCGACCGGATAGCCGCCGACTCGCCGCTCACCGCCCCGGCCGGCTGGCTGCGAGTGCTGGGGGAGGCGGGCGCGAAGCAGGCCGTCCTCGTCCTGCTGGGCCGCCGCCCCGAGGTCCACGCCGACCTGACGCGCCCGGCCGATGTCGTCGAGCTGATCCGGGTACTGCGGAAGGAAGGTGAGCACGAGGCCGTCCGCGTGCTGCTGGAGGGCAGGCCCGAGCGCCAAGCCGACCTCACGCACCCCAGGGCCGTCGCGTGGCTGCTCACGGCGCTGCAGGAAGAGCGCGCGGACGAAGCCGTGCAGGCGCTCAGCCGCCGCGCTGCCAACCACACGCCCCTGGTCGATCCGGCCGCCCTCGGCGAACTGCTGTTGGCGCTGAAGAGCGCCGGCGCGGACGAAGCCGTCCGAGCCCTCGGCCTTCGCGCCGCCGCCGAGGTCCGCCTGGACGATCGCCTGGGCGATGTCGGGGAGTTGATCGGCGCGCTGCTACACGTGGGGGCTGACGAGGAGGCCAGCGTCCTGAGCCGTCGTGCGGCGATCGAGGTCGATACTTCCTGGCCGGACGACGTCGCCACGGTCCTGCGGGAGTTGCACGGCGCCGGCCAGGAAGCAGCCGTGGCCGCGCTACTGGACCGCCACCCCGAGGTCCAGGCCCGTCTCTCCGGGCCTCAGGAGGTGGCCGCGCTGCTCAACACCTTGGACGAGACCGGCCAGGGCGCGGCCCTGACAGCGCTGCTGACCCGCCGCCCCGAGGCCCACGCCCACCTGGACGATGCCTACGAAGTCGCCGTCCTCGCGTACATGTTGGAGAGCCTCGGCACCCACGAGGCCGTGGCCGCCCTGATCCACCGCGCCGTCACCGAGACCGACGCCGAGTTCGTCACGCAGATGCTCCGTGCGCTGGCGGAGTTCGGCGCAGACCAGGCCGAGGCCGTCCTGTGCGAGCAGGCCGCCGCCGGGGTCGACACCTCCGATCCGGTCGGCGTGGCACTGCTCCTGGAACTCCTACGGGAGGTCGGGGCAGCCGGGGCCGTCGCCGTTCTGAGCCGCCGCGCCGAGGACCACGGGGCAGCGGCCGTCGAGTCGAGGCGGTTCGGCCGTGATCTCGACGGGGATCGTGCGCAGCCTTGGAGCTGGCGGGATCTCCCGCCCTACTGCGCCGGCCGTCAGTCGGAGAGCGCTGGGTAGGGGACGAAGCTGCTGGTGTTCTCGTCGACCTGGAGCGGGCGGCCGATCGGCGGCGCGCTCCGCTGCGGGCAGACCGGGCGTTCACAGACCTTGCAGCCGAGGCCGATCGGGGTGGCGGCGCTCTCGTCGCCCAGGTCCAGTCCCGCCGAGTAGACGAGCCGCCCTGCGTGGCGGATCTCGCAGCCCAGGCCGATGGCGAATGACTTGCCGGGGCGGCCCCAGCCGCCCGGGGAGCGGGTGACGGCCCGCGCGGTCCACAGGTAGCGTCGGCCGTCCGGCATCGCGGCGACCTGGACGTGGACCCGGCCCGGGGCGGTGAAGGCCTCGTAGACGTTCCAGAGCGGGCAGGTGCCGCCGGTCCGGGAGAAGTGGAAGGGCGTCGCGGACTGGCGCTTGGAGACGTTGCCCGCCCGGTCGACCCGGACGAAGGAGAACGGCACCCCGCGCAGCCGGGGCCGCTGCAGGGTGCTCAGACGGTGGCAGACGGTCTCGTAGCCGACGCCGAAGTGGTCGGCGAGGTGCTCGATGTCGTAGCGCGCGGACTCCGCCTCGGCGTGGAACGCGGTGTAGGGCAGCACCAGCGCGGCGGCGAAGTAGCTGGCCAGGCCGATCCTGGTGAGCGACCTGGCGGTGGAGCCCTCCGGGGTGTCCTGGGCGGCGAGTTCGGACAGCAGGGGATCGTGCTCCAGGTACGCCAGTTGGGTGGCCATCCGGAAGGCCTGTTGGCCGGGGCGCAGCCGGTCCGACAGGCTGAGGACCCTGGCGCGCGGGTCGTAGCGGTGCAGGTGCTCGCTCCCGCTGACGGTCCGCACGCCGTGGCCGGAGGCGAGCCGCTCGGCCAGCACCGCCCTGACCCCGCCGCGCCGCAGGCCGATCACCGTGGCCAACTCCTCTGCCGCGGTGTCGAGTTCGTCGATGTAGTTGCGGCGGCGGTAGAAGAACTCGCGGACCTGCTCGTGCGGGGTGAGGGTGTCGGCCGCCGGGCCGCGTTCCCCGGCGAGGACGGCGAGTTGCTCCGCGACCGCCCGCCGGCTGCGGCCGAGGTCCATGAGCAGCCGCGCGACGGCGGGCAGGCGCGCGGCCAGCTCGTCGAGCTCCCCGGCGGTCACCTGCCCGGCGGCGACCTCCTCGCCGAGCGCTTCGCGCAGTTCGGCGGTGAGCCGGGCGCTGTCGGGCGGGGCGAAGTACCCGGCCTCGACCCCGAACGCCTCGGTCAGGCGCAGCAGGACGGGCACGGTGAGCGGGCGGGCGTCGTGCTCCAGCTGGTTGAGGTAGCTGGGCGACAGGTCGAGCAGCCGGGCGAGCGCGGCCTGGCTGAGGCCGCGTTCCTCGCGCAGGCGGCGCAACCTGGCGCCGGCGAAGGCCTTTCCCACGTCGTTCTCCCCCAACTGCGCGCAATCGGCCGACCGGTGCGGTCAGCCTAGCCCGCGGAGTGCGCGGCCGGCGCTTCGCAACCTTCGCACATTCGCGGAGCATCCTTCGCAGAAGTTGGCAGAGGTCCACCGGTGACGGCGGCTTCGCAGCCTGCCAGAGTCGGTGCTGCGGCCGGGAGATGCGCAGGACAGCAACGGAACACCAGGTCAGTCGCGGCTGGGTGGGCTGTCCCGGGCATCCACGTCCCGCGGTCTCGTACCGCCGCCCGGCATCACCCGGCCGCCCACTCGCCCTCGCGGTGAAGTGCGTCACATCCTTCGCAACTAGGCCCGCCCGGCAAGACCGGCCGGACAGGGCCTGGCACACCCTGGGGAGCAGACCCATGACTCAGTCGGTTCGGCAGCAGCAGGAGAAGCAGGCGGCGGAGCTCGCCGCCCGGTGGGCCTCTGACCCCCGGTGGGCGGGCATCGAGCGCACCTACACGGCCGCCGACGTCGTGCGCCTGTCGGGCACGGTGCGCGAGGAGCACACGCTGGCCCGGCGCGGTGCCGAGCGTCTGTGGCGGCAGCTGCACGAGCAGGACTACGTCCACGCCCTCGGTGCGCTCACCGGTGGGCAGGCCGTGCAGATGGTGAAGGCCGGGCTCCGGGCGATCTACCTGTCGGGCTGGCAGGTCGCGGCCGACGCCAACCAGGCCGGGCAGACCTACCCGGACCAGAGCCTCTACCCGGCCAACTCCGTTCCCCAGGTGGTGCGCCGGATCAACAACGCGCTGCTGCGGGCGGACGGGATCGACGCCGCCGAGGGCAGCGACGGCCCGGACTGGCTGGTGCCGATCGTCGCCGATGCGGAGGCCGGCTTCGGCGGTCCGCTGAACGCATTCGAGCTCACCAAGGGCATGATCGCGGCCGGCGCCGCGGGCATCCACTACGAGGACCAGCTCGCCTCCGAGAAGAAGTGCGGCCACCTGGGCGGCAAGGTGCTCGTCCCCACCGCCCAGCACGTCCGCACGCTCAACTCCGCCCGCCTCGCGGCCGACATCGCCGACGTGCCCACGCTGATCGTGGCCCGTACCGACGCGCTCGCCGCCAACCTGCTGACCACCGACGTGGACGAGCGCGACGCGCGGTTCTGCACCGGCGAGCGCACCGCCGAGGGCTTCTACCGGGTCGAGCCCGGCATGGCCCCGGTGATTTCGCGCGGTCTCGCCTTCGCCCCGTACGCGGACCTGATCTGGGTGGAGACCGGCACCCCGGACCTCGCCCAGGCCCGCGAGTTCGCCGAGGCGATCAAGGCCGAGTACCCGGACAAGATGCTCGCCTACAACTGCTCGCCGTCCTTCAACTGGAAGGCCGCGCTGGACGACGACCAGATCGCCAAGTTCCAGCGGGAGCTGGGCGCGATGGGCTACCGGTTCCAGTTCATCACCCTGGCCGGCTTCCACGCCCTCAACCACTCGATGTTCCAGCTCGCGAAGGGCTACGCCGAGCACGGCATGACCGCCTACGTCGACCTCCAGGAGGCCGAGTTCGCCGCCGTGCCGGACGGCTACACCGCCGTCAAGCACCAGCGCGAGGTCGGCACCGGGTACTTCGACCTGGTCTCCACGGCGCTCAACCCCGCCGCCGAGACCCTCGCCCTGACCGGCTCCACCGAGGCCGAGCAGTTCCACTGAGCCACCCCGGCGGTCTCGTCGGGGACGAGCCGCCTTCCACCCCGCCGCCCGGGGTCTCGTTGAGGGACGAGGCCCCGGGCGGCCTCCCACTCGCCTTCCACGCGCCTTCCACTCGCCTCCTTCGCCTCCTTCGCCTCCTGGAGCACCGGATGACCCAGCCCAGCCGCATCGAGATCCTCGGCGCACCCGAGGACCGCTTCGACGAGATCCTCACCCCCGAGGCGCTCGCCTTCCTCACCCGTCTGCACGAGGCGTTCGCCGGCCGCCGCACCGCACTGCTCGCCGAACGGGACCGCCGCCGCGCCGGGTTGGCCGCCGGGGGCACCCTGGACTTCCTCCCGGAGACCCGCACCGTCCGGGAGGACCTCGGCTGGCGCGTGGCCGGCGCGGGCCCGGGCCTGGCCGACCGCCGGGTGGAGATCACCGGCCCGCCCGAGCGCCGGATGACCGTCAACGCCCTCAACTCCGGCGCCAAGGTCTGGCTGGCGGACTTCGAGGACGCCACCGCCCCGACCTGGCACAACCTGGTCACCGGCCAGCTCAACCTGATCGACGCGATCGAGCGTCAGATCGACGACACCACGCCGGAGGGCAAGCGCTACTACATCGGGAACGACCCCGCCACCATCGTGGTCCGCCCCCGCGGCTGGCACCTGGACGAGCAGCACCTCCTGATCGACGGGCGCCCCGCGATCGGCGCGCTGGTCGACTTCGGCCTGTACCTGTTCCACTGCGGCCGGCCGCAGATCGCGGCCGGCTCCGGCCCGTACTTCTACCTCCCCAAGCTGGAGAACCACCTCGAAGCGCGCCTGTGGAACGACGTGTTCACCCTCGCCCAGGCCGACCTCGGCATCCCGCACGGCACGATCCGCGCCACCGTGCTGATCGAGACCATCACCGCGGCCTTCGAGATGGACGAGATCCTCTACGAGCTGCGCGAGCACGCCGCCGGCCTCAACGCGGGCCGCTGGGACTACCTGTTCAGCCTCATCAAGAACTTCGCCCAGCACGGGCCCCGGTTCGTCCTGCCCGACCGCGCCACCCTCACCATGACCCAGCCGTTCATGCGCGCCTACACCGACCTGCTGGTGCGCACCTGCCACCGGCGCGGCGCGCACGCGATCGGCGGCATGGCCGCGGCGATCCCGCAGCGCGACCCCGCGGCCAACGAGGCGGCCCTCACCAGGGTGCGGGCCGACAAGGAGCGGGAGGCGGGCGACGGCTTCGACGGCTCCTGGGTCGCCCACCCCGGTCTGGTCGCGACCTGCCGCACCGCCTTCGACGAAGTCCTCGGCGACCGCCCGCACCAGCTGGAGCACACCCGCGAGGACGTCGACGTCACCGCCGCCGACCTGCTGGGTGTCCAGCGGCTCTCCGCCGGCCTGCCCACCGAGCAGGGCCTGCACGCCAACGTGGCCGTCGCCCTGCGCTACCTGGTCGCCTGGCTCGGCGGCTCCGGCGCCGTCGCCGTCTTCGGCCTGATGGAGGACGTCGCCACCGCCGAGATCGCCCGCTGCCAGCTCTGGCAGTGGCAGCACCACTGCACCCGCCTCGCCGGCGGCTCCCTCGCCACCGCGGACCTGGTCCGGCGGCTGATCGACCGCGAGCGGGCCGGGCTGCTCGCGGAGCACGCCGACCCGGCGCTGGTGGACGATGCGGTGCGCATCCTGGAGGAGACCGCGCTCGGCGCGGAGCTGCCCGCCTTCCTCACCACCGAGGCCTACGCCCGCCACCTCGTCCGCACCACCGCCCCGGCCGCCTGACCCGGCCGGTCTCCGCATCGCCCCCGAAGGAGGCAATCGCATGAACGTCATCCGCCGTGTCGCCGTCGTCGGTGCCGGGCAGATGGGCTCCGGCATCGCCGAGGTCTTCGCCCGCGCCGGGCTCGACACCGTCGTCTGCGAGAGCGGGCGCGAGGCCCTGAGCGCCGCCCGCAGCCGGATCGACCGCTCGTTGCACCGCGCCGTCGACCGCGGCCGGATCAGCGAGGAACAGCGCACCGACGCCTGGGCCCACCTGCTCTTCGCCGACGACCTCGAAGCGCTCGCCGACCGGCAGCTCGTCGTCGAGGCCGTCGTCGAGGACGAACGCGTCAAGACCGAGGTGCTCACCACCCTGGACAAGGTGCTGGTCGCCGAGGACGCCGTCCTCGCCACCAACACCTCGGCGATCCCCGTCACCCGGCTCGGCATCACCACCGGCCGTGCCTCGCACGTCCTGGGCCTGCACTTCTTCAACCCGGCCCCGGCGATGCCGCTGGTCGAGCTGGTCAGCTCGCTGCACACCGACCCCGCCGTGGTCGGCCGAGTGGAGGCCTTCGCCGCGGACGTCCTCGGCAAGCACGTCGTCCACTCCCGGGACCGGGCCGGGTTCGTCGTCAATGCCCTGCTGGTGCCCTACCTGCTCGCCGCCGTCCGGATGGCCGAGGCCGGGCACGCCAGCCCGGAGGACATCGACGCCGGCATGGTTTACGGCTGCGCCCACCCCATGGGCCCGCTCGCCCTCGCCGACCTGATCGGCCTGGACACCGTCGAGGCGATCGCCCACTCCATGTACGAGGAGTACAAGGAACCGCTGTACGCACCCCCGCCGCTGCTCTCCCGCATGGTCGAGGCCGGACTGCTCGGCCGCAAGACCGGCCGCGGCTTCCACGCCCACCCGGCGGCCTGACGGCCCGTCCGTACCTCCCGCCGCCGGCCACCGGCCACCGGCAGACCCGATGCCCTGGAGACCGCGCCACCCGCGCGCTCCAGGGCGTCGCGCTGCCCGCGTTTCCCGGGGACGGCTCGGGCAGCCACCGGCCGGGCACCGCACGCGTGCGGTGCCCGGCCGGGTCGTACCGTCCTCGGGTCAGTCCGCCAGTTCCTCCCTCAGGCGGCGGGCGGCGCCGACCAGGCTGTCCAGGGAGGCTCGGGTCTCCGGCCAGCCGCGGGTCTTCAGGCCGCAGTCGGGGTTGACCCACAGGCGTTCGGCCGGGATCGCGGCGAGGCCGGTGCGCAGCAGGGAGACGGCCTCCTCGGTGCTCGGCACGCGCGGGGAGTGGATGTCCCAGACACCCGGCCCGACCTCGCGCGGGTAGCCCGCCTCGGCCAGCTCGCCGGCCACCTCCATGTGCGAGCGGGTCGCCTCCAGCGAGATCACGTCTGCGTCGAGGTCGTCGATGGCCGTCATGATCGCGCCGAACTCGGCGTAGCACATGTGGGTGTGGATCTGGGTGTCCGCCCGTACCCCCGAGGTGGCGAGGCGGAAGGCCTCGGTGGCCCACGCCAGGTAGGCCGGGCGGTCGGCGGCGCGCAGCGGCAGGGTCTCGCGCAGGGCCGGCTCGTCGACCTGGACGACGGCGGCGCCGGCGGACTCCAGGTCGACGACCTCGTCGCGCAGCGCGAGCGCGACCTGGCGAGCGGTGTCGGCGAACGGCTGGTCGTCGCGGACGAAGGACCACGCGAGCATGGTGACCGGCCCGGTGAGCATGCCCTTGACCGGGCGGTCGGTGAGGCCCTGGGCGTAGCGGAACCAGTCCACCGTCATCGGGTGCGGGCGGGAGATGTCCCCGGCCAGCACCGGCGGCCGCACGTACCTGGTGCCGTAGGACTGGACCCAGCCGTGGCGGGTGGCCAGGTAGCCGGTGAGCTGCTCGGCGAAGTACTGGACCATGTCGTTGCGCTCGGGCTCGCCGTGCACGAGGACGTCCAGGCCGGCCTTCTCCTGGTAGGCGATGACCTCGCGGACCTCGGCCTCCATCCGCTCCCGGTACGCCCCCGCGTCGATCCGGCCCGCCGTCAGGTCGGCCCGTGCGAGCCGCAGTTCGGCGGTCTGCGGGAACGAGCCGATGGTGGTGGTGGGAAGGAGCGGCAGGCCCAGCCGGGCGCGCTGGGCCTCGGCCCGCTGCGGGTAGGCCTGGGCGCGGCGGGTGTCGTCGGCGCCCACGGCGGCCGCACGGGCCCGTACGGCCGGGTCACGGGTGATGGGGGAGGTGGCGCGGGAGGCCAGGTCGGCGCGGTTGGCGGCGAGTTCGGCGGTGATCGCGCCAGTACCCTCCCGCAGCCCGCGGGCCAGCAGGGCGACCTCGGCGGCCTTCTGCTTGGCGAAGGCGAGCCAGCGGGCGATCTGCGGGTCGACGTCGCGCTCGGCCGCGGCGTCGATCGGCACGTGCAGGAGGGAGCAGGACGGCGCGACGTCGACCCGGTCGGCGAGACCGAGCAGCGTCGCGAGGGTGGCCAGCGACTTCCCGAGGTCGTTGATCCAGATGTTCCGGCCGTCGACGACCCCGGCGACCAGGCGCTTGCCCGGCAGGCCCCCGACTGCGGCGAGATCGTCCAGGTTGGCGGCGGCCGGGCCGGTGAAGTCCAGCGCCAGGCCCTCGACCGGGGCCTTGGCGAGCACCGGCAGGGCTTCGCCGAGGCGGTCGAAGTAGCTCGCCACCAGCAGCTTCGGCCGGGCGGTGAGGCCGCCCAGCTCGCGGTAGGCGCGGGCGGCGGCGTTCAGTTCGGCCGGGGTGCGGTCCTGGACGAGCGCGGGCTCGTCCAGCTGGACCCATGCGGCGCCCGCCGCCCGCAGGTGGGCGAGCAACTCGGCGTAGACGGGCAGCAGCCGGTCCAGCAGGGTGATCGGCTGGAAGTCGGCCGCGACGCCGGGCGCCGGCTTGGCGAGCAGCAGGTAGGTGATCGGGCCGACCAGCACCGGGCGGGCGGCGTGGCCGAGAACCAGGGCCTCGCGCAGCTCGGCGGCCGCCTTGGCCGGGTTCGCGGCGAACACCGTGTCGGGGCCCAACTCGGGCACCAGGTAGTGGTAGTTGGTGTCGAACCACTTGGTCATCTCCAGTGGCGCGACGTCCTGGGTGCCGCGCGCCATGGCGAAGTAGCCGTCCAGAGGGTCGGCCTCGACGGCCTCCCGGTGGCGGGCCGGGATCGCGCCGACGGCCACGGTGGTGTCCAGCACGTGGTCGTAGAGCGAGAAGTCACCGGTCGGGACCTCCTGGACCCCGGACTCGGCAAGCTGGGCCCAGTTCTCCCGGCGCAGGCCGGCAGCGGCGGTCAGCAGCGCCTCCGAGGTGACTGTGCCCTTCCAGTACCCCTCGATCGCCTTCTTCAGTTCCCGGTTACGGCCCTGCCGGGGGTAGCCGTACACGGTGGCCACGGTCGCCGCGGCTGCGGACTGCGCTGTCAAGGGACTCTCCTTCGCGAGCCTGATTCCTCTTGGTGCCCGGTGACGGCACGAAGGCGCGAAGGGGTGACGAACCGGACGGACGCCCGCACGTGGACGCAGCTCCGCCTGGTATGAACGCCGACCCGCCCACGAGGTCACCGGATTGCCGCGCGCGAAACGGTCGCGCACGGGCAGTGGCAGGTCTTCGGACTCGCGGGCACGGCCGCCCTGGTCCCAGGGCGGACACCTACTGGCCGTCGCTTCCCAGACCCTCCCGGGCCCAGTGCGTATGACGGCGGTCGTTCCCACTCACCGCTGCGGGGCAGTCCCGGATTCCCACCGGGTTCCCTCTTGCGACGCGCCTGCCTGGCGGACAGGGCGAACCAGCTGCACCGCCAGCTTAGGGGCAGGACGGCGGAAGCTGAACAGCGAATCGCTCAAATCGTCCGGATGCTGAGACCGGGTCGGCGTCAGGACCGGACGGCCGCGCGGCGTTCCCCGGAGCGGGAGGGACGTCGGAGCCGTCCGCGGCCTCGAAGCGCACCGTGGGTTCGAAGTTGGCGCGCCGGGCGGCCCGGCGGAAGACCGTCAGGACGGCCGGCCCGACGACCAGTACGGCCGTGAAGGTGGTGACGGCCCGGCCGGTGTCCCAGCCGAGCGAGGTGGCCAGGTCGAACAACAGGTAGCGGTGCCACTGTTCGGTGAAGGGCAGGCCCGGCAGGTAGGCGATGGAGCTGTTCGGGTCGGTCGAGAACGGCCAGAAGGACAGGTTGAGCAGGAAGCCGAACAGGTAACCGGAGAACGCCCCGTACACGGCCAGCATCGGCACCTCCCAGCGCCGGCGGGCCGGTGGGAGCAGTCCGGCTAGCATGCCCACGAAGGCGCAGCCGAACATCTGGTACGGCATCCAGGGGCCGACGCCGCCGGTCAGCAGGGCCGAGGCGAACAGCGAGGTGCAGCCGAGGGTGAAGCCGAAGCCGAGGCCGAAGACCCGGCCGGCCAGGACGAGGACGAAGAAGACCGTCTCCACTCCGGCCGTCCCGGCGCCGAGCGGGCGGAGTCCGGCGTTGACGGCGGACAGGACGCCGAGCATGGCGAGAGCCTTGGCGTCGATGCCGCCGGCCGCGATCTCCGCGATGACGACGGCGAGGACCAGGACCAGCAGGGCGCCGAAGATCAGCGGCGGTGCGTAGTTCGAGCCGAACTTCCCGGGGGCCACGACGAACGGCCAGGTGAAGGCGACGACGCCGATGAAGGCGGCCAGCGCGATGACGATGCGGGCCCGGCCGGGGATGCGCAGGGCGGTCATCGGGCGGCCTCCGCCGGTTCGAGGGCCCCGGCGACCTGCCTGGTGGTCAGGTACGGCAGGGGAGCGAGGATCTTGGCGGTCTGCGGGGCGAAGGTCGGTGAGGCCACGATGACCTCGGAGGTCGGGCCGTCGGCGACGATCTCGCCCTCGGCCATGACGACGACCCGGTCGGCGGCGGAGGCGACGAACTCGACGTCGTGGGTGGAGACCACGACGGTCCGGCCCTCGGCGGCGAGGGCGTCGACGATGCCGGTGAGCGCTTCCTTGGCCTGGTAGTCCAGCCCGCGGGTGGGTTCGTCCAGCAGCACCACCCTGGGTGCGGCTGCCAGTTGGATCGCCAGGACGAGGGCCAGCTGCTGGCCCTCGGAGAGGTCGCGGGGGTGGATGTCGTCCGGGATGCCGGGGGCCAGCCGGTCGAGGATCTGCCGGGCGGTCGGCCCTGCGGCGTGATCGGCCTCCAGGTCGCTCTGGGCCAGCTCCTGGGCGACCGTCTCCAGGTACAGCAGGTCGGTGGGGGTCTGCGGGACGAGGCCGACCAGTTGCCGGGCCCGGGCCGCGGGGAGGCGCTTGGGGTCCTCGGCCTTCCCGCCCTCGGCTGCGACGACCTTCACGCTGCCGCCCTGCCTGGGACCGGAGCCCTGGAGGGCCCAAAGGAGTGAGGACTTGCCGGAGCCGTTGCGCCCCATCAGGGCCGTGACCTCGCCCGCGCGCAGCTCCAGCCCGACGCCCCGGACGGCGGCCACCTGGCCGTAGCGCACCACGACCCGCTCGGCGGAGAGCACGGTCTCGCCGGTGGCCGGTTCGCGGCGCGGCGCCGGTGCCGGGCGGTCGGCCAGCCGCTCCCGCAGCGGAGCGGCCGCCCGGCGGGCGTCCCGGACCGAGAGCGGCAGCGGCTGCCAGCCGGCCAGCCGGCCGAGGTCGACCACGGGCGGCGCGATCACGGTGTCCCGGAAGACCTCGGCGGGCGGGCCGTGCACGACGGTCCCGTCGCCGGGCAGGTAGGCGACGCTGTCGGCGTACTGGACGACGCGCTCCAGGCGGTGCTCGGCGAGCAGGACGGTGACGCCGAGGTCGTGCACCAGCCGGGTGACGGCGGCGAGCACCTCCTCGGCGGCGGTCGGGTCGAGGGCGGAGGTCGGCTCGTCCAGGACCAGGACGCGCGGGTGGGCGGTGAGGACGGAGCCGATGGCTACGCGCTGCTGCTGGCCGCCGGAGAGCTCGTGCAGGGCGCGGTGGCGCAGGTCGGCCAGGCCCAGCAGGTCGAGGGTCTCCTCGACGCGCTTGCGCATGACCTCCGCGGGGATCGCCAACTGCTCCATGACGTAGGCGAGCTCCTCCTCCACCGTGTCGGTGACGAAGCCCGCCAGCGGGTCCTGGCCCACCACGCCTACCACGTCGGCGAGTTCACGAGGCGGGTGGTGGGCGGTGTCGCGGCCGTCCACGGTCACCCGGCCCCGCAGGGTGCCGCCGGTGAAGTGCGGCACCAGCCCGTTGACGGCACCGAGCAGGGTCGATTTGCCGACGCCCGTACGACCGACCACCAGGCAGAGCTCGCCCTCCGGGACGTGCAGGTCGACGTCGCGCAGGACGGGCGAGGTCTTGCCGTCGTACACGACACTCACCTGGTCGAATCGGATCACGTGCTCACCTCGGAGGTCGTGCGGTCGGTGCGGTTGCTGTGACTGCTGCCGCCGGTGCGGGCGTCCGGGCGCTGCGCGGGCGGGGCGACGGGTTCGGGCGTCCGGCCGGGCGGCGGTGCGACGATCCCGGCGGCGCCCGCCAGCAGCAGGGCGAGCACCGGGACGAGCGGCAGCGTCGGCCAGGTCAGCGGGTAGAGGGAGGGGTTGAGCTCGGTGGCGTCGTAGCCGACGGTGGCGAACAGCAGGACGGCGGCGGCCACGCCGCAGCCGGCGACGCCCCATTCGGCCGCCCGCCAGCGGTCCGGCCGGTAGGTGGTGCGTCGCACCCGGCGCCCGCCCAGCAGCAGGCCCGCCACACAGAGCACGGCGCCGGCGAGGAAGGCCGGCAGTCCCAGCGCGGCGGGGGCCGTCCCGTCCAGGAGCCCGTACACGCCGGCGCAGAGGCCGCACATGCCGAGCAGCATCAGGGCACCGGTGAGCCGGCGGGAGCGACGGGAGGCGGTGCCGGAGCGCCCGTAGCCGCGCGAGTCCATCGCGGCGGCCAGGTGCAGCGAACGCTCCAGGGCGTCCTCCAGGACCGGCACCACGATGCCACGCAACGCGCGGACGCCCTTGCGCTGCCCGGCACGCAACCGCCGCGCCCGGGCGACGCGTTGGACGCTCTGCACCAGCTGCGGCGCGACGCTCAGCGACACCGTGACGGCGACGCCCAGCTCGTACAGCGCACCGGGCAGGACACGCAGGGCCCGCTTGGGGTTGGCGAGGGTGTTGGCCGCGCCGATGCAGCAGATCAGGCAGGCCAGCCGCAGACCGTCGAAGGCCGCGGAGAGCGTGGCCTCCAGGGAGACCGGTCCGCCGATTTGGATCCCCGCGTACCAGGCGGGCGTGGGGATGTGCGGCAGGGAGAAGAGCAGGTGGTCGTGCGGGGTGATGCCGGTGGCGAAGATGCAGCGGAAGACCACCCGGATCGCCACCACGGTCAGGGCCACCCACAGGTAGTAGGTGAAGCCACGCGCCCACGGGGCCTCGGTCCGGCGGGCGGTGACCACGTACCCGAGCACGGCGAGGACGAGCAGGAGCAGCAGCGGGTTGGTGGTGCGGCTGGCAGCGGTCGCCAGCGCGAGCGCCCACGTCCACCAGGCCAGCGGGTGCAGGTTCCGCGGGCTCCGTCGGCCCCCCGTGCCCCACCCGGGGGCGGGGGGCGGGGAGCCGGCGTCGTGCTTGTCGGTCAGGGCCACCGGATCACTCGGCCTGTCGGCGGCGACGGCGCGCGGTCATCACGGTGACCGCGCCCAGGACCACCACGAGGACGGACCCCACCACGGCGGGGACCATGGAGCCGGAGTCGTGCGGGGCGTCGGCCACCGGAGCCGCGTCCACCACCGGCGGGCCGTCGGCGTGTGCGGTCGACCCGCTCCCGGGGTCGGTCGGGGTCGCGGACGCCTCGGCGGACGGGGTCGCCGACGGCGTGTCGGTCGGCTGCGCGGAGGGTGCCTCGACCGGTACCGGTGTGGCGGGTACGGGTGTGGAATCGGGCCCGCCCGGCGGGGTAATGCCGTCCTCCGGGGTCTCGGCCGTGCCCTTTGCCGGCGGCGTGCCGGGCGCGGGCGGACGGGCCCCGCCCGTCGTGGGCTTCGCGGGGGCCGGGCCCCGGCCCGTGCCGGAGCCTCCGGACGTGCTGGAGCCGTTGGTGGTGCCGGCGGTACCGGAGCCACCGGTGCTGCCGCTCGAACCCGAGCCGCTGCCGCCGGAGGAACCGGATCCACCGGACGAGCCCGAGCCACCGGAGGAACCGCCCCTCGTCCCCCCGGAGGTGCCGCCGGTGCCACCGCCGACCCCTCCCCCGCCGGCCGGCGGCTGGGGCGGCTCGGGCGTGGCGGCGGAGCCGCCCGGGGTGGTGTTGTGCGCCCGCACGCTGTCCGGCGAGAAGGTCGGACGGCCCTCGGTGCCCTCGATGTTGGTGCCGCCGAAGATCCACAGATCGACGCTGCCGGGCTTCGGCTGGTAGCTCATCGCCCCGAGCTGGCTGTAGGACCACTCGTTCTGCCCCGGGTCCGCGTGCCAGTACGACCAGTAGGCCGTGGCCGGGGGTGTCAGCACGCACTTCTCCTGGTCCGCGGTCGGGAACTGCTTCCCGCCCTGGAACCCGCTGTAGCCGATGCGGCAGATGAACGCCGGGCCGTCGTGGCCGGTCCCGGTGGTCTTCCAACCGCCCTGGTTGAGCAGGGCGTAGCCGGTGGTCGGCGTGGTTCCGCAGGAGCGCAGCAGCGGGCCGCCCCACCTGCTGAGGTCCACGGCGAGCACCACCCCGGAGGTGGTGGTGCACTGCTCGATCGGCAGGGGTGCGGCGGAGGCCGGGTCCGCCCCCGCCCCGACGCCGCCGGCGGCGAGGGCGAGGGTCAGGGTGGCGGCCCCGGACAGCCGGCCGAGTCGCCGGATCACCGGTGCCGCCCCGGGGCGGAGGCCGTACGGCGGCGGGCGACGAGGACGGCTGCCGCGCCGATCGCGGTCAGCAGGCCGGCGGTGCCCGTCAGCACCAGGGCCTCGGTGCCGGTGCCGGCCAGTGCGCCGGTGCCGGTGCCGGTGCCGGTCCGGACCGGAGCGCCATCGACCGGAGCGCCATCGATCGGGCCGCCGCCGACCGGGCCGTCGACGACGCCGGCGGCCGCAGGGTCGGACGGCCGCAGGGTGGTACCGGTGCCGCCGGCGGGCGTGGTGGTGGAGCCGGCCGTGGGCGTCGGGGAACCGGTGCCGGTCGGGGTACCCGTCCCGGTCGGGGTCGGCGTACCCGTCCCGGTCGGCGTCGCAGTACCGCTGGGCGTCGGAGTCCCCGTGGAGGTCGGAGTACCGGTCGGAGTCCCCGTCGGCGTCGGCGTGCCCGTCGGCGTCGGCGTCGGAGTACCGCCCAGGTTCCGGGACAGCGTGCCGAAGGAGATCCCGGTGGAACCGCCGACCACCTGCGTCGACGCGCGGACGTCCGATCCCTGCTGCCCGGCGGACGCGACGTTGAACCCGCCGTCGCCGTTCTGCTGGCCGGCGAGGAAGTCGAGCGCCTTGGCGATCTGCCCGCCGTAGGCGGCCTTGCGCAGCGTCATGCCCTGGACGGCGAGGGCCGCCGAGTTGGTCGAGTGGCCGGCCGCGCCGGGGAAGCCGCCGTCGGAAAGCTGCTGGGCCGCGAGCCAGGCGAGCCCCTTGTCGACGGCCGCGGCGGCCTCGTCACCGGGGACGAGGGCGAGCGCCATGAGGGCCATCGCCGTGCTGTCCACGTCGGAGTCGCCGGTGGCGGGTATCAGGCTCGGCCAGGAGCCGTCGGCGTGCTGGAGGCTCTTCAGGTAGGCGATCGGCGCGGCGGCGTTCGTCGCGTCGTCGGCGCGCAGCTGGGCCATGATGCCGAGCGCCTGGGAGAACACCGACGTGGCGTAGGTGTAGTTGCCGGAGTCCGCGCAGCCGGTGTTCTGGTCGGCCTTGGCACAGACCGCCCGGTCGAGCGCGGCGATCAGGTCGTGGCCGCCGAAGGCCCGGGGGTTGCGCCCGACGATCTCGGCGAGCAGGGCCTCCTTGCCGATCGAACCGCCGCCCGCGTACTCGGTCCCGACGGCGGTCCAGTCGTTGACGGTGCGGTCGTTGGGGTCCTTGCCCTGCTGGTCGAGGAAGTCGACGATCTTGCGCAGCGTGACGTCGTCGGTGCCGGTCGCCGCCAGGGCGTAGGCGCCGTCGATGGTGAGGCCGAAGTCGGCGAAGGTCGGGAAGGCCTCGTAGTAGTGACCGTCGATCAGACGGGCCGGATCGGTCAGGTACGTGCTGCCCTTGCCGAGGTCGGGGGTGCGCCCGGCGTCGTGCAGCAGGGTCGTTCCCGTCACGGGGTGGGCGTCGCAACCCCGGGCGGCACCATCGCCCCGGCTGAGGTCGACCGTCACGATCGCCCCGGATGCCGCGGCGCACTGCTCGACCGGGTCGGCGGCGGCCGTACCGGGGTGTCCGAGCAGGACCGCACCGCAGGCGGCAGCCGCGACGGTCCCGGCGACGACGAGGGACGCGAGGTCCCGGCTTCTGTGGCGTGCGCGACTGCTGCTGACCCTCACGACGACTCCCTGGTCGGTCGACGCGGGAGGCAGCGGCGCAGCCGACGGTTCCCGGGCAGGCACCGTCGCGACCGCGTCGTAGTCCGCGACGACGCATGTGCTGTGTGAACAGTCCCCCGGTCCAGGCATTCCGGCTCACCCACCCGGAGGTGGGTCCACGGTTGCGGGTCAGCGCCGGAGTTGGACCGGCTTCCCCTGAATACCGAGGGTGAAAATCGCTTCATCAGACCACGGCGCCTGACGGAGAGTCAACGGATCGTCATGTCGATCACATCACCTGCGCGCCGGGCTCCTCGGAGGGTGCCCGGCGCGCCGCGTGCGGCGACACACCGGTGTCAGGGCGCCGTGATTCCCGGCTGCGCGCCGGCGCCGAAGGACCAGCCCTCGACGTCCCCGGGCGCCGGGTTGTAGCTGCCCGCGCCCAGGTTGCTGTACGACCAAGGGCCGCCGTGCTGGGCGTGCCAGTACGACCAGTAGGCGCCGCCGGTCGGGTTGGTGCACGTCGTCGGCAGTGCGTTGATCTTGCACACGAAGCCGGGGAAGCGCGGGTGGAAGGCCCACGAGAATCCGGCACCGGTCAGCGCGGCGAGGCCGGTGGCCGGGTCGCCGGGTGCGCAGCCGGTCTCGATGCCGCCGCCGACGGCGGTGAAGTCGACCACGACGGTGACGCCGGTGGTGCCACTGCAGGCCGCGGCGTGGGCCTGCGGGGCCTGGACGGCGGAGGCGCCGAGCAGGCCGGCGGTGAGGGCCGCCACGGCGGCGATCGAGCCGAGCGTGCGGCGCGCGGGGCGGGCCGGGGTGAGGGTGTCGGTCATCGGAACTCTCCTCGTGGGGTCGGGGGTTCGGATTCTCAGCGGGCGGCCGGCGCCGGGCAGGCCAGGGTGGGGGCGTCGGGACGCGCGCCGGCGGCGGAGAGGGTCGCCAGCGGGGCTGCGGCCAGGCCGAGGACCGCCTGCGCGGTCGCCCGGGAACCGCTGCCGGGGTTGAAGCCGGTCGCGTCGTAGGCGATCGCGCCGCGTACCGCCGGGTCGGTGGCACAGCCCTGCTGGAACTTCACCAGCCGGCTCCAGCCCTTGACGCCGGCCCCGAAGCGCCCGCCGGACAGCAGCGCCTGCGTGGCCAGCCCGGTGGTGTTGGCGTTGGAGGCGGACGCCCCGGCTGCGGCGAAGCCGCCGTCGGCGTTCTGGTGGGCGGCGAGCCAGCCGAGGCCCGCGTTCGCCTTGGCGGTGCGGCCGGTGGCGGCCAGGGCCTGGGCGGCGAGGGCGGTGGCGTCCGGGTCGCTGGTGCAGGTGGCCTGGCCGAAGGAGACGGGGTAGCCGCCGTCCGCGCACTGGCTGTTCGCCAGGAAGTCGACGGCCGCGGCCGGGGCACCGCCGGGCGTGCGGTGCAGGGCGATCACCGCGAGGGACTGGCCGAACGCGTTGCTGTAGTCGCCCCACTGGGAGCGGTCGGAGAACCGGCCCTCGGCGGTCTGGAGCGAGCGCAGCCGGGCCGGCAGGTCGACGCCGCCGAAGGCCGTCGGGTTCCCGCCGCGCACCTCGACGGCGAGCAGCAGCTTGGCAGTGGCGCCCGCGTACGCCTCGGTGGTGCCGTCGCCGAGGTAGCCGCCGAGGATCTCGGGCTTGGCCAGCCAGGCGGTCGCCTTGGCGGCGGCCTCGTCGGAGCTGTGCGAGGCGGCGAAGGCCAGCACAGCGTCGATGGTCAGGCCCTGGTCGGGGTAGGCGGTGCCGTCGAAGACGGACTCGAAGTGGTCGCCGCCGACGAGCTGACGGGCCAGCCAGCCGGCCGCGGCGGCGTCCGGACGGACGGTCGCGGAGGACGGCGCGGCGGCGGGTGCGGCGGCGGGTGCGGCGTGGGCGGCGGTGGCCGCCGGGAGTGCGGTGGCGAGCGCCAGTGCGGGTATCGCGAGCAGACCGAGGGGGCGGCGGAGCGCGGACATGGGTGCCTTTCCGGGCCTGGACGCAGGGGCCCGGAGGACACCGGCGACGCGCCGGGGCAGCCCTCGGAGCTCCGGCCCGCAGACCACGACGGGAGGAGGGACGACACATCTCCGCCGACGGGTACTCGGGCTCGCCGCCGACGTGGCGTCGGCGGCCTACCGTTGCGGGTCAGCGCCGGATTCGGACCGGCTTCCCCCAGCGGCGGAGTCACTACATGACGGCTCATCATGGCGAAACGGAAAAGATCCGGTCAAGGGATCGTGCGTCACATCACGGTGGGCCGGAGCCTGGCCTTCCTCGGACGCCTCTCGCCTCCGACGGCCGGACGGCCGACGACTGCGAGGGACTCCGCCGAACCGGTGACCACCAGGCAACCGGTCTCCGGGTCGCAGTCGAACTTCTTTACCACAAAGACGACTTCGCCCACCAGGAGGGTGTTCACCGCGTTGAGCGCCTTGGGGCGGTCGAGCGTGATCACCCCGACCCGGTCCCTGCGCTCGACCAGGATCGTCTCGTAGCCGGTCACTTGGCGCCCTCCGTCAGAGTGGTGATGATCGCCGAGAAGTCCAGGCCCGCGCCCTCGCCGGCCGCGAAGTCCGCATACAACTGCGCTGCCCTGCGCCCGAGTTCCGTGCTCACGCCCGCGCTCTCGGCCGCGCCGGCGGCCAGTCCGAGGTCCTTGGCCATCAGAGCGGCGGCGAACCCGGCGGCGTACTCGCGGTTCGCCGGGCTGGTCGGCACCGGCCCCGGGACGGGGCAGTTGGTGGTGAGCGCCCAGCACTGGCCGGAGGCGGTCGATGCCACGTCGAACAGCGCCTGGTGGCCGAGGCCGAGGCTCTCCCCGAGCACGAAGGCCTCGCTCACCGCGATCATCGAGATGCCGAGGATCATGTTGTTGCAGATCTTCGCGGCCTGCCCGGCGCCGGACGCTCCGCAGTGGACGACCCGGCGGCCCATCGCCGCCAGCAGCGGCTCGGCCTCGGCGAAGTCGGCGTCCCCCGCGCCCACCATGAAGGTCAGGCTCGCCGCCTCGGCGCCGGGCACTCCTCCGGAGACCGGCGCGTCGACCGCCCGGTGGCCGGCGGTCCGGGCCAGATCGGCGGCGATCCGGGCGTCCCCGACCGCGACGGTGGAGCAGTCCACGAACAGCGCGCCGCGCGCGACCGACGTCAACTCGTCGTAGGCTTCGAGGACATGGCGTCCGGTCGGCAGCATGGTGACGACCACCCCGGCGGCCTCCACCGCCGCCCCGGCCGAGTCGGCCATGGCCACTCCCCGGCCGGCGGCCCGCCCGCGGGCGGCCTCCGAGAGGTCGTAACCGGTCACCGCGTACCCGGCTTTGACCAGGTTGGCGGCCATCGGGCCGCCCATGTTGCCCAGTCCGACGAATCCGATGCTGTGGGTCACCAGCGCTCCAGGGGTGTGGTGGCGGCGAGGCCCAGTTCGCGCTCGCCGAGCGGGACGAAGTAGCGGGCCACGGTGGCGGGTTCGACGGCACCCAGCGTCGCCGGGCTCCACCGGGGTGTGCGGTCCTTGTCGATCACCTGGGCCCGGATGCCCTCGGCGAGGTCCGGTGTGGAGAGCGCCGCGCAGGACGTGCGGTACTCCTGGTCCAGCACCGCCTCCAGCGGGCCGAGGGCCCGGGCCCGGCGCAGCGCGGCCAGGGTCGCCTTCACGGCGGTCGGGGAGTTGGCGGTGATCCGGTCGACGGCCTTCTTCGCCTCGGGTTCACCGCTGTCCCGCAGCCGGTCGAGGATCTCCTCCACGGTGGCTGCCGCGTAGCAGCTGTCGATCCATGCCCGCTGCCCTTCCAGCAGGCCCGTCGGCGCGGGCGCGACGTGTCGTTCGAGGGCGTCGTGCACGGGCAGTTCGGCCAGGTCGTCCAGCAGGGCCGGGAGCCGCCCGGTGGGCACGAAGTGGTCGGCGAGCCCGCACAGGAGGGCGTCCGCGGCACCGGCGGAGCCCGCGGTCAGGGCGAGGTGGGTGCCCGACTCGCCCGGCGCGAGGGCGAGCAGGTAGGTGCCGCCGACGTCGGGGACGAAGCCGATGCCCGCCTCCGGCATGGCGACGCGGGTGGTCTCGGTGACGATCCGGACGCTGCCGTGGGCGGAGACGCCGACGCCGCCGCCCATCACGATGCCGCTCATCACGGCGACGTAGGGCTTCGAGTAGCGGGCGATCCGGGCGTTGAGCCGGTACTCGTCGCGCCAGAACTCCTCGACGGCTCCGTGGTCGCCGCCGGTGGCGGCGCGGTGGATGGCGACGATGTCGCCTCCGGCGCAGAAGGCGCGGTCGCCGGCCCCGGTGACGACGACGGTCTCGATCCGGTCGTCGCGCTCCCAGGCGTCCAGGGCCTCCGAGATCCGCTGCACCATGCCGTGGGTGAGGGCGTTCAGGGCAGCGGGGCGGTTGAGGACGATCAACCCGGCCCGGCCCTCCCGCTGGACGATGACCTCCGCGGTGTCGTTCCCGGTCATCACGCGGCTCCGGTCAGGCCGCGGGCGACGATGACGCGCATGATCTCGTTGGTCCCTTCCAGGATCTGGTGCACCCGCAGGTCGCGGACGATCTTCTCGATGCCGTACTCGGCGAGGTAGCCGTAGCCGCCGTGCAGTTGGAGGGCGTCGTTGGCCACCGTGAAGCCGGTGTCGGTGGCGTGGCGCTTGGCCATCGCGCAGAGCTGCGGCGCACGGGGGTCCCCCCGGTCCAGGGCCGCGGCGGCCCGCCACACCAGCGCCCGGGCGGCCTCCAACTCGGTCGCCATGTCGGCGAGTCGGAATTGCAGCGCCTGGGCGTGCAGCAGTCGCGCCCCGAACGCCTCACGGTCGGCGAGGTGGGCCACCGCACGTTCCAGCGCACTCTGGGCTCCGCCGAGCGAGCAGGCGGCGATACCGAGCCGTCCGCCGTTGAGGCCGCCCATGGCGATCCGGAAGCCCTCGCCCTCCGCCCCGAGCAGGCGGTCGGCGGGCAGCCGGACGCCGTCCAGCAGCACCTGGCGGGTCGGCTGGGCGTTCCAGCCCATCTTCTGCTCGTTCGGGCCGAAGGACAGCCCCCGGTCGTCACGGTCCACGAGGAACGCGGAGACGCCCTTCGGCCCCGGACCGCCGGTCCGCGCCATCACCACGTACACCTGCGCCGTGCCCGCCCCGGAGATGAACTGCTTGACGCCGTCCAGCACCCAGTGGTCCCCCTGGCGCACGGCCCGGGTGGTGAGCGCGGCGGCGTCGGAGCCGGCGCCGGGCTCGGTGAGGCAGTAGCTGCCCAACTGTTCGGCCGAGCAGAGCGCCGGCAGCCAGCGGGTGCGCTGGGTCCCGGTGCCGTAGCGGTCGACCATCCAGCCGACCATGTTGTGGATGGACAGGTAGGCGGCGATCGACGGGCAGCCGGTGGCGAGCGCCTCGAAGGCCACCACCCCGTCCGCCCGGGAGAGTTCGGAGCCTCCGACGTCCTCGCGCACGTATACGCCGGCCAGGCCGACGTCCGCCGCCTTGCGCAGCACGTCGACCGGGAAGTGCTTGGTCCGGTCCCACTCCACCGCGTGCGGCGCCAGGTACTCGTCGGCGAAGGCCCGGGTGGTCCCGGCGACGGCCCGCTGGTCCTCGGTGAGGTCGTGCACGGCGCTCATCCCATCGTCGGAATGGTGAAGCTCGCGCCCTCCTTGACCCCGGAGGGCCAGCGCGAGGTGACGGTCCGGGTGCGGGTGTAGAAGCGGATCGCGTCCGGTCCGTGCTGGTTGAGGTCGCCGAACGCGGAGCGCTTCCAGCCGCCGAAGGTGTGGTAGGCGACCGGCACCGGGATCGGCACGTTCACGCCGACCATGCCGGTGTTGACCCGGCGGGTGAAGTCGCGGGCGGTGTCGCCGTCCCGGGTGAAGATCGCCACGCCGTTGCCGAACTCGTGCTCGCTGGGCAGGCGCAGCGCCTCCTCGTAGTCGGCGGCGCGGACGACGGTGAGCACCGGGCCGAAGATCTCCTCCCGGTGGATCCGCATCTGCGGGGTGACCCGGTCGAACAGCGAGGCGCCGAGGAAGTAGCCGCCCTCGTGCCCGTCCAGCCGGAAGTCGCGTCCGTCGACGACGAGTTCGGCGCCCTCTGCGACACCGATGTCGAGGTGGTCGCGCACCCGGGCGAGCGCGTCGGCGCCGACCAGCGGGCCGAAGTCGGCCGCCGGGTCGTCCGAGCGGCCGACCTTCAGGGCGGCGATCCGCTCGACCAGCTTCGCCACCAGGGCGTCGGCGGTCTCCTCCCCCACCGGGACGGCGACCGAGATCGCCATGCAGCGCTCGCCGGCCGAGCCGTACCCGGCGCCGATCAGCGCGTCGGCCGCCTGGTCGAGGTCGGCGTCCGGCATGACGATCATGTGGTTCTTCGCGCCGCCGAAGCACTGCGCCCGCTTCCCGTGGGCGGCCGCGGTCGCGTACACGTACTGGGCGATCGGGGTCGAGCCGACGAAGCCGACCGCCTCCACCCGCGGGTCCTCCAGCAGCGTGTCGACGGCCTCCTTGCCGCCGTTGACCACGTTGAGGACGCCCGGCGGCAGTCCGGCCTCCAGGAACAGCTCGGCCAGCCGCAGCGGCACCGAGGGGTCGCGCTCGGAGGGCTTGAGGACGAAGGCGTTGCCGCAGGCCAGCGCGGGCGCGGCCTTCCAGAGCGGGATCATCGCCGGGAAGTTGAACGGCGTGATGCCCGCGACGACGCCGAGCGGCTGGCGCATCGAGTACACGTCGATGCCCGTCCCGGCGTTGTCGGTGAACTCGCCCTTGAGCAGGTGCGGGATCCCGGCGGCGAACTCCACGACCTCCAGGCCCCGCTGGAGGTCGCCGTGGGCGTCGGCGACGGTCTTGCCGTGCTCGGCGGAGAGCAGCCGGGCGAGCTCCTCCCGCTCCTGCTCGACCAGTTGCAGGAAGCGCAGCAGCACCCGGGCCCGCCGCTGCGGGTTCCAGGCGGCCCACTCGGGCTGGGCCTGCGCCGCGTCGGCGATCACCGCCTCGACCTCGGCCCGGTCGGCCAGCGGCACCCGGGCCTGCACCCGGCCGGTGTTGGGGTCGTACACGTCGCCGAACCGGCCGGACGTGCCGGCGGTGCGCTTGCCGCCGACGAAGTGGGTCAGTTCACGGACCATCGGTTCCTTCTCTCATCGTGGATGGGGAGAGGAGGAATGGAGAGGGCACCGCCGGCGTCCGGGCGCACGCTCGTGCGCGCCGGGCGGCAGCGGCGGTTGACGTGGCGTCAGGGGCGGAGTTGCGCCCCGGTGCTCGGCACGGCAGGGCAAGGGGCGGCGGCGGAACGGGAAAGGCAGCCCGAAGTCATGCGTGTCGTCTCCATCCTCGTGGAAAACACGGACCACCCGCGGCCGGTATCCTGACTCCCGGATCAGCGCCCGTCCCCAGGCCTTCCCGGCTGGCTGCCAGTGGCCGTCGAACTGCGAGGACGAACTCCCCGGTCACAGTGGCGGGACCGTGCCGGACTCACACCGGCTTCCCTGACACCGCGGACCTGTCATCGACCATATAGTTGGACGTCCTAGTAAGTCCAGGGGTTCGCGCACGCGCCGCGCCAAGGCGTCCCGTCGGGCACCCTGGCCGGTGCGACCTCGACCCGGCCGACGTGGACGAGCCGACGTGGACGATCCGCCCAGGGCACTCACGGCCGGCGGCCATGACGGCAGCCGCGCTCAGGAACGCCCGTGCCGGAACCGGGCGGTCAGTTCCTCCGGCGCGACGACGGGGGCCGGGTACCGGCCGTCGAACAGCCAGGGCCGGTGGACGGCCGGGCCCGGGAGGTCGGCGAGTTCCGGCACCCAGCGGCGTACGTAGTCCCCGTTGGGGTCGTAACGGTCGGCCTGGCGCAGTGGGTTGAGGATCCGGTTGGGGCGGGTGTCGGTGCCGGTGCCGGCGACCCACTGCCAGTTGAGCTGGTTGTTGGCCACGTCGCCGTCGACGAGCAGGGACAGGAAGTGAGCGGCGCCGATCCGCCAGTCCAGGTAGAGGGACTTGGTGAGGAAGCCGGCCGTCAGCAGGCGGGCCCGGTTGTGCATCCAGCCCTCGTGGGCGAGTTGGCGCATCCCGGCGTCGATGATCGGGTAGCCGGTGCGGCCCTGCCGCCAGGCCTCGGCCTCCTGCTCGTCGTGGTGCCAGTGGTCGCCCCTGGTGCGGTAGTCGTGGCGGGCGGCGTCGGGGCGGGCGGCGAGGACCTGGTGGTGGAAGTCGCGCCAGGCGAGTTGCCGGACGAAGGCCTGCGCGCCGGCGCCGTCGTGCCGCACGGCGTGCGTGGCGAGCCAAGTGGGTGACAGGCAGCCGAAGTGCAGGTACGGGGAGAGCCGGGAGGTGCTGTCGGCGGCGAGGTCGTCGTGGATCTCGGCGTAGCCGTCGATGTCCCAGGCCCGCCAGCGCTTCAGGGCGACGGTCTCGCCACCGCGCGGCAGGCCCGGGGAGAACGGGCCCGCGACCACCAGGTTCGCACTGCCGATGCCGTCCGGAGTGTCGAGCCTGCGGGGCGCGGCCAGCACGGTCCGGCGGGGTGCCTGCTGCCAGGCGCGGTGGTACGGGGTGAAGACGGCGTAGTGATCGCGGCCGGCCGGGGTGATCCCGCCGGCCGGAACCACGGTGAGCGAGGCGTCGTGGACGTGCAGGCGATCACCGAACACCGCCCGTAGCCGTGCCTCGCGCCGGTGCGCGAAGGCGCTGACGCCCGCGGCCACGTGCACCGAGACGGCATCCGTCTCGGCGGCCACCCGGGCCGTCTGCTCCGCGGGTTCACCGTGCCGGACGGTCAGCCTGGAGCCGATGCGGCGCAGCGAGGCGTCCAGGTCGCAGAGGCAGTCGGCGAGGAACGCCTGACGGTTCGGGGCGGCGAAGCCGGCGGCTTCGACGGCGGGGTCGAGGACGAAGAGCGGCACGACCTGGTCGGCGGCGGCGCGCGCGGCGTGGAGGACGGGGTTGTCGTGCAGACGCAGGTCCTGGGTGAACAGGGCGATGGAGACGGTCACGGGTGGGGCCTCGCAGGTGGTGCGGTCGGGGTTTTCGGGTGTCGGCGTGGTGGCAGGGGCACGAAGCCGCTGGTGCGGGCGGCGTACTCGGCCCAGCCCGGCCGTTGCGCGCCCATCCGGCGTTCCAGCATCGGTTTGCCACTGCCGAAAGCGAGCAGCCAGGTCATGAGGACCGGGCTGAGGACGAACGCCCAGCCGGCGGGTGTGTCGGCGGCGAGCAGGAACAGGCCCCACCAGACGCAGGCGTCGCCGAAGTAGTTGGGGTGACGGGTCCAGCGCCACAGGCCCCGGTCCATGATCCGGCCGCGGTTGGCCGGGTCGGCCTTGAAGCGGGCCAGCTGCCGGTCCCCCACCGCCTCGAAGAACAGGCCGACCGCCCAGAGCGCCGTGCCCGCCCGGGCGAGCGCGGCGGGCGGGTCGGGAACGTACTGGGCGGCCAGGACCGGCAGGGAGACGAACCACACCAGAGCGGCCTGGAGCAGGTAGACCTTGCGCAGCGCATACCGGGTGCGGGACGGGCCCGCGGGGGCGCGGGAGAGCATCCGGGCGTAGCGCGGGTCCTCGGGTTCGCCCCGGGCGCGCCACCAGATGTGGGCGGACAGTCGCAGGCCCCAGACGGCGACGAGCACGGTGGCCAGCAGTCGGCGCCCGGTGTCGCCGTACCCGTCGGACAGTGCGTACCCGCTGAGCGCGACGGCGGTGAACGCCAGTCCCCAGGCGACGTCCACGCCGCGGTGGCGCCCGGTACGCACGCCGACCGCGAACGCGGTGAGCAGGACGGCGAGCGCGACGGCGGCGGCGACCGCGAGGCCGAGGGCGAAGGCGGTGACGTTCACGGCCGGGTCCCGGACCAACGGGCTGCCGCGCTCATGCCGTCACCGCTTCGCGGGTCAGCAGCACCTGTTGCACGTCGAGGTAGCCGGTGCGGAAGCCGGCTTCGGAGTAGGCGAGGTAGAGCTCCCAGGTGCGCCGGAAGACGTCGTCGAAGCCGAGGGCCGCGACCTGCGGTGAGCGTTCGGTGAACCGTTCGCGCCATAGCCGCAGGGTCTCGGCGTAGTGCGGCCCGTAGGCATCGGCCCGGACCACCCGGAGCCGGGTGTGGCGGGCGGCGGTCTCCTCGATCGCCCGCAGGGACGGGATGAGGCCGCCGGGGAAGATGTACTTGAGGATCCAGGTGTAGGTGCGGCTGGCGGCCAGCATCCGATCGTGGGGCATGGTGATCGCCTGCAGGGCGACGCGCCCGCCGGGTGCCAGGACCCGGTCGAGGGTGGCGAAGTACGCGGGCCAGAAGGGCCGCCCCACGGCCTCGATCATCTCGACGCTGACCACGGCGTCGAACTCGCCCTCGGCGGCGCGGTAGTCACGGAGGCGGACCTCGGCCCGGTCCGTCTGCCCGGCGTCGGCGATGCGCCGCCGGGCGAGGGTGAGCTGCTCCTCGGAGAGCGTGAGGCTGACGACGTGGGCGCCGCGGGCGGCGGCACGCAGGGCGAGTTCGCCCCACCCGGTGCCGATCTCCAGCAGCCGGGTACCTGGGCCGACGCGGGCGAGGTCGAGCAGCCGGTCGATCTTGCGGTGCTGGGCGGCGGGCAGGGCGTCCCGGGTGCCGAGCGGTTCACGGCCGCCGGGGCCGGTCGGGAAGACGGCCGAGGAGTAGGTCATCGTCGGGTCGAGGAACAGCGCGAACAGGTCGTTGGACAGGTCGTAGTGCCGGTGGGCGTTGCGCCGCGCGTTCGCGGCGGTGGAGAGCTCTTCCACGGGCGGTCGCCGGACGTAGAACCGTCGCAACCACTGCGCACCGGCCGGTACAAGTGTCTCGGGGGCGGTGGCGAGTCCGGTGAGGAGGGCGACCAGGTCGGGGCTGTCCCAGTCGCCGGCCTGGTAGGCCTCGCCGAAGCCGATCAGGCCGCCCTCGCCGACGCGCTGCAGAAAGGCTCCCGGCCGGTGCAGGCGGAGGACCGGAGCCCCGGGCGGGGCCGGGTGCAGGGTTCGGCCGCCGGGCAGTTCGACGCGCAGGCCGCGCCGCGCCGCGACCCTGCACAGCAGCCGTGCGGCGACGGCCGCGCGCAGCGGCGCCTTCGGCACCCGGGCGACGTCCGGCCAGCGCACCGGGTCGACGAGGCCGGCCGAGCGTGTCGCGGGAAGTGTGGCGGTCATGGGGCGGGCACCTCTTCTGCGGGCGGCACGGGCTTCGGGGCGGGCCGGGACGGGCCGCCGGCCGGGCGGGGGTGGACGGGCAGTCCACCGAGCCACAAGCGGATGCCCTGGTAGCGGATGTGCAAACTGACGGCCCAGGTGGCGAGCGGGTGGGCGAGCACGGCACGCAGCAGGGCGGCCGGGCCGGCCGGACGTGCGGTGCCGTGGACGGTGGCGGTGAAGACGCGACCGCCCTGGCGTTCCAGATGGACGGTGAGGTGGAGGCGCTCGCCCGGTTCGGGCAGTACCGTCCGGTAGCGGCCGTCGACGGGGAAGAACGGTGAGACGTAGAAGTCCTTGACGCTCTCACCGCGGCCGCCGGGATCGGGCGGCAGCACGTAGCGGTGCCGCCCGCCGTAGGTGTTGTGGACCTCGGCGACCGTGCACAGCGGGCGCCCGGACTCGTCGCGGCACCAGTACACGGTCAGCGGGTTGAACACGTGGCCGAGCGAGCGGGCCTGCGTGAGCATCAGCACCTGCCCGTCGCCGAGCCGGACCCCGTGGCCTGCGAGGTCGCGCTCCAGGTCCTGGCGGATCGTCAGCGGCTCGCCGCCCGGATCGAGGGTGTGGTCGTGCGGCAGGAAGCGGGCCAGTGGCCGCAGTGGCCGTGGAAGGGCCGGCAGGCGGTCGAGGTCCACCAGCCACAGGTACCCGCGGTGCCGGAACGACCGCGCACGGGGTGCGGTGCGCACGTGGGTGGTGACGGTGTCGTAGAGGACGGCGCCGCCCCAGGGCTCAGGGTAGGCGTTCACGGCGCGCTCACTCCCAGCAGGGACCGTGCGGCCTCGATGCCGGAGCGGCAGCCGTCCTCGTGGAACCCCCAGCCGTGGTAGGCGCCGGCGAACGCGGTGCGGGCCGTGGTGAGTCCGGGCAGCCACTGCTGGGCGGCGACCGTGCGCGCGGTGTAGACGGGGTGCTCGTAGACGGTGCGGGAGACCACCAGCTCGTCGGGGATCGGCTGCTGCCGGTCTTCGTTGAGCGTGACCAGGTAGTCCTCGGCGGTGTCCAGCCGCAGCAGCCGGTTGAGGTGGTAGCTGACCCGCACCCGGTCGCAGGGCGCGGTGCAGTGCGGCATCCGGTAGTTCCACGATCCGCGCGCCGACGGGGCGACGGGCAGGACGGACGGGTCGCGGTGCAGCACCGCCGTATTGCGCGAGTACCGGAAGGCGCCGAGGACCTTGCGCTCGACGTCGGTCGGGTCGGCGAGCAGCCGCAGGGCCTGATCGGCGTGGGTGGCGATCACCACCGCGCCGGCCCCGGTGCGGTGGCCGTCCCCGGTCACCACGGTGACGCCGTCGAGGTGGCGGCGCACCGCACGCACGGGGGCGGAGCGGTGGACGGCGGTCAGTCGCCCGGCGATCCGCTCGACGTAGGTGCGTGATCCTCCCACGACCGTGCGCCAGGCCGGCGAGCCGGTCACGGAGAGCATGCCGTGGTTGTCGAGGAACGCGAAGAGGTAGCGCGCCGGGTAGTCGCCCGCCAGGTCGGGGGCGCAGGACCATACCGCGGAGACCACCGGGGTCATGAAGTGGCTCACGAAGTACGGCGAGAAGCCCTCGGCGGCGAGGAAGTCCCGCAGACTCGGGTCGCCCGCTGCCGGGTCGGCGAGCAGGCGGCGCGCCCGGCGGTGGAAGCGGGGCACCTCGGAGAGCATCCGCAGGTACCGGCCGCGTCCCAGGGTGCCGGGCCGGGCGAACAGACCTGCCGGTCCCCTCGCTCCCGCGTACTCCAGGCCGCAGCCGTCGCACCGCACGGACATGCTCATCTCGCTGTCCCGGGTACGGACGCCGAGTTCGGCGAACAGGCGCACCAGATGCGGGTAGGTCCGCTCGTTGTGGACCAGGAACCCGGTGTCCAGCGGCACCGCCCGCCCGTCGTGGACGGCCTCCTGCGTGTGGGCGTGGCCGCCGAGCCGCCCGTCGGCCTCGAACAGCTCCACCTCCACCCCGGCCCGGGACAGCTCGTACGCCGCGGTGAGCCCGGCGATGCCGGAGCCGACCACCGCCACCCGGCGCGGCCGTTCACCGCCGTCCGCCCCGGCTGAGGTCCGGGTGGCGGAGACGGTGTCGAACATGGTCACGAGAGCCCCTCCCGACGGGGCCGCCGGCACGGCCCGCATTGTCGTTGCACGGGACGTTCGGAGCCGGCGCCGCTTCGGATTGGACCGACTTTGCGGCTGGGGCCCGCTTCGTGGGAAGCCGGGCCGACCGGGGGCCGCTGAGCGTCGACGCGGCGCAGTCGGCGCCCCCACGGGGCCCCGGTGCGCGGGCGGACCGACGCGCGAGCCCCCTCGGGAAGCGGGCAGCGGGACTTCAGCCCGTGACCGCCTGTTCGAGAAGGTCGACGGCGTCGGCGAGGGTGCGGGGACCGGCGGTCCCGATCGGGGGCTTGGAACGGGCCCAGCCGGGGCCGGCGGCGACGGTGACCGCCCCGCTGCGGGATCCGCGCGGACCCCACATGCTGGCGCCGACACGGCGTACCAGCTCGCGGTCCGCGCTGCGCCGGTCCTGGGACCACAGCATCACCGCCCCCGGGCCGAGACGGTGGACGGCGTCGAGCAGGGCCCGGGGTGGGACGGCCCCGCCCAGCATCCGGAACGGGAGCGCGCGTTCGGTCAGCGCCGCGGCCGTGGCTTCGAGCGGGAGCGTGTGCAGTTCGGCGGGCGTCGCGGCCAGCAGGACGGGCGGCACGTTCCGGGGGGCGGCAGTTCCCACCGCCACGCCCCTCAGGACGGTGGAGACGTGCCAGGACAGCAGGTGCTCGACCTCGACGTACTGCTCACCGTCCGCCGCCCACTTGCGGCCCGCGGCGCGCAGGGCGGGCATCATGACCTCCGTCCACGCGTCGATCACCCCGAGCGTGTCGACCGCTTCGCGCAGGATCCTGGCGACCTCCGGCGCATCGAGCCGCACGGCCGCGCGGGCCAGGCCACGGCACTCCGGGCGCACGGTTCCGACCCGCAGGGCTCGGCTTCCGCCCGGGCCGGGGCCCAGGCCGGGGCCGAGCCGGTCGCCGTCCGGGGGGTTCGCCTCCGGCCGACCGAGTGCGGGGCGCGGGGTGGCGTGGTGACCGGCGTCCCGGCGCTCGGCCAGGGCCGCGCGGGCGGCTTCGCCCGGCGGCACCCCGCGGGCGGTCAGGCGGCACATGGCCTCCAGGACGGCGATGTCCTGCCGGCTCCAGCGGCGATGGTGTCCGGCCTCCCGGTGGGCGGGGCCGATGCCGTAACGCCGTTCCCAGGAGCGGACCGTGGTGGGGGAAACGCCGAGCCGCTGGGCCACGCCCCCGGTCGGCAGACCCACGTCCTCCAAGCGGTCGGAGGCGACGGACGGGCCGCTGCCCCGTGCTCCGGTACCGCGCTCGGCGGACGGGCTCACCATCCCCCGATCCTACCGATGGCGAATCCCACGCAGCACACCACCAGGACGGCGATCACCAGCAGGGGAATCCAGCCCGGCCAGGCCGTGTGCAGCTCGACCGCCTCCGGAGTCGAGATGCCCGCGCAGGTCGACGCCTCGCACTCGGGCGTCTCGGCGGGAGGGCTCGCGGGTACGGGGCGCTCCCGGGTCGTGATCAGCTGCTCGGCAGTCATGACGTCCTCCCGCGGATGGGAAGTTCGAGGGGGTGTTCCGGGTCCGGATTCCGGAGCGCCGGACGTGAGTGGTCCCACATCAATTCTGGAGCAGGGGCCCCCGCTGTCGCAGCCGCGCCCCTGCCGCACGGTCTGCGGGGACCGGCCCGGCCTGCAGTCCGCTCGGCCGAGGACGGCCTCCGTCCGGCGTGATCGCCCCGCGCAGCCGGACGAGGCCGTCACGGATCCGGGTCTTGACCGTGCCCAGCGGCACGCCGACCCGCTGCGCGATCTCCCGCTGCGTGTAGCCGCCGTAGTAGGCCAGGACCACCGCCTCACGCTGCGCCGAGCTCAGGCAGGTGAGGGCGGACCGGACCCGCTGCCGGTCGAGCGCACGGACGGCCTGCTCCTCCGGCGGATCGCTCGGCGACGGCTCGTGGAAGCGGACGCGGTGCTCGCGTTCGGCGGACGCGTGCGCGGAACGCACGCGGTCCACCGCCCGGTGGTGCGCGATGGTCAGCACCCACGTCATCACCGGCCCGCGCTCGGGCCGGTAGCCGGCGGCGGTGCGCCACACCTCCAGGAGGACCTCCTGGGCGACCTCCTCGGCGTGCGCCGGGCTGCGCAGCGTCCGCAGCGCCACCGCGTACACCGGCCCGGCAACCGCGCGATACAGCGCCTCGAACGCGGCCTCGTCGCCGCGGGCCGCACGCTGCAGGAGGCGACGGAGGTCCTCGGCCATCGGCCTGGGGCTGTCGATGAGGCTGGTGCCGCTGTCGGTCGTCCTTGGCGAAGTCACGCCTTCACGGTGCAGCGATTCGACTCCACAGGCCCAGTCGAACCGTTTGTGCATCGTTTTGGGCGCTTCGAACGGCCCCGGGCGGCCCGGTGGCTCGCCCGAAACGATGCGACTCCCCTGCGACGTCCTCGCCGGCTGGCCGCGGCCGATGCTCGGTGCGAGGCCGCGTGCTCGGCGGTGGTGTGCCCGCCTCCGCATGCGGGCCTTCAGCGGCCCAGGGCGTTGGCGAGCTGCTTCTTGTTCATCTTCGAACGGCCGTCGATGTTGCGCTGTTTCGCCTCGTTGTAGAGCTGGTCGTACGTCGGGCCCTGCGAGCCCGAGTGGGAACGCTGACCGCCGCGACGCGACGACGACATGTCCTCGATCGACGAGCGGCTGGCCGTCTTCGACTCGCCGTGCCGGGCGCGTTCCTTGTTCACGGTCCGTGCCGCGATCTCCTTCGCGCGCTCCTCGCTCTCACCGCGGTCCTTCGCGCTCTCCTTGATGTGCTCGTACTGGCGTTCACGCTTCTTGTTCGAACCGGCAGGCATGGCTCCTCCTCGCCCTGTCGACCCTGTCGGGATGCTGTTCGGCGCCTACCCCGAACCCGGATTCCGACGCCTCGCGCGTGAACCGGTCTCCTGCTCGGTGTCCGGTGTCGTGGACCCGTCCTGGCGGCCGGAGACGGAGCGAGCGGCCTCGGCGGTCGCGTCATAGCGCTCGCGCACCGCGGTACCGTCCGGTGGCCGGTCTCGGGCGGGGTCCGGGTCGGGCTCGGCGCCGGCCGCGCGGTCACCGTAGGAGCGGTCTCCCGCAGCCTCGTCCCGCGGCTTGGCGGCCCGGCGGGGTCGCGCGTCGGCAGTTGGCAGGTCCTTTCCCCGGCCTCTCATCGTTCGCCTCCTGAAGGCTCGCGTCCCACGGATTCGATCGGGGCGGAAGGCGCGGACGCCGTCCCGCCCCTCGTCCTGCGGCTGCCCGGCCTGCAGCCGCTCAACCACCCGGCGAAGGCCGAAGCGACCAGGACGGGGGCGAAGCATCCCGGGGTCGGATCGGCCGGAAACGGTGTCGACGGAGCTTCAGTTATAGTGCCCACGACAACTTCCACGGTGGGCCGGCCACGAGCCGTCCCGGCGGTGGACCTCCTCGGCCGACCCGGCGCAGGAACCGACAACGTTGCCCAGAGTGCGAGTTGGCTGTCCGGTCACAGGGCGGAACGCGGTGCGCTGCCGTCCGCAGGCCGTGCACGGGGCCGCGGGCCGCCGACCTCGCGGCTTACCGCCGGCCTGAGAGCGCGGGCCACGGACCGCCTCGCCGAGGCCCCCGGACCACTCCCCGTTCAACGCCGGTCACCGGCACCGAAGCTCCTGTCACCCCGCCTCCCCGGTGGGCCCGTTCACCCGAGAGGCCCCGCCCCGGCCATGGCCGATCCTCACGTCAACAGCCCGCCCGAAGAAGCGGATGATCAGCCTCCGGAGCTCCGCGCAGCAACGCCGCAGGACCAGGTCGGCGTCGAACCGGAACAAGGGGCTCCGCAGGTGGCCGCAAGGCGTTCGCGGCCCGGGACCGGCTCGGCGCCGGTGCCCGCCGCCGCGGGAGCGCCGTAGAGACCTCCGGACCGCAGGGCCGGTCCGGTACCGAGAGATGGGGAGAGGAGCCGTCATGGCGTCCGTCCGGGAGAGACTGAGCAGCGCCCGCGTCCAGGCCTTCATCGGCCGGGACGCGGAGCTCGGGCAGTTCGCGCAGGCCCTGGCCGGTGATCCACAGGCGCCGTTCGCGTTCTACGTGTTCGGGCCGGGCGGCATCGGCAAGTCGACGCTGCTGCGCCGCCTGGCGGACGACGCCCGGGCGACGGGACGGCTGGTCGTCGAACTGGACGGCCGCTTCGTGAGCCGGGACCCGGCCGACTTCGAACGGACCGCCGCCCCGTTCCTGGACGTCCCCGGGACCGTCCTGCTGGTCGACTCCTTCGAGCACTGCCAGTGGCTGGAGAGCTGGCTGTGGCAGCGGTTCCTGCCCCGCGCCGCCGACGACAGCCTGGTCGTCCTGGCCGGCCGCCCCGCCCCGCAGCCGCAGTGGACCGCCGACCCCGCCTGGACCGGGCTGCTGGCCGTCCGCGAACTGGAGCCGTTCACCGAGGAACAGGCCCGGAGCCTGCTGACGACGGCGCAGGTCATCCCCCAACTCCGGGAGCGGGTGCTGCGCTTCGCCGGCGGCAACCCGCTGGCCCTCTCCCTCGCGGCCGCCGCGAGGACGGCCGACTGGAACCGGGAGGACGTCTGGGCCCCCTCGGCCGACGTCCTGCGCACCCTTCTCTCGGGGCTGATCGGGGAGGTGCCGACCCCGGCCCACCGCCGCGCCCTGGAGGTGGCGGCCCAGGCCTACTCGACCTCGGAGGAGCTGCTCGCCGCCGTCCTGCCCGACGAGGAGGCCCACCCGCTCTTCGCCTGGCTCCGGGACCTGCCCTTCATGGAGGCCACCCACCGGGGCCTCCACCCGCACGACGCCGCGCGCGAGACGCTGGCCGCCGACCTGCGCTGGCGGGCCCCCAACGCCTACGTGACGATGCGCCACCGGCTCGCCGAGGAGTACCTGCGCCTGCTGCGCGAGGCGCCCGAGGAGCGGGTCTGGACCGTCACCGACGAGCTCTTCTACCTCTTCCGCGAGGGGGAGATCGTGGCCCGCCTGCGCACCTGGTCCCGCGAGGACGAGGTGCACGACCGGCCGCTCACCCCGGACGACCTCGACGTCGTACTGCGCATGGCCACGGAGACCGAGGGCCCGGCCTCCGCGGAGCTGGTCCGCTACTGGGCGCAGCGCCAGCCGCAGGCCTTCAGCGTCTACCGGCTGGTGAGCACCGGCCGGGTCGTGGCGTTCACCGCCCGCCTGGCACTGCCCGCCCCCGCCGATCCGGAGGACCTGGCCACCGATCCGGTCGTGGCGGCCGCCTGGGCGTACACCGACGCCACCGCGCCGGTGCGGCCCGGCGAGCACATCGGCGTCAGCCGCTTCACGGTCTACCCCGAGCGGTACCAGATACCCTCGCGCGTCATCGACCTGAGCAGTTCCCGCGCCCAGGCCGAGTCCGCGCGCGCCCGCGGTCGCGCCTTCGGCTTCGCCGTGTGGCGGGACGCCGAGGCGTGGGCCGCGCGCGTCAAGGGCAGCCTCGCCGACACCGGCGCCCGCCCGCGGGTCGGCGATCACACGTACGGCGTGTTCGGCGTCGACTGGCGGCAGGTCCCCGTCGAGACGTGGCTGCGCCACTTCATCTCGGCCACCGCCGTGCCCGTCCAGGCCGGGCCGTCGGGCGTCTCGCGCAGCGCGTTCGACCAGGCCGTGCGCGAGGCGCTGGCGCACTGGCGCGATCCGGGCGCCTTCGCCGCCTGCTCCCTCATGCGTGCCCGCCTGGCGGCCGACTTCGAGAAGCCCGTCGAGGAGTTGCGCGACCTGCTGCGCCGGACCGTGGACGACCTCGGCCGCGACCCGCGCGGTGTCCGCGCCCGGGACGCCGTGACGGCGGGCTACTTCTCCGGTGCACCCACCCAGGAGGCCGCCGCCCGCCGCCTGAGCCTCCCCTACGGCACCTACCGGCGCCACCTGCGGCAGGGCCTGGACCTGCTCTGCGAAGCGCTGTGGGAGCAGGAGCTGCACGGCACCCGCTGAGGACGCGTGCGCCCGCCTTCCGGGGCGGGCGCACCTGGCGTGGCGGCGCGGCACCGGCGCGAGTGGACAGCTGCGAACAGGGGTGGACAGTCCTCGCCCCGGTCGGGCCTGGCAAGTGGACAGCGTCCCGAACCAGTCTGTGCGCCATGAACGTTGCACGCACGCAGACGGAGCCGGCAGCAAGCCGGGCCCACAGACCGGGAGCGGCGCTCGCGGCCCTCGCCGCAGCCCAGTTCACCGTCATGCTCGCCACCTCGATCGTGAACGTGGCGCTGCCCCAGATCCGGGCCGGGGTCGGCCTCTCGGACGGCTCGACCACCTGGGTGGTCAACGCCTACGGCCTGGCGTTCGGGGCGCTGCTGCTGGCCGGCGGACGGGCGGCCGACCTGCTCGGCCGCCGCCGGGTGCTGATCGCCGGGCTCACCCTGTTCGCGGCGGCCTCGCTGGCGGCGGGACTGGCCGCCACCGCGGGTGTGCTGATCACCGCCCGGGCCGTCCAGGGCCTCGCCGCGGCAGCGATCGCCCCGGCCGCGCTCGCCCTGGCGATGGCACAGTTCCCCACCGGCCCCGGGCGCGGCATGGCCCTCGGTGTGTGGGGAGCGGTCTCCGGCGCGGGAGGAGCCGCCGGCGTCCTGCTGGGCGGTGTGCTGACCCAGGCATGGGGCTGGCCGTGGATCTTCCACTCGGTCGCGCTCGGGTCGGCGCTGGTCCTGGCCGCCGTGGCCGCCCTCGTTCCGTCGGAAGTCGGGCGCGTGGCCGGAAGCGTGGCCGAGGCTGTGGACAAGCGCGTGTCCGGGGTGAAGGCCGGGCGCACGTCCGGGCGGTTCGACCTGCTGGGCACCACCACCGTCACCCTCGCCCTGACCGGCCTGGTCTGGGGCCTGACCACCGCCCGCGGAGCCGGCTGGAGCGACGGCGGGGTCCTCGGGGCCCTCGGCGCCGCCGCCGTCCTGCTCACGGCCTTCGCGCTCATCGAGCGCCGCCGGCCGAACGCCCTGATACCACCGCGGCTGCTCACCACCGGCCGGGTGGCCACGGGCAACCTGCTGATGGCGCTGCTGGGGTCGGTGTGGATCGCCCTCTTCTTCTTCCTGCCGCTCTACCAGCAGCAGGTCCTCGGGTCGGGGCCACTGGCCACCGGCGCGGGCCAACTCCCGCTCGCCGCGGCCAACATGCTCGGCGCCGCCGTGGCACCGCGGGTCTCCCGGCGGCTCGGCCCCGCCACGACCGTGGTCACCGCCCTGCTCACCGAGGCCGCCGGTCTGCTCTGGCTGTCCCGGATCAGTGCCGACGGCAGCTACCTCGCCGACATCCTCGGGCCGAGCGTCCTGATCGGCCTGGGCCTGAGCATCGCCTTCGTCCAGCTCACCGCCCTCGCCGTGGACGGCGTCCCGCCCCAGGACGCCGGGCTGGCCGGCGGGCTGGTCAACACCACCCGCCAGGTCGGCGGCGCGATCGGCCTCGCCGCCCTGACCACCCTGGCCGGCTCCGTCACCACCCGTGCGGCCGCCCGTCAGCCGCACCTCGAAGCCCTCACTGCCGGCTACCGGGCCGCCTTCGCCGTCTCGGCCGCGGTCCTGACCGTCACCGCCCTCCTCGCGTTCATCCTCACCCGGTGCACCGGCCGCCGGAAGAGCGCAGCCGCCTCCCCGCGGACGGCACCCGACCCGCAGACCGTCTGAACCCCTGACTCAGCACACCGAACACCGAAAGGACCCATGCCATGAGCACCCCCAAGCCGTACCTGACCGGCCACTACGCCCCCGTCGCCGACGAGGTCACCGCCACCGGGCTCACCGTCGAGGGCACCCTGCCGCCCGAGCTGACCGGCCGGCTGCTCCGCAACAGCCACAACCCCAAGCCCGGCATCACCCCCACCCACTGGTTCAAGGGCAGCGGCATGGTGCACGGCATCCAGCTGCGCGACGGCCGCGCCGAGTGGTACCGCAACCGCTGGGTGCAGACCCCCGCCCTCGACGGCGCCCCCTACCTGACCGAGCACGGCCCCGACCTGACCGCCAGCGCCGCCGGCACCCACGTCATCGAGCACGCCGGACGGCTGCTCGCCCTCTGCGAGGCGAACCTGCCGTTCGAGCTCACCCGGGAGCTGGACACGGTCGGGGCGTACGACTTCAACGGCAAGCTGCGAACCGCGATGACCGCGCACCCCAAGGAGGACCCGGTGACGGGCGAGCTCCACTTCTTCGGGTCCTCGCCCGTCCCGCCCTTCCTCACGTACCACGTCGCCGACGCCAAGGGCGAGATCGTCCACAGCGCCGAGGTGCCGGGCGCGACCGCCTCGCTCAAGCACGACTTCGCCATCACCCGCCGCCACGTGGTCTTCATCGAGGGCAACGTGACCTTCGACCCCACCGACCACTCCGGCATCCCCTACGGCTGGAGCGACGAGCACCCGGCCCGCATCGGCGTCATGCCGCGCGGGGCCGGCGGCGAGGCGAAGGTCCGCTGGTTCTCCATCGAGCCGGGCAACATGCTGCACGTCGCCAACGCCTACGAGGACGGCCTGGGCCGCATCGTCCTGGAGGGCCCCACCGTGGACCGCGAGGGGTTCCGGCTGTCCTGGAACTGGTGGATCGGTGCCCCCGGCCGCGGCAGCGAGCCCGTCAGCCGCTCCTACACCCGCCGCTGGGTGATCGACCTCGTGGCCGGCACCGTCGACGAGCAGATCATCGACGACCTGCCGGTGGAGTTCCCCAGCCTCAACGAGGAGTACCTGGGCGCCGAGAACCGCTACCAGTACGCCGTCTCCTTCCCCGACGAGGAGGGCTTCGGCGGCTACGGCGTCGTCAAGTACGACCGGATCACCGGGGCGCGCCGCATCCGCCCGGTCGGCGACGCGCGGATGCCCAGTGAGGCCCTCTTCGTCCCGGCCGCCGGAGCCACCGGCGAGGACGAGGGCTACCTGCTCACCGTCGTGTCCGACATCAAGCAGGACGCCTCGCAGCTGCTGGTCCTCGACGCCACCGGCCTCGACCGCATCGCCACCGTCCACCTGCCGCACCGGGTGACCGCCGGACTCCACGGCTCCTGGATCCCCGACGCCGCCCAGGCCCCCACCCGCGGCTGACACCCCGCAGCCCCGCGCGAACCGACCGGCCCCGCCCCTCCGCCCCCGGAGGAGCGGGGCCTTCGACATGGCACCCGCGACGGCGAACAGACGTCTCTCACAGGATGTTCCAGCGCTGTCCGTCGTCACCCGCGCGCAGGCCGGCGATCCTGCGGGCAACCTCGGCAAGCGTCGCCGAACCCGGCACGGCGCGCTTTGCATTCGTCGTGATCATCCTCAGCTCACGCACGTCCCGGAGGACCTCGTAGCCCCGCCACCCGGCGACATCGAAGCCGTACGCCTCGGCGAACGCCTCGTAGTGCTCCCTGCCGTATCCGAATCGGCGGCAGTGGATCTCGATCGTCACCAAGTCCATCTCCGGCGGCCCGTAGCCGGCCGTGTCCCAGTCGCAGAGGACGGCAATCGGGCCGTGGTGGAGGGCGTTCCGGTGCTGCGGATCACCCTGGAGCACCGCCGGCGGCAGAACGAACCGAACGTCGGCCAGGGCTTTCTCCAACCCGTCGAGACGACCGGCCAAGTACTCAAGATCCCCCTCGGCAAGCGCTGTGATCGCGGCCAAGGAGCGCCGGATCGCACCCACCGTATCGAGAGGCCGGAGCCGGAACGGTGGCGCGGGGAGCTCGTGCAGCATCCTCAGCGGGGCGGCGAGTTGCCCCGCCGACACCGGATGGTCGGGTTGGGGCAGGTACTCCCAGAACGTGACGGCGTGCCCGTGGACGAGAACCGGTTGCTCGACCGGCAGCAGGGGAACGGTCGGGAAACCCCTTCGGGTCAGCCACTCGACCAGCTGGACGGTGCGCCGCACCTCCGCAGTCCTGGAGCCGCGCCGTGCGACCTTGGCGACCACAGGGCCGCAGGCCAGCAGGAACACCGCATTGGTGTGCCCGCGCAGGACGGTGGCGCCTGCCTCGTCCAGTCCCACTACGCGGCACGCGGCATCGAGGACCTGGTTCACTTCGGATTCGCTGAAGCCGCCGATCCGGCTCGGTGCACTCATATCCACAAGCCTCGCGGACGACCGGCCCCTGAGGCCCACTCCCCGGCCGGCGGTTCCCGAAGGGACGGAGAGCCGGAGGCCACCGGGCCAGGCGGCCGAAAACCAGGGGTGCCGACGGCTCGCCACCTGTCATGATCCGGAAATGACGAGCGAAGATCTGTTGACCCGCAGCCGGCGCCTCTGGGCCGGCTGCGCCGCCGTGCCCACCGACTACCCCGCGGGCACCGCCGGCGCGACCGTGCTCGTCTCGCCCGACTCCGGCCTCTGCCCACCGGGATGGGTCGGCGTGGTCGTGCTCGGCGGGACGGCACTGATCACCGCGCCCACCGAGCAGTCGGCCGAGCGGCTGCGGCGTGCGGCGGTCGAGCTGCCGCCTGCCGCGCTCGGCGACCCGGAGCGGCTCGGCCGGCTGGTCCCGCTCGCCCAGGTACTCGGGCCGGCCAACCTCGCGTATCTCGACGCGACGGAGTTCACCCCGGTCGAGCTCACACAAGAGTCATACGCCATGGTCGAGTCGACACTCGACGAGCCGGCTGTCCACGCCCTGCTCGCGCGCGCGAGTGAGGCGGACCGCGAGGAGTGCGCCCTGGCCGACGTCACCTCACCGGTGTTCGTGCTCCGCGACGGCGACCAGGTGCTCGCCGCCACCGGCTACCGCACCTGGCGCGGTGGCGCGGCCCATCTCTCTGTCCTCACCGATGCGGCCTACCGTTCCCGAGGCCTGGCCCGGGCGGCCGCCTCCGCCGCGGTCGCGCACGCCATCGCAGCCGGCCTGCTGCCGCAGTGGCGGGCCCGCCCGGCCGCGTCCCGCCGAGTGGCCGCGGCGCTCGGCTTCCGCGATCTCGGCGTACAGCTCAGCTGCAAGCTGGCGGACTGACTTCGGCCCGGCGGGCTGTGTCGGGGGCGGCGGGGAGGCCCGGCGGCCGGCTTCGCGTGGGAACGGGAAGGGACTCCGCACGGTTCGGACGCTCCGGCGGGGCTGCGGCGCGCTTGGATCATCCGGGTCGAGGATTGCGTGCGAGGACGCTCCGGGGGTCGTCGGCGAAGATGATGGACGGCGACCGATGAGTTCGTCCATGATCAGCAGTCAGAACTCATGGCTGGTCCGGGCGGCGCGCTGCACGTGTGGTCGTGGTGGTGTCGTCGACGGACCGGCCGAGACGTGGCAACCGAATCCGAAGGAACACCGGACATGCGCACCCTGATCAGCACTGCCTTCATCTCGCTCGACGGCGTCGTCGAGGCCCCGGGCGGCGAGCCCGGCTACCGGAACTCCGGGTGGACCTTCAAGCACACCGAGTTCCTGCCCGAGGCGTTCGAGATCAAGGGCCGGGAGCAGAGCGAGGCCGCCGCGATGCTGCTGGGCCGCACCAGCTACGAGGCGTTCAGCCCGGTGTGGCCGGACATGGCGGACTTCGCCGAGTACAAGGTGATCCCGAAGTACGTCGTCTCCACCACCCTCACCGAGGACGACCTGGTGTCGAACTGGGGCGAGACGACGATCCTGCGCTCGCTCGACGAGGTCGCCGCGCTGAAGCAGACCGAGGGCGGCCCGATCATCATCCACGGCAGCGCCTCGCTGAACCGGAGCCTCTCCGACGCCGGGCTGATCGACCGCTACCACCTGCTGGTCTTCCCGCTCCTGCTGGGTGCGGGCAAGCGCCTGTTCAGCACCACGGACAAGGACGCCCAGAAGCTCAAGCTGGTCGAGCACCGGGCCTACGACAACGGCCTGCAGCTGAACGTCTTCGACGTCGTCCACTGACGCGGCCGGGCTCCCGCGGCGTCCGGGCAACCGGCCCGACCAGCGGTGGACGGCGGGCGGACACATCCGGCACACCCAATGCTCACCAACCGACAGACCTTCAAACAGCAGGACAACTCCCCAACCCGGCTCAGAATTGGCGGCCACAGCCCGAAGATTGGTGTAGAATCATAGGTGCAGGGGGGCCTTCGGAGCCGATGCCGAAGTCATCGGCAGGCCACCCGCCGGCAGGGGGAACGACCGCCATGAACTACCACCTCGACACCGCGCGCGCCATCATCGACGAGCGGATGCGTGAGGCCGAGCAGCACCGGCTCGCCCACGCGCTGTACCTGAAGAACCGCGCCGAGGCCAAGACCCGTCGGGCGCGCCTGCTCCTCGCCCGCCTCGGCGGATGAGCACCACCACCGCGGCGGGTCGTCACCCAGAGCGTGACGACCGGACCGCCGACCGGCCGACAGGCGTCCTACTCGTAGGGCGCCTGTCGGCCGTTCCCGTGGGAGCCGCCGCATGACCCCCGCCACCGGCGGCGAGGACGCCCCGATCGTGGTCGACGGCAGCGGGATGCTCTGCGTCACCCTGCTGCTGCACCTGCGCAAGCGCATCGCCGGCGCTCCCGGCGGCACGATCGTCCACGTCATCGCCACCGACCCGGCGGCCCCGCTCGACCTGCCCGCCTGGTGCCACCTCACCGGCCACGCCTACCTCGGCCCCGTCCCCGACGAGACGGACCGCGGGCGTGACGTCTACGCCCTGCGCCTGGCCGACGACCCCGCACCGACCCACCCCGACGCCCCCTGGCGCACCACGACGAGGCAGGACCCGCCGGCAGGTCGTTGACCTGCGGGTCGCGCAGCGACGGCCAGCGCGCAGGCCGGCTCAGGACGCAGCGCGCAAGTGCTTCCGGCCGGCCTTCCGGACGGCGTCCAGCAGCTCGTCCCGGTTCATGGTGGAGCGGTGCGGGATGTCGAGGTCGGAGGCCCGCTGGTACAGCTCCGCCTTGGTGAGGCCGTCGAGGTCTTCCTCCTGCTTTGCCGCCGACCGCTTCTTCGCCGCGGGCTTCTTCGCGGCGGCCTTCCTGGCGGCAGGCGCCTTGTCCGGGGACTCCGACGCGGCGGACGCAGAACCGGACGCCGGCTTCCCGCCCCGGGCGCCCTCCAGGCTGCGGCGCAGCACGTCCATCAGGTCGACCACGTTGGTGGCCTCGGCCGGCGGCCCCTCGGAGACTGCGATCTCGCGGCCGGCGGCCTTGTCCTCGACCAGCTTGCGCACCTGCTCCGCGTAGGTGTCGTGGTACTCCTCCGGGTCCCAGTCGACCTCCAGCATGCCGATCAGCTGCTCCGCGGTGTCCAGCTCCCTGGTGGTGGGGTTCACGTCCTCGCCGGGGAGTCCGTCGACCTCGCGCCGGGGGTCGCGGACCTCGTCGGCGAAGTGCATGGTGTGCAGTTCGAGCAGGCCGTGCTCCGCCCGGACGGCGGTCAGGTACTCCTTGCCGCGCATGGCGAACATGGCCAGCCCGGCGCGGTTCGACCGTTCGAGCGACTTCGTCAGCAGGGCGTAGATCTTGGCGTACTCCTTGGAGCGCGGCCCGAGGTAGTAGGTGCGGTCGAAGTAGATCGGGTCGATCTCCTCCAGATCGACGAAACCGGAGATGTCGATCGTCTTCGAGCGGCCCGGGGAGATCTGCTCCAGCTCCTCCGGCTCCACGACGACGTACTCGCCCTCGGTGAGCTCGTAGCCCTTCACGATCTCCGCGAAGGGGACCTCCTTGCCGGTGCGCTCATTCACCCGCTTGTTGCGGACCCGGTCGGAGGTGCCGCGCTGGAGCTGGTGGAAGCGGACCGAGCGGTCCTCGGTCGCCGTGTACAGGGCCACCGGCACGGTCACCAGGCCGAAGGTGAGCACGCCGCTCCACACGGGTCTGGCCATCTCCGCCTCCTCGTCCCCTTCGTCGCTGTTCCCTCCCTCCAGGATCGCCGGTCCCGGTGGTCCGCCGCCGGTCAGATCTGGTCCTCCATCCGGATCGCGTCGCGGAGGTCCGCCTGGGCATCGCCCCGGCGGCCCTCCTGCTCCTCCAGGAGCGCGGCGGCGATCGCGTCCAGCTTGCGCTGGATGGCCCTCTCGGCCCGGCGCTCGGAGTTCTTCAGCAGGGCGAGCAGCAGCAGAGTGACCGCCGACATCAGGTCGCCGACGAAGAACTGCACGCCGAGCGGGGCGTCCACCGCGTAGAGCAGCACGAACGCCACGACCAGCAGGACGCACAGGGTGGAGAACAGCAGTGAGCCGGTGAAGTTGGATCCGGCCTCGGCGAAGCTGGCGAACCGGCTGCGCCGGTCGCCGCCGCTGTCGGCCGGGTGGGCGAGTTTCATGCCATCACCACCTGTTCCGGCGTCTCGGCAGCGTTCGCCGCACTCAAACCCGGTCCGGTCGGACTCAGCGCAGCAGGACGGACAGCAGCTCGGCGATGGTGGGCCCGCTGTCGGCCGGGTGGCGCAGCTGCTTGCTCGCGATGACGTGGTACTGGTTGACGCGCCCCTGCCGCTCGTGGCTGAGGTAGCCGGCCGCCTCCAGGTCGACGATGATCCGCTGCACCGCGCGCTCGGTGAGCAGGCAGCGGGCGGCGATCTCCCGGACCCGGATTCCCGGGTCGCGCGCGATCTGGACGAGCACGCGGGCGTGGCTGGTCAGGAACGTCCACTGCCGGACCGGGGTTGTCGGTGCTCCCATTTCCACGCCTCCAGGCTACGGCCGCTGATCGTCCGCGACGAGGCCGCGGGCCCCGGGTCTCCTCGGTCGGGCGGTCCGGTGGGACGCTCCGGCGGGTACCCGGGCGGCACGGATTCACGCAGCGCGCAGGCCGGTCGGCGGCACGGTCCGCGCCCGGCGGCTCCGTCAGCCGGTCCTGCCGAGCAGGCTCCCGTCGAGCTCGGCCAGCAGTTCGGCGGTGTCGCGGTGGACCTCGGCGGCGCCGGAGCCGAGGAGTTCCGCCGCGGCGAAGCCGCCGGTCTCCACGGCGACGCACGGCACCTCGGCCCGGCCGGCGGCGGCGACGTCCCAGACGGTGTCCCCGACGAAGACGGCGTGCCGGGCCTCGGCCTCCGCCCGGTCCAGGGCGGCCCGGACGAGGTCCGGGGCGGGCTTGGTGGCGGCCACGTCGTCGGCGGTGGTGACGGCCGCGATCACCTCGTCGGCGCCGAGCGCTTGCCGCAGCACGGTGAGCTCCCGCTCGGAGGCGGAGCTGGCCAGGACGATCCGCCAGCCGCGTCCGGCGCAGGCGCGGAGCAGTTCGGGGGCGCCGGGCAGCGGCCTGACCACCGGCCAGTGGCTGGCGTAGAGGGCGTCGTGGGCGGCGGTGATCGCCTCGTCGGCGTCGCGGTCGCGGTGCTCGCCGAGCAGGTGGTCGAGCAGCTGGTCCGCGCCCATGCCGACGGCCCGGTGGACGCGGGCGGCCGGCACCGTCCGGTCGTACTGCCGCAGGGCCTCCCACCAGGCCAGGGTGTGCAGGTAGGTGGTGTCGAGCAGGGTGCCGTCGACGTCGAACAGGGCTGCTGCGGTGGAAGTCATGGCTCGTCCTTTCAAGCGACGCGGTACTCGGCGGCCCGGGCGGGGGTCAGCCGGAGTCCGTCGCCGGGGGCGGCGGTGCTCCTCCCTCTCCTTCTGCAGACGGAACCCCCCGCAGCGCGGCTGTCCGCTACGGGGGGTCGGAAACGCGGGTCGAGAGGGGAATCGGCGTGGGAACGGGCAGACCGGGCGGGCTCAGGCCGGAAGATCCTGGCCCTCGTCCCCCCACCCGGGGGCGTCGCGGTCCTCCAACTGCTCGCGCAGCCGCGTCAGGGTGGCGGTGAGCAGCCGGGAGACGTGCATCTGCGAGACACCGATCCGCTCGGCTATCTCGGACTGCGTCCGGCCCTCCCAGAAGCGCAGTTTGAGCACGAGCTGCTCCCGCCGGGGCAGTTGGGCGAGCAGCGGCTGCACGGCGGTGCGGAAGACCGCGAGTTCGATGCCCGGGTCGCAGGCGCCGAGGCGGTCGAGCAGCGCGCTGCCGGTCTCGTCGCTGTCGGGGTCGCGCAGCGCGTCCAGGGAGTTGGGGCGGTAGATGCGTCCGGCGACCAGCCCTTCGACGGCCTCGTCGACGGTGATGTGCAGGTCCTCGGCGATCTCGTCGGGGTGCGGGAGGCGGCCGAGCTGCTGTTCCAGCCGGTCCGAGCCGCGGGCGACGGTGAGGTACAGCTCCTGCATGCTGCGCGGGACCCGCACCGGCCAGGAGGTGTCGCGGAAGAAGCGCTTGATCTCCCCGGCGATGGTGGGGATGGCGTAGGTGACGAACTCGACGCCGCGTGCCGGGTCGTAGCCGTCGACGGCCTTGATCAGGCCGACCGTGCCGACCTGGAGGATGTCGTCCATGTCCTCGGCGCGGTGCCGGAAGCGGGCGGCGATGAACCGCACCAGCGGCATGTTGAGCTCGATGATCGTGCCGCGGACGTAGCTGTAGGCGTGCGTCTCGCGCGCGAGACCGGCAAGCCGCTCGAACAGCGCGTCACTGAGTTCGCGCGCCTCGGACTTGCCCATCGTGCGCAGCTCGGCCTCGGTCGGGCGCAGGGGAAGGTCGGAGGGCAGCTCGCGGGCGGGCTCCGGCGGGCGCTCCGAGGACGGAGCGGCCGCGGGGCGGGTGCGCGCGGGCGGGGTGGCTTCCAGTGGGGCTGGCACTTGGTTCTCCAGGGCATCGGGGTGAACGCCCGGTGTGACGGTGCGGGCTCGCGCTCGCGCGTCTCAGGCTTCTTCCCCCAGGACCTGTGCCCGGCTTCTTCAAGCGAAGGTCCCGGTGGCACCCGTTGGGGTGCGGGAACGGCGGCGGGTCCTCCGCAGCCGCTGTAAGTCGGTTCTACCCCCATATGCGACATTTGATTCACGTTTTAGATGGTTTGTATTGATTCCTCCGGGTAGGCGCGCGCGCACAACGACGTCCGCGACGAAAGGACGTCCGCGAAGAAAGGAGGGGCGACCGTGCCCCGGGGAATCATGTGCAGCTCAGCGTGCGGTCAAGGTCCGGCTCGGCGTGCGCGGCTCAGCGCCGGTGCCCGGCCGGGACCGCGCGGACGTGGTGGTCGATCGGGGACGCCACCTCCATCCAGACCGCCTTTCCGCACCCCTCGGGCACCGAGCCCCAGGCGCGTGCGAGCCGGTCCACCACCCGGAGGCCGTAGCCGCTCGGACGCCCCCGGTCGGACCGCGGGCGGAAGCGCGGCGGTACCGGGCTGGCGTCGGCGACCTCCGCCCGCAGCCGCAGGCCGTTCCAGCGCAACCGCAGCTCGCGGGGGCCCCCGGGAGCGTGCAGACAGGCGTTGGTGACCAGTTCCGAGACCATCAGCACGACGTCCGCGGCAGCGTCCTGCTGCTCCTCGTCCGCGGCGGGCAGCCAGTGCCAGCACAGCAGCGCCGCCCGGCAGAAGTCGCGACTGCGCTGCACCGCGGCCGAACGGCCCCCGAGGCGCAGCCGGACGGTGCGCTCCGGACCCCGGGCGGGGCCCGGCAGCGGGCGTGTCCCGAAGCCGGCCATCCGGGCCTCCTCGCGCCCGGTCAAGGGCGCCTGGTCGGGGATGGGTGTCTCCGGCCGAGGTCCCGCCACGGAGCCGTCGGCCGGCGGGTGACCATCGTGCGGGAGACCGTCGGGTCGCTGGGCTTCGGCCCGCGGCCGGTCGGTCACCGGGCGTGTCCGCCGCCCGTGAGCCGCGCCTACCCAGCCGCGCCGCCGTCACACACGCGCAGACCCGCCGGCAGGCGTGAACCGGCCGACGTTTCGGCGGCGCCCGGCAGGCAAGACGCGGGCCATGACGATCCCCGCCCGTTCACAACCCCGGACCGTGGTCATCACCGGTGCCACCGCGGGCGTGGGCCTGGCCTGCGTGCGCAGCTGTGGGCCTCCCAGCACCACGGCCTGCCGGCGGCGGGCGGGGCGGCCGCCCTGCTCGGCGCCGCCGCCGGGGCGCCGGCCCGGGGGCGGTGAGCCGCGGTGACCGGGACGGGCACACCGCCGGTCGTGCCGACGGTGGGTGTGGAGGAGGAGTTCCTGCTGGTCGACCGGCGCACCCGGCTGCCCGTCGAGCGGGCACCCCAGGTGATCGCGGCCGCCGCCGACGTGCTGGGCGACCAGGTCCAGAACGAGTTCTACCCCGTCCAGGTCGAGGTGAGCAGCCGCCCGGCCGAACGGCTCGACGACCTGCGCGCCGACCTCGCCCGCCTGCGCTCGGTCCTCGCGGAGGCCGCCGCCGACGCCGGCTGCCTGCTGGTGGCCTCCGGCACGCCGGTGCTCTCCGGGCCGGGCCCCGGCCGCATCACCGACAGCCCGCGCTACCGGCGGATGGCGGCCCGCTACGCCGGCGTGCTGGACGGCTACGACGGCGCGCTCTGCGGCTGCCACGTGCACCTGGGCACGGAAGGGCGCGGGCAGGCGCTGGCCCTCTGCAACCACCTGCGGCCCTGGCTGCCGGTGGTCCAGGCGCTCGCGGTCAACTCCCCCTTCTCCGCGGGACGCGACAGCGGCTTCGCCAGCTGGCGCACCGTCCAGTGGGCGCGCTGGCCCACCGTCGGTCCGCCCCCGGTCCTGGACGAGGCGCAGTACGAGGCGCTGGCGGACGCCCTGGTGGAGTGCGGGGTACTGCTCGACCGCAGAATGATCTACTGGTACGCGCGGCCCTCCGAGCACGTCCCGACGCTGGAGGTGCGGATCGCCGACGTCAACGCCGACCTGGACACCGTCGTGCTGCTCGCGGGGCTGCTGCGCGGCCTCTCCGCCGTCCTGCTCGGCGAGGTCGGGGCCGGCCGGCCGGCGCCCGACCTGCCCTGCGGCGTGGTCGGTGCCGCCCACTGGCAGGCCGCGCGGACCGGCCTCGCCGGGGACGGGATGGATCCGTGCACCGGCCGGCACGCCCCGATGACCGCGCTCGTCGACCGGCTCCTGGAGCGGGCCGCCCCCGGGCTTGCCGCCGCCGGGGACCTGGCCGCCGTGGAGTCGGCCCTCGCCCGGCTGCGCAGGCTCGGCACCGGCGCCGTCCGCCAGCGGCAAGCCCTGCAACGCCACGGCGGCCGTCTGGCGGCCGTGGTCGACGACCTCGCCGAACTCACCGTCGCGGTGCCGTGACGGAGCCGGACCCTGGGTCCTGGGTCCTGGGTCCTCAGTAGACGTCCCGGACGTAGCGCTTGTCGGCTGCCAGCCGACTGACGTAGGCGGCGGCCGCCTCCTCGGTGAGGCCGCCGTGGGTCCGGGCGATCTCGTGCAGGGCCCGGTCGACGTCCTTGGCCATCCGGGAGGCGTCCCCGCAGACGTAGAAGTGGGCGCCGTTCTGCAGCCAGTCCCAGAGCCGGAGCCCGTGCTCGCGCATCCGGTCCTGGACGTAGACCTTGTTCCGCTGGTCGCGGGAGAACGCGAGGTCGAGGTGGTCCAGGTGTCCCGACGCCCGGAAGTCGGCGAGCTCCTCGCGGTAGTAGAAGTCGGTGGCCTCCCGCTGCTCGCCGAAGAACAGCCAGTTCGGCCCGGAGTGGCCGGCGGCCCGGCGCTCCTCCAGGAAGCCGATGAAGGGCGCGACACCAGTGCCAGGGCCGACCATGATCATCGGTGCTGCCGGGTCGGCCGGGGGCCGGAAGTGCGGGGAGCGCCGGACGAAGACGGGCACCGGCCCGTCGTCCGCGCGGTCCGCGAGGTACGCGGAGCAGACGCCCGTTCTGGTCCGCCCGGAGCCGTTGGGGTAGCGCACCACCGAGACGGTCAGCCGGACCTCGTCCGGGTGGGCGAGCGGGCTCGACGATATCGAGTACAGCCGGGGCTGGAGGCGCTTCATTACGCCGGCCCACTCCTCGGCGCGGGCCCGCACTGGCAGCGAGCCGACGACGTCCACGGCCTGCCGGCCCCAGCTCCACTTCGCCAGCTCGCCCGTGTTGTCGGGGCGCAGCAGCCGCTTGAGCTCGCGGTCGCCGGAGCGCTCGGCCAGGAACCGCAGGAGGTCCGGGGTGATCCTGGCGATCTCCAGGCGGCTCCGCAGGGCCTCGGCGAACGGGACCGCTCCCCCGTCGCCGAGCGCCACGGCGTCGTCCGGGTCGAGCCCGGTGACGGCGAGCCATTCCGCCACGAGCTCGGGGCTGTTGACCGGCCGGACGCCGAGCGCGTCGCCCGCTTCGTAGACCAGGTCGCCGTGGTCGCCGCCGCGGGTGGCGAAGGCGAGCTGCCGGACTTCCTTCGCGGAACCCGGGAGGCTGAGCAGCCGGTTGCCGACCAGCAGGGTGCCGAACGGCGAGGCCTTGGAGTACCCGGAGCCGGTCGTCGGGGCCGTCGGGGCCGTCGGGCGGACGGCGGGGGCGGCAGCGGCCGTGGCCGGCTCCGCGGCCGGGGCCGACCCGGGAGGCGCCGACGAGGGGGCGTCGGCTGCGTGTCCGGCCAGGGCCGTGAGCACCTCGTCGAGCCAGCGGTCGGCCGCCTCCTGGTAGTCGGGCTCGCAGTCGGTCCGGGGGGCGAGCCGGACCGCGCCGAGCTCGCCGAGGCGCTGGTCGAGTCGCCGGCCGTGGCCGCAGAAGTCGTCGTAGCTGGAGTCGCCGAGGGCGAGCACGGCGTAGCGCAGTCCGCCGGCGCCGGGGAGGCCGTCCCCGGTGAGTCGGTCCCAGAACGCCGACCCGTTGTCGGGGGCCTCTCCGTCGCCGAAGGTGCTGGTGATCAGGAGGACCGGCGCCCCGTCGGCGAGCGTTCCGGGCCCGGCCTCGTCCATGCCGAGGACCAGCGGCTGCCAGCCCGCCGCCGCCAGACGGTCCGCGGCCCCGGCGGCGGCCTCCTCGGCGTTGCCGGTCTGGGAGGCCCACAGCACGAGGACCGTGCGGGCCGGTGCGGCCGGCTCCTCGACCGCCACCGGCACGTCGTGGGCCTGGGCGGTCCCGAGCCCGCCCGCCTCGGTGCGCCCGCCCGCCTCGGGTCGCGAGTACGCCTCGGTTCGCCCACCCGCCTCCGTTCGGGAGTACGCCCCGGCCAGGGCGCCGTTGATCCAGCCGGCGTGCTCCGGGTCGAGCGGGACCCGGGCCGGGAGCACGGGCACGGCACCGGCCGGCGGGGGCGCGGACTGCAGTCCGGAGAGGAAGCCGGCGACGTACGTCCGCTCGATGCCGGTCAGCGCGGGCGGTGCGAGGTCGGCGACGCCGAGCAGCCTGGCCACCGCCGCGACCGGCTCCGGAACGCCCGCCTGCTCACCGGCTGGCTCCGGGACTCCCGCCTCGAGCGGCCGCCGCGCCGCCGGGACGGCGGAGTCCGCCGGGGCGGCGGACGCCACCGGCTCGGGTGCCGCCACCGCACGGAGGGCGACGGCGCAGACCTTGAGCTCCGGCTGGAAGGAGATCGGGTCCACCGCGTCGCTGGTGACGGCGTTGATGCTGAGGTACTCGCCGAACAGGTCGTTCCAGTGGAACGGCGCGAAGCAGTCGCCCGGCCGGACGCGGTCGGTGACGACGGCCGGCAGCACCGCGCGGCCTCGCCGGGAGGCGACCTCCAGGTGGTCGCCGTCCGTGACGCCCAGCGCCTCGGCGTCCTGCGGATGGACCTCGACGAAGGGGCCGGGGTCGAGCCGGTTGAGCTTGGCGACCTTGCCGGTCTTGGTGAGGGTGTGCCACTGGTGCTGCAGGCGGCCGGTGTTCAGCACGAACGGGTAGTCGTCGTCCGGCAGTTCGGCGGCCGGCAGGTGCGGCCGGGCGAAGAAGGAGGCGCGGCCGGTGGGCGTCGGGAAGGCCAGCCGCGGCCGGCTGCCGTCCGGCCGCTCCAGCAGGGTCTGGCTGACGCCGTCGTTGAGGTAGCGAATCGGATTGCGGTCCGGACCGTCGGTCCGGGCCGCGGGCCACTGCACGGGGGTCTCGCGGAGCCGCCCGTACGTCACCCCGCGCAGGTCCCAGCCGGTCTTGGGGTTCCACGCGCGCTTGATCTCCTCGAAGACCTCCTCGGCGCTCGCGTAGCCGAAGCCCTCCTCGAAGCCCATCTCGCACGCGATCCGGGCGATGATCTGCCAGTCCGGCAACGCCTGGCCGACCGGCCGGGCGGCGGGCCGGGCCAGGGTGAGGTTGCGCTCCGAGTTGACCAGCACCCCCTCGGACTCCGCCCACATGGCGGCGGGCAGGACCACGTCGGCGTAGGCGTTGGTCTCGGTGTCGGCGAACACGTCCTGGGTGATGACGAGTTCGGCGGCCTCCAGGCCGGCGATGACGGTCTTCCGGTTGGCGACCGAGGCGACCGGGTTGGTGCAGATGATCCAGCAGGCCTTGATCTCGCCCTCGGCCATCCGCTCGAACATGTCCACGGTGCCCCGGCCGGCTTCGGCGCGCAGCGTCCCGGCGGGCAGGCCCCAGAGCTCCTCGACGAAGGCCCGCTCCTCCGGGACCAGCACCGAGCGCTGGCCGGGCAGCCCCGGCCCCATGTAGCCCATCTCCCGGCCGCCCATCGCGTTCGGCTGCCCGGTGAGCGAGAACGGGCCGCTGCCGGGGCGGCAGATGGCGCCGGTGGCCAGGTGCAGGTTGACCAGGGCGTTGGTGTTCCAGGTGCCGTGCGTGGACTGGTTGAGCCCCATCGTCCAGCAGCTCATCCACTCCCCCGCCTCGCCGATCAGGCGGGCGGCCCGGCGGATGTCCTCCTCCGGGAGGCCGGTGGTCGCGGCGACGGCGGCGGGCGGGTAGTCCGCGAGGAAGGCGGGCATCTCGTCCCAGCCGTCGGTGGACTCCGCGATGAACTCCGGATCGGTGTGCCCGTTCTCCACCAACAGGTGCAGCAGCCCGTTGAGCAGGGCGAGGTCCGTGCCGGGCCGGATCTGCAGGAAGAGGTCGGCCTTGTCGGCGGTCGCGGTGCGGCGCGGGTCCACCACGATGAGCTTGGCTCCCGCCTTGACCCGCTCCATCATCCGCAGGAACAGGATCGGGTGGCAGTCGGCCATGTTGGAGCCGATCACGAGGAAGACGTCCGCGTGGTCGAAGTCCTGGTACGAACCGGGCGGGCCGTCCGCCCCCAGCGAGAGCTTGTAGCCGCTGCCCGCACTCGCCATGCAGAGCCGGGAGTTGGACTCGATCTGGTGGGTGCCGACGAAGCCCTTGGCGAGCTTGTTCGCCAAGTACTGGGCCTCCAGCGTCATCTGGCCCGAGACGTAGAACGCCAGCGCGTCCGGACCGTGCTCGTCGAGGACCGCCCGCAGGCGCCGCGCGGTCGCGGAGATCGCCTCGTCGACCTCGGCGGCCACGGCCTCCGCCCCCCGCTCGGTCCGGATCAGCGCGGCCTTCAGCCGGCCGGGGGCCGCCAGCATGTCCGCGGTGGTCGCGCCCTTGGTGCAGAGCCGTCCGGCGTTGGCGGGGTGGCTCCGGTCACCGGACGCCTTGAGGACGGTGCGACGGCCCGTCAGCGGGTCCACCGCGACGTCGAGCAGCATCCCGCAGCCGACGCCGCAGTACGAGCAGACGGTCCGCACGCTCTCGACGGGGTTCGTACCCGGTGCCGTCACCAATGCTCCCTCCCAGGTAGCGATCCTCGTCGCCGGCCCCGGGCCCCTGCGGACCCGCGCTGCCCGACGGTGGGGAGTCCCACCGTCTGCACCGTAGGAAGACGGCGTTACCGGAAGATCACGAAGGCCCGCCCCGAACGTAAACCCCGCCGCACGGCCCAACTCTCCGGCCGTGAGTGACTGCAGGTGCCCACGCTACCGGGACGGGCCCGCGGGGGAACCGGGGCGTGCACGGATCCGGGCGAACCGGGCCGGCTCGCTGTCCCTACCGGCGGTGGCCGTGCGCGCATGCCGGAGCCGCACCGACCAGCACCGGTCGGAGCGGCCCGGTCGTTCGGGCGCTCTCGTGTGCAGGCGGCCCGGTCGTTCGGGCGCTCCGGTCGTTGCCGTTCGGGCGCTCCGGCGTACGTGGCTCAGCCGGCCCACCGCAGGACGGCGCCGACGCCGCCGGGCGGGCCGGCGGCCGCCTCGGGCACCAGCAGGGCCTCCGCGCCCGCCGCCGTGGCGGCGCGCAGGAGCGCGTCGGCGGCGGGGGCCAGTTCGGGGTGGCCGACGCCCATGGCGCGCACGTCGGCGCGCTGGACGCCGATGTGCTCGGGGCCCGGGCCGACCCACACCGGGCGCTCCGGGTCTCCGCCGCCCTCCTGGACGAGCAGCGCCGCGAGCTGGTGCTGCCGGGCCGCGCTCACCACGGCGGGGACGCCCTGGGCCGCCGCGCCCGGCGCGGTCTCGGTGCCGGCGCCGTCGGTGGCGTGCTCGCCGGGACGGCCCAGACCCGCTCGGAAGGCCCCCAGTACCTCGTCGAGGTGGCCGGCCCGGTGGTCGGCCCAGGCCTGCCGGATCTGCCGGTCGAAGGCGGCGCGGTCGATGCCCGCGGCCCGGCCTCCGCCATCGACCTCGACGGTGGCCTCCCGGAGCTGCTGCGGCAGACGGTCGTGGACGGCCCGGCGCTCACGGGCTCCGCCGGCCAGGACCAGCAGGTCGGCGCCGCTCCCGGGCCAGACCCGGGCCAGATGGTCGGCGATGACCGCGGCCGTCCGGTCCCAGGCGTCCTCGACCCGGTGGCGGTAGTGCCACTCGTAGCGGTCCGCGGGCGGCGCGCGGTGGCCCCGGCCCTGCCACTGCTCCCCGTCCACGGCACCGGCCGGCTGCATCCGGCCGAGGTCGTACCGCTCCAGCTCCGCGCCGGTCCGGTCGACGGACGCGACCAGGCAGCGTGGCAGGGCGTCGTCCAGCAGGCCGAGCAGCGGCGCGGTGTGCGGGAGCGGCGCCCAGGTGGCGGCCACGTCCGGCGGCGACACCGCGAGCGGCACGTCGAGCGCCACGTCGCCGTCCGCGGCGAACAGCGCCCGCCCCGGCGGGGAGTCCGCAGCCGGTTCGGCGGCGAGCGTGTCACGGACGGCCGCGCAGGTGCGTTCGTCCGCGCCGGCGCCGGCCAGCCGGTGCACGGCGGAGCGGTCGATCAGGGCCCGGCGCTGGGCAGCGTCCTCCGTGGCGCGGGAGGTGTCGAGGTAGACCGACGCCCAGGGGCCGGTCCGGTCGAGCAGCGGGGTCAGGAAGGTGAGGTCCATGGCGGCCTCCCGAATCGGTGGCTCTCCCAGGCGCCTACCCGCCCGGGGAAGGGGAACACTCCGCTCGTCCGGCCGGTCCGGGAATGGCCGGGCAGCGGCAGAACCCCGGCACGGCGCTCCGCAGCTCCGGGGTGCGTCAGGACTTGGACTTCCGGGTGCGTCAGGACTTGTCCGGGGCGTCACCCGGGGGCAACCGCAGCTCGCACCAGACCGCCTTGCCCGGGCCCAGCGGGCGCCAACCCCACTGCAGGGCGAGGCAGCCGAGCAGGAAGAGACCGAGCCCGCCCGGGGCCTCGGCGCCGCGCGGACGACGGGGCCGCGGCGGTCTGGAGCTGGAGTCACTCACCTCGATCCGCAGGAGGCCTGGACGGCGGACCAGCAGCAGCCAGCCCGGTTGTCCGGCGTGGCGGATGGCGTTGCCGACGAGTTCGGACACCAGGAGCACGGCGTCGGCGACCACCGACGGATCGGCCACGTCGGCCAGGAAGTCGACGGTCACGGACCGGGCGTCGGCCACCACGCCCGCCCGGTCGGACAGCGGCAACCACCGGGCGCGTGGCCCCGCGAGGGAGCGCGGCACAGCGGGCAGCCGGGCCCGAGCCATGTGACCGCACCTCCCTCGCACCCTCCGGTGTCGTGGTGCTCGTGCTCCTCGCGGCCTCGTCCGTCACGTCAGCTCCCGAGGATCATCCTCTTCGTCCCGGCACCGGCCACGCTCACCTGACCGCGCCTACCCGGACGGACCCGCTCCTAACGCCGCGCCTACAGGAGCAGCGCCGCGACCCGGGCCTCCGGCGGTTTGCGGCCGTACCTCCAGGGAAGACGCGCGGGCAGCCATGGCGGCGATCCGGAGGGAGGACGTCATGACCATCCCAACACCCCCTGATCCGGACACGGAGCCGATCCCCCACCCCTATCCCGCGCCGCGGCCCGGCGAAGGACCGGACCCGATTCCACCGCCGATCCCCCCGTTCCCCGATCCCGACCCGGCACCACCGCCGGAACCGCACCCGGGGCCGCGGTGACGGGCGGCTGAAGCCTGCCCGCTTGGCGGCGCCCTCCGTCGTCGGCGCTGCCGTCAATTCGGACGGACTTGGTGGTCGAGCGGGGACGGAACCTCCAGCCAGACCAGTTTCCCGCCGCCCTCGGGCAGCGAGCCCCACGCCCGGGCGAGCCGGTCCACCACCCGCAGGCCGTGCCCGCCGGGCCGGGCCGGGTCGCTGTGCACGAGCAGGCGCGGCGGCACCGGGCTGGCATCCGCGACCTCCACCCGCAGCCGGACGCCGTCCCAGTACAGGCGCAGCTCCCGCGGGCCGCCCGGGGCATGCAGGCAGGCGTTGGTGACCAGCTCGGAGACCATCAGCAGGACGTCCTCCGTGACGGCGCGCTGCTCCTCGTCGGTCGCGGGCAGCCAGTGCCAGAGGAGCAGCGCCGCCCGGCTGAAGTCCCGGCAGCGCAGCACCGCACCCTCGCTGCCGGCGAGGACGAGGCACCTGGTCTGCTCCGTACCGGCCGTTCGCGCGTCCTTCTCGGGCCACCTCATATCTGGGCCCCCTCACGCCTCGTCGGCGGACGCAGGGGGCGGCCGGCCTTCGTCCCCCGGTCCGGCGCCCGGGCCCGGCGCCTTCAGCGCCGTCCCACGGTCGGGGTGGATCCGGATCACGCTGTCGACCCCGGTGATCGCGAACAGCCTGGCCACGGCCGGCTGCAGGTCCGCCACCTCCAGGCTCAGCCCGGCCGCCTCGGCATCGAGTCGTGCCCGCAGGAGGAGGTTCAGCCCTGTGGAGTCACAGAACCGCAGGTCACCGAAGTCGACCAGGATCCGCTTGATCCCGTTGTCCACGAGCCGGGCGAGCGCCGTCCGCAGCTCCCCCGCCGTGTCGTGGTCCAGTTCGCCCGCCACGGTGACGATCCGCACCGCCCCGTCCCGGCCCACCGCCACCCGCAGCCTGGAATGGACCTCCTCGCCCCCGATGGGCTCCTCGGCTGGCCGTGGCATGGCGGGCTCCCGGTCCGGTCGGTAAGAAGACGTGCCGTCCCGCCCATGATGCCGCGCGGCGCGCCCGGGTGCGCGCACGGGGTCCGTCGGGGCGGCCTCCGGGGCGGCCGGCCACGACACGTGCTCGTCCTCCATGCCCCGCGTTTGCCCGACTCCGGCGCGGCTACACGTACCGGCACGGCCGCACGACGGCCACGGGTACCGGGGAGGAGGAGGCGGCCACCATGACGACACCCGACACCGGGCGGAACGCCCGCGGCCGCCGGCCCCGGACCGGCCGCCGGGAGTCGGCGGAGGAACGGGCCGACCGGCGCTGGGGCGACCTGCTCCAGGAGGTCCGCGTCGCCCAGACCGGCTCCCAGGTCCTCTTCGGGTTCCTGCTGAGCGTCGTCTTCATGCCCCGTTTCACGCAGCTGAGCGCCTTCGACCGCGGACTGTACGTGAGCACCGTCGTCCTCGGGGCGCTCGCCACGGGTGCGCTGACCGCGCCGGTCGCCTACCACCGGATCTTCGCCGGGCACCTGCTCAAGCCTCAACTCGTCGACTCCGCTGCCAGGCTGGTCGCCATCGGCCTGGTCCTGCTGGCCCTGACGATCGGCTCGGCCGTGCTGCTCCTGTTGCGGGTGGCGACCGGGTCGGCGCTCGCGGGCTGGATCGCGGGGGGCGTCGGGCTCTGGTTCGCGACCTGCTGGCTGATCCTGCCGGTCCAGAAGCTGCGACGTCACAACGGCCACTGCACACGGCCTCCCCACGAGACATACCTCACCCTCGGGCAGGCCCCGCCGCACGGCGGAGAGCCGGTCCGGAAATGACGGAACCCGACCACCCGATCATCGGACGTTCCGGTGCCGCCGTCCGGCGAACGGGTGGTCCGGCACGGTGATCCCGCGCGTGGCGGCGGCGCTCGCGTTCGGCGTGCTGACGGCGCTGGTCGGCGCCGTCATGTGCTGGCAGCAGCGGCACCTGAAGCGGATGCCGGCGTTCTCCACGGTCGGACACGTGGGCCTGTTCCGCCGCCGCGCTCCGCCGCGACCCCCGGCGCGGCACCGGCGGGCTGTACCGGGCGACCGTCCTGCCCCTGCGCCGGCTGCACTCGGGGCTCCTGGGCGACTACGTGGCCTGGCTGGCGGTGGGCACGGCCGTCCTGTTGGTGGCCCTCGCCGCGCAGCTGTGACCGACCGCCCGTGGAGCGCGTCGCGACACGGAGCGCCGCCGGGCGGCTGAGAACGCGTATCCGGGGTAGACGCTCGGCGTCGAAGCAGCCCGGCCCGACCCCGGGAGGAGACGATGGCCGCCGAGGACGCCCTGGAGCACTACCACCGCCGACGCGACTTCTCCCGGACCGCCGAACCACGCGGCGAGCGGGGAGCCCCGTCCCGGGACGGGCCCAGGTTCGTGGTGCAGATCCACGACGCGCGCACCATGCACTTCGACTTCCGGCTGGAGGCCGACGGCGTGCTGAAGTCCTGGGCCGTCCCCAGGGGCCCCTCCACCGATCCGCACGACAAGCGCCTGGCCACCCCGACCGAGGACCATCCGCTGGAGTACCGCACCTTCGAGGGCGTCATCCCGCACGGCGAGTACGGCGCCGGCACCGTGATCGTCTGGGACGAGGGCACCTACCGCAATCTGACCACCGACCGTGACGGCCGGCCCGTGCCGTTCACCGAGGCACTCGCCGACGGGCACGCCTCGTTCCACCTCGACGGGCACAAACTGCACGGCGGCTACTCGCTCACCCGGATCCGCGCCCGCGCCAACGGCAGCGACCGGGAGGCCTGGCTGCTGGTCAAGCACGCCGACACCCGCGCGGCGGCCGGCGGCACACCCGACCCGTACCGGGCCCGCTCGGCCCGGACCGGCCACACCCTGCGCCAGGTCGCCGCCGGCGCCCGCCCGGAGTGACCCCGCCATGACCGCCACCACCAGCGTCAAGGATCGAGCGCCATGAGCAGCGCCGCGGACAGCGCGAACCCGGGTGGATTCCAGGCCTTCGTCGACGCCCTGGACTACCCGGTCCACATCGTCACCACCGCCGTCGACGGCGAGCGGGCCGGCTGCCTGGTCGGGTTCGCCGGCCAGTGCTCGATCCACCCCGCCCGCTTCGTGGTCTGGATCTCCAAGGCCAATCACACGCACCGGGTGGCGGCCCGGGCCCGGTTCGTCGCGGTCCACCTGGTGCCGCCCGGGCACGGCCTCGCCGAGCTCTTCGGTTCCGCCACCGGCGACGAGGTGGACAAGTTCGCCACCGCCGCATGGATCCCGGGGCCGGGCGGCGTACCGCTGCTGTCCGGTGTGCCGGCCTGGTTCGTCGGCCAGGTCCTCGACCGTGCCGACTGGGGCGACCACACCGGGTTCCTGCTCGATCCGATCACCGCCCGCAACGACCCGGCGCACGCGACGGCGCTCACCTACCGCGACGTCCGCGGCGTCGAGCCCGGTCACCCGGCCTGAGGCGACGGCGTCCGGCGGCCGGCCCGGTCAGCGGCCGCCCTTCCCGCCGGCCCTACCGCTGTCGCCGGCCCTTCCGCCGTCGCCGGTCCCGGAGGAGTCGCCCGTGGACTCGTCCTCGTCGACGAAGTCGACCTCGACCCGCTGTTCGGGGCGGCGCTGCTCCTGCTGGGCGATCGCCTCCAGGACCTCCTCGTCCGGGCCGGTGAGCGGAGGCTGGAGCAGGCTCCGGGGCCACAGCCGACGGGCCACGACCACATTGGTCTCGGCCGCGTAGACCGTCACCTGCGCGGTGAGATAGAGCCAGAACAGCAGGCCGATCACCGTCGCGAAGAACCCGTAGATCTGCGAGGCGTGGCGCAGTTGATGGCTGACCAGGAGAGCGCCGAAAGCCTGGAGCAGGGTGAAGACCGGCCCCGCGGCAAGGCAGCCGGGCCACAGTCCGCGGCTCGGGACCTCGCCCGGCGTCAGGATGCGGAAGCACGTGAAGCAGAGCGCCGTGTTGATCACCACCGAGAGCAGCAGGGAGCCGACGCGGGCCGCCGTCCCCCCGAGTGTGGTGCCGGTGAGGGTCGCCGCGCCGGTGGCCAGGACCAGGCCGGTGCCGAGCGTCGCGAACAGGAGCAGGGCTCGGGCCAGGCGACCCCAGTAGCCGGGACGGCGCGTGCCCGGCACGTTCCACACCTCGGCCATCGTGTGCTGGAGGACCTGGGCCACGCCGAGGACACCGTAGAGCAGTCCGAGCAGGGCGACGATCAGGGCGATCCCGCTCCCCTCGACGGAGTGGACGTTCTGCCGGAGCTGGCTGCCGATGATCGGGAAGTCGGCGAGCGCGGAGTCCACCACCGCCTGCTGGGCAGACGGATTGCCGTGCAGGACGAAGCCGAGGACGGTACTGAGCAGGAGCAGCAGCGGGATCAGGGCGAGAAAGGCGTAGTACGTGATCAGGGCGGCCAGCAGGCCTCCCCGGTCGTCCCCGTACTTCTTGATCACGCCGATGACGAGGGCCGGGAAGGTGCGGCGCTGCTGGGCGCGGTCGAAGGACCGCAGGACGCGTTCGACGGGGTTCATCCGGGCCTCCGGAGGAAGAACGCCGGGACGGGGCGCCGGGGAGCCCGAGCGCTGGTCCGGCGTCCGGGCTCGTCTGCCTCTTCCTTGTCGGGGCTCGCCACGGGGACGGGCTGCCGTGCGTGTGACCGGGACGGGCTCCGTTCAAACCTCCCGCAGGAACGCCCGGTCGCTTCGCAGGTTCCCGGCCCGGTCCGTGCGGGCACGGTGGTCCTTCCCGTGTCTTTCGTCCCGTGGCGCCGTTTGCTGCGGTCGCGGCCGGGTAGGCAGCACGGCCACACACAGGGGCCCGCCGCGACGGGCCAGTACGACCCACGGGTGACGACCATGAACAACGCCAAACTCGCCATAGCTGTTGGCGGGGGCTACCTCCTCGGGCGCTTGCACAAGGCCCGGTGGGCACTGGCCCTGGCCGGAATGGCCGCAGGCAAACGACTCAGTACCAATCCGGGAGTGCTCCTCGGCCAGCTCGTCGACGCCTCCCCCCAGCTCCGCGAGCTGGCCGGGAGCGTCCAGGGGGAGCTCGCCGAGGCGGGCAAGAAGGCCGCGGTCACCGCCGCGAGCCACCAGGTGGGCGCGCTGACCGACCGGTTGAAGCAGCGCACGAAGGACCTGCGCGCGGGCACCGAGCGCCTCGGAGAAGAGCCCGAGGAGGAACCCGAGGACGCATTCGACGAGGAGCCCGAGGAGGAACGCGAGGAGCCCGACGAGGAGCCGCAGGAGGAGCCGCAGGAGGAGCCGAAGAAGCGTACGCGGGCGTCCTCGTCCTCCGCCGGGGCGGCCAAGTCCAAGTCGGCGGGCACCCGGTCCACCCGGGCGAGCGCCGGCAAGAAGGCCGCTTCCGCGAAGGGCGCCGCCTCCACCAAGGCCGACGCCGCGAAGCGCACGACCAAGGCTCCCGCACGCAAGACGGCCACGGCTCGCAAGACGGCGGCCGGCAAGGCACCCGCCCGCAAGGCCGCCTCCTCCGCGTCGTCCGCACGGAAGTCCGCCGGTAGCACGGCGAAGAAGACGACAGCGCGTGCCACCGCACGCGGACGGAGTTGAGGACGATGGCAAGGCAGGACGAGGACCGCGGCGGCAGCGCACTGGTCGACGTTCTGGAGAAGCTGCCCACCGAGCAGCTGCTCGACCAGACCCGCGAGCTGGCCGTTGCCGCGGGCGAACGCGCGGTCGCGGTCGCCACCAATAAGGTGGGCGACCTCACCGAGCGGCTGCTCGACTACGTCGAGAACGGCGGCCCCGGCCTCTTCGGAGGCGGTGGGACGCCGGTGCGGACGATGCTCGGCGCCGGGCTCGCCGGCGCCCGGCACCTGGTCACCAACAGCCTGACCGGTGGCGGCAAAGGCGGCGGCAAGGGTGGTGGCAAGGGCGGGAAGCTCAAGGTCACCAACATCGTGGAGGAGATCGAGGTCGGCGTCCCCGTCCGGGTCGCCTACAACCAGTGGACGCAGTTCCAGGACTTCCCCCGCTTCACGAAGCGGCTGGAGAGTGTGGAGCAGGAGTCCGACCAGAAGATCGCCTGGAAGGCCGGCATCTTCCTGTCGCACCGCACCTGGGAGTCGACGATCGTCGAGCAGGTGCCCGACGAGCTGATCGTCTGGCGTTCCAAGGGTGCGAAGGGCCACGTCGACGGCTCGGTCACCTTCCACGAGCTGGCCCCGAACCTCACCAAGATCCTGCTGTGCCTGGAGTACCACCCGCAGGGCCTGTTCGAACGGACCGGCAACCTGTGGCGTGCCCAGGGCCGCCGGACCCGGCTGGAACTCAAGCACTTCCGGCGGCATGTGATGACCCGCACGATCCTGGACCAGGACGGCGTGGAGGGCTGGCGCGGCGAGATCCGCGACGGCGACGTCGTGAAGACGCACGAGGACGCCCTCGAAGAGGAGGAGCAGGCGGACGAGGAGCAGCCCGAGTCCCCGGAGGACGGGGAACCCGACGACGGCGAGGAGGACGACCGCGCGGCCGACGACGAGGCGGAGGACTACGACGACGAGGCGGAGGAGGACTACGACGACGAGCCCTACGACGAGGACCGCCCCGTGGAGTCCTACGACGAGGACGAGGAGGAGTACGACGAGGGCGACGAGTACGACGACGAGGGCTACGCGGACGAGCAGGACGAGCAGAACGAACGCCCCGCCCGCCGTAGGCAACTCGCGCGGAGCAGGTAGTCGGAGGAGCGGGACGGGCACAGGCCGCGGAGCGGCCCGACCTGAGGAGGAGCCCTCATGACCGATCCCTCGTGGGGCGGACCGTACCCGCCGGCCCGCCGTCCCCCGGACGCCCCGCAGCCGGCGAACCTCGCCGATCTGCTGGAGCGCGTGCTGGACAAGGGCATCGTGATCGCCGGGGACATCCGGGTGGATCTTCTGGACATCGAGCTGCTCACCATTCGGATCCGCCTGCTGGTGGCATCCGTGGACCGGGCCCGCGAGATGGGCATCGACTGGTGGGAGCACGATCCGAGCCTCTCCTCCGGGGCCCGTGACCTGGCCGCCGAGAACCGCCGGCTGCGCCGTCGGATCGGCGAGCTGCAGGCGGCGGACGGCGGCGGGCCGGACGGCGGGCCGGCCGAGGATCTCCCGGCGGAAGAACCCCGGGACCGCTCAGCGGCACCCCGACGAACGGCTTCGGCCGCCCCGCGGCGGACCCGTAGCGCCCCCGCCGGGCCGGCCGAGAAACGAACCCGGGGAGCCGACCCGCCATGACCCCGACCCCCAGCACCGACGCCACCTGGCTGTACGCGGTGGCTCCCGGCGGCGTCGCCGTGCCCGCCGGCCTCACCGGGGTGGCCGGCGAGCTGCCGCACACCGTCACCGTTCCCGGCCTCGCCGCGGTCGTCGGAGCCGTTCCCCGGGCCGACTTCGACGAGGAGCCGCTGCGCGCCCGGCTGGGCGACGCGTCCTGGCTCGAACCGGCCGTGCTCCGCCACCACCACGTCGTCGAGGTGCTGAGCAGCACGTCGGCGACGCTGCCCGCGCGCTTCGCCACCCTCCACCGGGACGACCGGCGGACCGCCGTGGTACTGCGCGAACACCGGGTGGAGCTGCTCGACGCCCTGCGGCGGATCACCGGACGCGCCGAGTGGGGGGTCAAGGCCCACCTCGGCACCACGGAGGCCCCGGACGAGCCCGCGGCCGGCGGTGCCGACCAGGAGCGCCCCGGCACCGCGTACCTGCTGCGGCGCCGCGACCGGCGCCGCGACCGGGAGGCGGAGCTGCAGCGCGGCTACGAGGCCGCCGAGGCCGTGCACCGCGTGCTGGCCGAAGCCGCGGACGAGGCGGTCTCCCACCCCCCGCAGCCCGCGGAGGCGTCGGCCGGACGCGGGCCGGCCGTGCTCAACGGGGCCTACCTGGTCGACGGCGAACGGCGGGCCGCGTTCGAGGCCGCGCTCGACGACTGCGCCGGGCGGTTTCCCGGGCTCCGCCTGGAGTTGAGCGGCCCGTGGCCGCCGTACTCCTTCGCCGGCCCGCCCGGAGCCTGGAGCCGGCCGTGATCCCGCCGCCGCCACCGGCCGGCCGGTCCGTCGTCCGCAACGAGAACGTGGCCCTGGTCGACCTGCTCGACCGCGTGCTGGCCGGCGGCGTGGTGATCGCCGGCGAGATCACCCTCTCGATCGCCGACGTCGACCTGGTGCGGATCAGCCTGCGGGCCCTGATCTCCTCCGTCCGGGCGGCCGCCCGCCCCGCGGAACCGGACCGGGAGCCGTCGTGACCGCGCCGCGCCGCCGGGGCCGCGAACCGTCCACCACCCGCGGCGACCGCTCGGTGGCCCGCCGGGTGGCGGTCGACCCCGAGGGCGTCGGCCGGGACCTGGCCTGCCTGGTGCTCACCGTGGTCGAGCTGCTCCGCGAACTCATGGAGCGCCAGGCGATCCGGCGGGTGGACGAGGGCGGGCTCGACGAGGAGCAGGTCGAGGCGATCGGGCTCACCCTGATGGCGCTGGAGGAGCGGATGGCCGAGCTGCGCGACCACTTCGGCCTCGAACCCGGCGACCTCAACCTCGATCTCGGCCCCCTGGGCCCGCTGCTGGCACCGGAGCATCCGGGCTGAGTCGGGTGTGTGAATTCCGCCGTCCGGGGCAGACGCTCGGGACGGAAAGGCAGTCCCGAAGTGGGAGGAGTCCGCAGTGAGCACCGCCAAGAAGATGCGCAACATGGGCGAGAAGGCCAAGGGCAAGGCCCAGGAGACCACCGGCCGAGCGATCGGCGACCCGGTCGCGACCGCGAGCGGCAAGGGCAAACAGATCAAGAGCGACCTGAAGCAGGCCGGCGAGAAGGTCAAGGACGCGACCAAGCACTGAACCCCTCGCCCCCGCCCGCCGGCCGTCACGGCCGGCGGGCGGTTTCGCGGTTTCGGAGGCTTCGAGAGGCTTCGGGTACCGTCCGGCTTCCGGCCTCAGCGCGCGGGCCCGCCGCCCGGGCCGGGCCCGGCGTCCGGTGCGGGGAGGGTAGGCGCGGCCCGGGGCACAGCAGCAGCGGCCGGTGCCATCGTGGCCGGAGCGGGCGCCGACGGGGCGGGCGCCGCCGCTGCGCCTTGGACCACCGCCGGGGTGGCGGCCGGGGCCCGGCCGGGCAGGGCCAGGCGGGCGACGACCGCACCGAGGAGGCAGACGCCCGCGCCGACCAGGCAGGCGAGGTGGAAGGCGTCCATGAAGGAGGTCTGGACGGCCGCCAGCAGGTCCCCTCGGCCGAGGGAGGCCGCCGTGCCGAGCGCGGAGGCGACCGAGCCCTCGGCCGCGTCGGCGGTGTGGGACGGCAGGGCGGCGAAGGGGCCGTCGGCGAGCCGGCTCGCGTAGAGGGAGGTGAAGACGGAGCCGAGCACCGCGACGCCGAGCGTGCCGCCGGCCTCACGGGTGGCGTCGTTGACCGCCGAGCCGACACCCGCCTTGGCCGGTGGCAGCACGCTCAGGATCGACTCGGTGGCCGGGGCGGTGGTGAGCCCGAGGCCCAGGCCGAGCAGCACCATCTGGCCGACGACCTGCGGGTACGGGGCGAAGGTCGACGAGGCGGCGATCCACGCGAACGAGGTGCCGAGCAGGGCGAGGCCGGCCGTGACCACGGCGCGGGTGCCCACCCTGGTCGCCAGGGCGACGCCGCCGAGCGAGCCGAGCGCGATGGTCAGCGCGACCGGCAGCACGCGGACGCCGGTGGAGAGCGTGCCGTAGCCGCGGATGAACTGGAAGTACTGGGTCACCAGGAAGATGAACCCGAAGAGGGCGAAGAAGGCGAGGGTGACCGAGCCGCTGGCGGCCGAGAAGGCCGGGGTGCGGAAGAGCGTCACGTCGATCATCGGATGGGCCCGGCCCCGCTCGATGACGATGAACGCGGCGGTGAGCGCGACCGCTGCCGCGAAGCCCGCCACCGTCGCCGGGGCGCCCCAGCCGCGGCTGGGCGCCTCGATGATCGTGTAGACCAGGACGCCGACGGCGGCCGAGGACGTCACCAGCCCGGGGACGTCCAGCCGCGCCGAGCTCGGGCTGCTCGACTCGGGCACCCAGGCCCAGGCCGCCACCAGGGCGACGAGGGTCACCGGCACCAGGGCGAGGAAGACCGAGGGCCAGCCGAAGTGGGCGAGCAGCAGGCCGCCGGCGACCGGGCCCACCGCGACGCCGAGTCCGGTGACGGCACCCCACACCCCGACCGCCTTCGCGCGGGAGCGGCGGTCGGGGAAGGTGTTGCTGATCACCGACAGGGTGGTCGGGAAGATGGCCGCCGCGCACGCGCCCATCGCGAAGCGCACCGCCACCAGCGCGGCGGGCGAACCGACAGCGGCGCCCACCGCGCTGGTGGCGGCGAAGCCGGCCAGCCCCAGCAGCAGGGCGGGCCGGCGGCCGAACCGGTCGCCGAGCGAGCCCGCCGTCAGCACCAGCGCGGCGAAGGCCAGGTTGTAACCGTCGACGACCCACTGCAGGTCACGGGTGGTGGCGTCGAGCTGCCGGCTCAGGTCGGGCAGTGCGACGTTGACGATCGTCGTGTCCAGGTTGATCGCGAACGCCGCCAGGCAGACCGTGGCCAGGACGAGAAGGCGTCGGCGAGGGGTGAGGGCGGGCATGAGGGGCTCCATCCGCCAGGCATGTTGACAGTGGGAACATGCTGTGGTTGACACGCTTCCACCCGAAGTGGACACTGTCAACACACGGTAGGAAATGCGGTGAAACCTTGGAGAATCGGACATATCACCACGGCAACCTCCGCGCGGCCCTGGTCACCGCCGGCGTCGCCCTCGCCCGCACGGGCGGGCCGGACGCGGTCGTGCTGCGCGCCGCGAGCCGCGAGGCGGGCGTCTCCCACAACGCCGCCTACCGGCACTTCGCCAACCACGAGGACCTGCTCGCCGCCGTCGCCGCCCGCTGCATGGAGCAGCTCGGCCGACTGATGCTCGAACGCACCGCCGAGGCCACCGCGGCCGAACCCGAGGCCGGACCCGACGCCCGCGCCTGGGCCCGGCTCGAAGCCATCGGCCGCGCCTACGTCGACTTCGCCCTCGCCGAGCACGGCTGGTTCCGCACCGCCTTCTGCGGCGCCGCCCCCGACCCCGAGCGCCTCCCCCCGGCGCGCCCCGAGCCAGGCACCGACCCGTACCTTCTTCTCTCCGCCCGGCTCGACGAACTCGTCGACACCGGCGCCCTCCCGCCCGAGCGGCGGCCCGGTGCGGAGTACGCCGCCTGGTCCGCCGTCCACGGGCTCGCCCACCTGCTCACCGACGGGCCGCTGCACGACCTGCCCCCCGAGGAGGTCCGGCGCGCCGTGGACACCGTCCTCGCGAGCATCGCCCGCGGCCTCTGACCGGGCAGCCGGCGCCCTGCCGAGCGGTGCGTCCGCGCCGTCCGGAGCCGATCCTGCCGGGCCGGCGCACACAGTCGGCCGGGCCCGCCTTGTTCTTGAATGATCATTCATGTACGTTGTCCGCATGCCACGACCGCGGGAGTTCGAACCGGAGCAGGTCCTGGAGGCAGCCATGCGGCGCTTCTGGGAGCGCGGCTATCGGGCCACGTCCATCGAGGACCTGGTGAAGGCCACCGGAGTCAAACCGGGGAGCATCTACAGCGCCTTCCCCGGCGGCAAGCGCACGCTGTTCCTGAAGTCGCTGGAGCGCTACTCCAAGCTCGTCGTACCGCAGAAGCTCGGCGAGCTGGACGCCCCCGGCGCCTCGGTGGCCGAGGTCCGCGGCTACTTCGACGGACTGGTCCGCGACCTGCTGAGCCCCGAGGGTCGACAGGGCTGCCTGCTCGTCAACACCGCGATCGAGAACGCCGCCGAGGACGACGAGGCAGCCGCGGTGGTGCGCGGCCACCTGGCCCGACTGGAGCACTGCATGACGCGCGCGCTGGAGACCGCGGCGCGGCGCGGCGAGGTGCGGACCGGGCTGGACCCGGCCGGCGCCGCCCGGCTGCTGGTCGCCACCGCCCAGGGGCTGATGGTCGTGGGGAAGGCCAACCCGGACGAGGCGGTACTGCGGGCCATCGTCGACAACGCCTTCACCAGCCTGGCCTGACCCCGCACCCACCACCGCAGACCTCAGCACCGACCCGGTCGACCGGGCCCTCGGCCCGATCGTCGACCCCTGCGGCCGCCCCACCCCGTGGCGGCCGCTTCTTCGGCCCAATAGATGAATCACCATTCAAGAACGGAGACCGATCATGCGCGCCATCGTCATCTCGACCTACGGCGACCCCGAGGTGCTCACCCTCACAGAGCTCCCCGACCCCCGACCCGCCGACGGCGAAGTACTGGTGCGGGTTCGGGCGTTCGGCCTCAACCACGCCGAGACCTACATGCGCAGCGGCGCCTGGGGCGCGGTCGCCCCGGTCACCGGGATCGAGTGCGCCGGCACCGTCGAACACGACCCCAGTGGACGGCTCGCCCCCGGGACGGCGGTGGTCGCCCTCCTCGGCGGTATGGGCCGCACGCGCAACGGCAGCTACGCCGAGCTCGTCACCGTCCCCGCGAGCAACGTGGTGCCGGTCCGCACCTCGCTGCCGTGGTCGGACCTGGCCGCCGTCCCCGAGGTCTACGCCACCGCGTGGAGCGCCCTGCACGGCAACCTCGCCCTGCGCCCCGGCGAGACGCTCCTGGTCCGCGGGGCGACGTCCTCGCTGGGCCAGGCCGCCGTCAACCTGGCGCGCGAGCACGGCGCGACGGTCGTCGCCACCACCCGCGACGCGGGACGGGCCGACCTGCTGCGGGAGATCGGGGCGTCGGAGGTGCTGGTCGACGACGGCCGGCTGGCGCCACAGGTCGGGGCCCGGGGGATCGCGGTGGACGCGGTCCTGGACATCGTCGGCAACAGCGTGCTGCGAGACTCCCTGACGGTGGTGCGCCCCCGCGGGCGGGTCTGCCAGCTCGGGTTCCTCGGCGGGCTCGACCCGGTCCAGGACTTCGCTCCGCTCACCGACCTGCCCTCCGGCGTCCAACTGAGTTTCTTCGGTAGCGCGTTCGTCCTGGGCACGGAGGAGTTCCCGCTCTCCGCGGTGCCGTTCGACGCGATCCTGGCGAAGGTCGCGGACGGCACCCACCGGGCGCGTCCCGTGCGGGTGTTCGGGTTCGACGAGATCATCGAGGCACACCGATTGATGGCCTCCGGCACGGCGCTGGGCAAGCTGGTGGTGACCGTGGACTGAGCACCGCCCCGGCGCGTCCGCCCCCGCCGGTCATCCGGACGCGGCGCCGGCTCCGGTCACCGAAGCCGTGAACTCGGCGAGCCCGGCGCGCAGTTCCTCGCGGGGCACGCCCTGCTCGCCGGCCAGGTACCCGATCAGGTCGGCCCGGGTGGCGGCGAGCAGGGCGTGCGCGGCAAAGTCCGCCGGGCCGGCGCCGGCCCGCCCGGGCAGCTGCTCCAGGAGGTCCCGGAGCAGGGCGTGCCACTGCGCGTAGTGCTCGGTGCGGTAGGGGCTGTCCGCGCCGTCCTGCTCCAGGGCCAGCGCGAGGTGACGGTTGTCCAGCTTGAAGCAGAGCAGCGCGTCGAGCAGGGCCGGCACCCGCACCGGTGGCGGGGTGCCGGGCCCCAGCGGCGGCGGGCCCTCCGCGACCGCCGTCGCGAGCGGTTCGAGCCGCGCGGCGTACAGCGCGCGGATCAGCCCCGTGCGGTCGCCGAAGGCGCGGAAGAGCGTCCCCTTCCCCACCCCGGCCGCCGCCGCGATGTCGGCCATGGTGACCTCCTCGGGGCACGCGCAGTCGGTGAAGAGGGCGTCGGCGGCCGCGAAGACGGCCTCCCGGTTGCGGGTCGCGTCCTTCCGCGGCTTGCGCTCGGTCATGGGGCACCTCCGGTTGCGATACGGACCGGCGGTCCGTATCGTTCGAGAAGCGGACCGCTGGTCCGCATCTTACGGGGCGGAGGACCCCCATGCCCGAACACGCCTCCCCTGCGGAGCTCTACCGCCACAGCCTGCGCCTGCTCCTGGCCAAGGACATCCCCGGCTGGGTCGGCCTGTGGGCCGAGCACGGCGTCATGGAGTTCCCCTTCGCACCCCCGGGCCGGCCCCGGCGGCTGGAGGGGCGCGCGGCCGTCGCCGACTACATGCGCGACTACCCCGACCACATCGACCTGCACGACTTCCCCGACCTGCGGATCCACGAGACCACCGACCACGCGACCATCGTGGTCGAGATGCGCGGTGTGGGCCGCGTGGTGGCGACCGGCGCCCCCTTCGACATGACGTACATCGCCGTGGTCACCGTCGAGGACGGCCGCTTCACCTCCTACCGCGACTACTGGAACCCGCTCGCCGTCCAGCAGCCCGGCCTGGACTTCACCGGGAGCAGCACGCGATGACCGACACCACCGACTCCCCCGCCGGCACCGCCCCGGCTGCCACCGCCCTGGTGGTCGGGGCCACCGGGACCACCGGCCGCCGCACCGCCGCCGGGCTGGTCGCCGCCGGGTGCCGCGTCCGGGCCGCCGGCCGGAACGCGACCCCGCTCCCGGGCACCGAGCCGGTCCGCTTCGACTGGTACGACCCCGCCACCCACGCCGGCGCCCTCGACGGCGCCGACCGCGTCTACCTCGTCCCGCCGGTCGGCGATCCGGACCCGGCCGCGGTCATGCTGCCGTTCCTGCAGCGGGCCCGCACCGCCGGCGTGCGGCGCGCGGTGCTGCTCAGCTCCTCGGCCGTCCCCGAAGGGGGCCCCGCGGTGGGCCTGGTCCACGCGGCGCTGCCCGGCCTGTTCGACGCCTGGGCGGTGCTGCGGCCGTCCTGGTTCATGCAGAACTTCACCGGCACGCACGCCCACGCCGAGAGCGTCCGCTCCCACGGCACCTTCCTGACCGCCGCCGGGGACGGCCGGATCGGGTTCGTCGATGCGGAGGACATCGCCGCCGTCGCGGTCCGGGCACTGCTCGACGACCGGGCACCCGACACCGACCTGGTGCTGACCGGGCCGCAGGCGCTCAGCCACGACGAGATCGCCGCCGTGCTCACCGAGGTCACCGGCCGCCCGGTCGCCCACCACCGCCTGTCGTACGCGCAGTTGCGGGACCGCCTGGCCGGGCAGGTGGCACCGGAGTTCGCCGCGATGCTGGCCGGCATGGACCTCGCCATCGCCGAGGGCGCCGAGGACCGCACCACCGACACCGTCCTCCGCCTCACCGGCCGCCCGCCGACGGGCTTTCGCGCCGTCGCCGAACGGGAGTTGGCCGCCCGCAGCTGACCCGGTCGGCGGGCCCGGTCGGCGGGCCCGCCGTCCGCCTCGGCCCGCGGAGGGGGACGGCGGCGTGACCGGCCGTCAGTCCCGGTAGGCCGCCGCGGCGATCCGGACGAAGGAGCGGACCAGCGGGTTCGGGTCACTCCGGTTCCACGCCACGACCACCCGGCTCGGCGGCATGTCGACGACCGGCACCACGGCCAGCTCCCCGGGCGGGCGGTGCCCGAGCGGGGTCATCCCGACGGTGCCGTTCCAGAGCACCGCCTGAAGGCACTCCTGGACGGCGTGCACCACCGGACCCTGCCGGGGCGCTCCGCCGTGCCAGTACGCCTGCCAGAGCGGATCGGTGCCGTCCGGGAACCGGAACCAGCGCCGGTCGGCCAGGTCAGCCAGGTCCAGGCGGGGACGGCGGGCCAGCGGATCGTCGGCCCGCAGCACCGCGCCGACCGGGTCGGCCCGCAGCTCGTGCACCTCCAGGCCGGTCCCGTCGAACGGAGCCCGGGTGAGCGCCACGTCGACCGGGCCGGCGCGCAGCCCGCAGGTCGGATCGGTCAGGTCGGTCTCGCGGATGCGGACCTCCACGCCCGGGTGCCGCCGGCGGAACGCGGCGGCCAGCCTGGCCACGCCCGTGTCGGAACTGTCGCCCAGGATGCCGATGGTGAGGGTCGCGGGCCCGGCCACCGCGGCGATCCTGGCGCGCACCCGCTCGGCCCGGTCGAGCAGCTCCCGCGCCTCCTCCAACAGCGCCGCGCCGGCCGGGGTGAGCGTGACGCCCGTGGTGGAGCGGTGCAGCAGGACGGCGCCGAGCCCGGTCTCCAACTGCTTGATCGCCCGGCTCAGCGGGGGCTGGCTCATGTGCAGCCGGGCGGCGGCGCGGCCGAAGTGGAGTTCCTCGGCCACCGCCACGAAGTACCGCAGCGTACGTAGCTCCATGCTGCGACGATACCCGTACGGTATCGGCGGCCGCGGAACAGGTCTTGGACGGCCCCCGCGCCCCGGCGGTGCAATCGACCCATGACCGACGAACCGAACACCAGCGCACCGCCGCCCGCCCCCGCCGTCTCCGTGGTGGGCCCGGACGAGGGCGAGACGATCCTCCTCGGCACCACCCGGATGCGGATCCTGGAGGACGGCAGCACCACCGGGCACCGCCTCGGGATCGCCGAGTCCGTCCTCGCCCCGCACACCCCCGGACCGCCGCAGCACCGCCACGCCGCACACGACGAGGGCTTCTACATCGTCTCCGGCGCGGTGCGGTTCACCGTCGGGGACGAGGACCACGACGCGACCCCCGGCACCCTGGTCATGGTCCCGCCGGGGGCTCCGCACACCTTCGCCAACCCGGGCGACGAACCGGCCGTCATGCTCAGCACGTTCACGCCGGACCTGTACGTGCAGTACTTCCGGGACCTGCGGGACCTCTACGCGGGCGACGGCGGGGTGACGCCGCAGGCGCACCTGCGGGTGATGGGCCAGTACGCCACCGAGCCCGCCGCCGGCGCGGACCGGACGTCGTCGTGACCGCCGCGTACTGGGTCCTCGTCACGCCGCTCGCCCTCTTCTACCTCTACGCGGGCGGGTTGAAGGCGCTGCGGAGCCGTGAGCAGCTGCTGCCGATGATGGCCTGGGTGGGCAGCACGCCGATGCCGGTCGTCAGGGCGCTCGGGGCGATCGAGGTGCTCGGCGCGGCCGGCCTGGTCCTCCCGCCGCTGACCGGGATCGCCCCGGCGGCCGCCCCGGCCGCGGCCGTCGGCTTCGTGCTCCTGCAGGTCGCCGCGACCGGCGTCCACCTGCGCCGCGGGGACCGCCGGATCGGCCTCAACGCCGCCCTGCTGCTCGTAGCCGTCGCGACCGCCGCGTTGGCGACCACCTGGCTCTGATCCCGGGCGCGGTTCCGGGCGCGGTTCCGGGCGCGGTTCCGGGCGCGGTTCCGGCCGGCGGCCCGGCGCCTCAGACGGTGGCGCGGGCCGGGAGGTGGTCGAGGGCGAGGGCGATCGCGCCGTGCAGGGAGGCGTCGGCGGAGAAGCGGGCCGGCCGGACGGCCGGCGGGAAAGGCACGGCCCGGGCGAGACGCCCGGTCAGGGCCCGGAGGATCACCGGCCCGGCGGCCATCATGCCGCCGCCGACCACGACCCGCTCCGGGTCCACCAGGACGGCCATGTTGGCGACGGCCGTCGCGAGGGTGTCCAGCGCCTCGTGGGCGATCCGCCGGGCGACCGGGTCCTCGCTGGTGAACAGCCGGTCCGCGGTCAGCTCCTCGCCGAGCTCGGCGGTGCAGCGCTCGGCGAGCGCCTTGCCGCCGACCAGCTCCTCCAGCGGCGCGTGGCCGTCCGCGAAGGTGGCGGCCGGGGTGCCGGCCGGGTGTCCGGGGTCCAGGTAGGCGATCTCGCCGGCCGCCTGGTGGGCACCGCCGAGCACCCGGCCGCCGATGGTGAGCGCGGCGGCGATGCCGGTGCCGAGACTGAGGTAGACGCCGGGGTCGGCGCCGCGCAGGGCGCCGAGGCGCAGCTCCGCGAGGGCGCCGGCGCGGACGTCGTTGGCCACGGCGACGCTGTCGACGCCGAGTTCGAGCGCCAGGCGGTCGGCGAGGGCCAGGGTCTCCCAGCCGGGCAGATTCGGGGTGAGAAGTATCCGGTCCGGCTGGATCACACCGGGGCTGACCGCCGCGTGGGCGGCGACCGGCACGCCGAGGGCGGTCCGGGCGTGGTCGGCGAGCTCGCGGGCCGCCGCACCGGCGCGGGCGAGGACCTGGTCGGGACCGTGCTCGGCCCGGGTGGCGAACCGGATCCGCCGCACCGGGGTGCCGGCGGAGTCGGCAAGCGCGACCTCGGTCTTGGTGCCGCCGAAGTCGATGCCGATGACGGCGGCCTCCGGGCGGGCGGGCGAGCGGGTGTCGGCGGTGTCCGGGATCAAGGAGTGGTCCTCACATGGTTGCCGGCCGGCGGGTGGTGGCGGTGCGACGCCACCGCCCGCCGGCCGGGGGTCGGGCGTGAACGGGCGGCCGGCTACCCGGCCTGCGTGCTCACGGTGTCGGCGGGCTGGACTTCCAGGAAGGCCTCGCGGATCTCCTTCGGGCCGAACGGCCAGGCGCCCTCGACCTTGGACCAGATCAGGTAGGCGGCACAGCCGAGGGCGACCCAGGCCAGCGACCATTCGATCGGGTGGACGCCGGGGTTGGCCTTGTCCGCGTAGCCGTAGATGACCAGCCAGCCGATGGCGGCGACGATGCCGGGCAGCGGGTAGAGCCACATCCCGTACGGGCGGGCGAGGCCGGGCTGGCGCTTGCGGAGCACGGTGACGGCCGCGATCTGGGCGAGCGCCTGGACGATCACCATCACGCTGGTGAGCAGGGTGATCAGGACGGTCAGCGGCGGGTGCTCGGCGGCGTTGCCGATGTGGCGGGCGAACAGGAAGCCCGCGGCGGTGATGGCGCCCATGGAGACCAGGCCGACCACCGGGAACCCGTGCCTGGGGTGCAGCTTGCCGAACGAGCGGAAGAACATGCCGTCCCGGGCCGCGTCGTAGGGGACGCGGGAGCCGCCGAGCAGGCCGGCGTAGACGGAGGCGAAGGCGGTGACCAGGATCAGGACCGTCACCGTCCGGGCCGCCCCCTTGCCCCAGGTCTGCTCCAGCACCGCGGAGGCGACCGACTTGGCGGCGATGTTGTCGGGGTCGAGCATGTCCTGCCAGGGGATCACGCCGAGGACGCCGATCTGCATCAGCAGGTAGACGGCCATGATGGCGATGATCGAGAAGATGATGGCGCGCGGCATCACCCGGCCCGGGTTCTTGACCTCGGCGCCGAGGTAGGCGGCGGTGTTGTAGCCGAGGTAGTCGTAGATGCCGATGGTCAGGCCGGCGGCGAAGCCGATCCAGAACTGGCCGTGGGTCAGCTCGATCGCGTGGTCGGGCCAGGTGAAGGCCATCGAGGGGTGGAAGTCGGTGAAGGAAGCGAGGATCACCGCGGTGACCGAGACGATCATCACGCCCCACATCACGACGGTGATCTTCCCGATGTTCTCGACCTTGCGCCACAGCAGCAGCACGACCAGCGCGAGGACCGCCACGCCGACGATGTCGCCCTGCCCGGTGGTCATGTCCGGCCACAGGTAGGCCAGGTACTGCACCAGGCCCTGGACGCCGGTGGACATGATCAGGGGGATGAAGAGCATCGCCGTCCAGACGAACAGGAACGGCATCAGCCGTCCGCTGCGGTACTGGAAGGCCTCGCGCAGGTAGACGTAGGTGCCGCCGGCGCCGGGGAGCGAGGCGCCGAGCTCGGCCCAGACCAGGCCGTCGACGAGGGCGAGCACCGCGCCGGCTATCCAGCCGACGACGGCCTGCGGGCCGCCGAAGGCGCCGACCATCAGCGGGATGGTGACGAACGGGCCGATCCCGCACATCTGGCTCATGTTGATCGCGGTGGCCTGGAAGAGGCCGATTCTTCGGGCGAAGCCTGCGGACACAGGTGGCTCCAGGGGGGTGGGGACGAACCGGGGAGGAAGGACGCGGGGATCAAGTTAAGGACCATTACTAACTACGTCAAGGGACTGCGCGGGAGTGCGACCCCCGAACGCGCGACGAGCCCGGGGCCGACCACCACCTCCGGAACGGCCCGGCCGAGCGTCCCCATCGAGCCGGCGACACAACTTCGTACCCGATCCGGTGGTTTGGATCCCGGATCCGGACGATCACGCCCGGGGCGCCGACAGAATGGATGCATCGGGCCCGAACCGACCATGAACCGCCTTACTCGCCAATGGAGTTCGCTGATGCGTTTCCGGACCACCGCCCTCGCCGTCGGCGCGGCCGCCCTGCTCACTGCCGGCCTCGCAGCCGCACCCGCCACCGCGACGACGCCGCGCTCCGCCACGGCCGTGCGCCAGTTCGACGGCGGCAACTGCCCTGCCCAGAGCCTCTGCCTCTACCGCGACTACAACTACACGGGCGGCGGCATCGCCCTGCAGGCCGGGGACGAGATCCCCTGGCTCGGCGACTACGGCTTCAACGACCGGATGTCCTCCTGGTCCAACGACACCGGTGTCACCTGCTACTGGTACACGGACGCCTACTTCAGCGGCGACGAGCACGACATGAAGAACCGTTACCGGGTGAACGTCCTCCCGTCGGAGAACGACATGGCCTCCGCGGTGACCTGCGCCTACTGAACCACCTGGTGGTGAGACAGGCCCCCGGGTCCGCCGGCCAGCGGCCGGCGGACCCGGGCGAGCGGCTCCGTGCGGTACGACCCCCGCGGCCGGTCCGGCGCCCGCCCGTGGGAGGGTGTTCCCGGGCGGCGGCGGGCGGTTGCACGGGCCGTGCCGCGGGGAGGACGTCGGAGACGGCCGGGAAGGCCAAGGGGAACGCCGATGATGTTCGGGTAATCGGACGAATGGCTGGTGCTGCTCTTCGTCCCGGTGTTGCTGTGGGTGCCGACCGGCCCCTTCGCGATGGCCGCCATGGGGGCGTGGTGCGCCCGCCGACCGGGGTGGCGGCCACGACTCTGGTCCCTGCTGCTCCCCGCGGTACCGGTCGCGGTCTCGGCCACCAACGCGATCCTGCCCACGGACACCTGGGACGAACCGACCTGGCTGGGCGACTTCCTCGGCTACCTCGGCTTCTACGTCGGCGCGATCACGCTCCTGCCCTGGTTGCTCGGCTACGGCATCACCCGCGCACGACACACCCTGCGCACCCGCCGGAGCCGGGCCTGAAGGCCCGAGTCTGCGGACTCCCGCCGGGCACGGGCCGGTTCAGCCGCTGCCGATGCGGCGGCCGGTGATCTCGTCCGGGCGGATGCGCACCCACTGGGCACGGCCGCCGCCCGCCCACGGGGCGGTACCGGGCAGCAGGGAGAGCCGTTCCTGCTCGTCGGGGTCCTCGACGTGGTGGGCCTCGCCGAGGATCAGCACACTCCAGCCCTGGCTCATCCGGTCGTCGATGTGGTCCACCTGGAAGGAGACCGGCGAGCCGTCGGGCGGCGAGGCGGCTCCGCGGGCGGACGTGCGGTAGACGATCGTCCCGGCGTCCACCGCGTAGTTGACCGGGAAGACGGCCGGCGCGGGCTGGACCGGCAGGCCGACCCGGCCGATGCCGTGGGTGCCGACCAGGTCCCAGCACTCGGGCTCGGTCAGGTGCAGGAGCAGCGGCCGCGGGCCGGGGTCGCCCTGCCCCGGCGGGGCGTCGGCGCGGCCTTCGAGCAGTTCCGCCCAGGTCATCCGGAGCGCGGCGGCGATCCGGACGAAGCCGGCCGAATCGAACGCCGGACCGACGTCCAGGAGGTGCCGCAGGTAGCGGGGCGCCATGGCCGCCTGGTAGGCCAGCATCTCGTCGGTCAGACCGAGTTGGTCGCGACGCTCGCGGACGCGGCGGGCGACGGCGGCCGGCTCGGCCCGCTGGACGGCTTCGGGGTCTGGGGTGTTCATCCTCTGCTCCTCGGATCGCCGGTGCCCGCGGGCGCCGTCCGGCCTCGCTCGGCATCGTCCGGCCTGTTCTGGTCTGATCTGGTCTGATCTGGTCTCGTTCGGCGTCATTTCGGCATCGCCGGTGGTCGTCCGTTCTGGTGCTCCGTCGTACCGACGCCGCTCTGCCCGTCCGGGTCAGGCGGTCCGGAAGAGTGCGACCTTGAGGGCGCTGTTCGCGCCGGCGTCGGCGAACACGTCGTAGGCCTCCTGCATCTCGTCGAGGCCGAAGCGGTGGGTGACCAGCCCGGCGACGTCCAGCCGGCCGGCCGCCAGCATGTCGAGCAGCAGCGGGGTGCTGTGCGTGTCGACCAGGCCGGTGGTGATGGTGACGTTGCGGATCCAGAGCTCCTCCAGGTGCAGCAGCGCCGGCCTGCCGTGCACGCCGACGTTGGCGACCCGGCCGCCGGGGCGCACCAGACGCGTGCAGAGCTCGAAGGACTCCGGGACGCCGACCGCCTCGATCGCGACGTCCGCGCCGAGCCCGTCCCGGGTCAGCTCGCGCACCGCGTCCACGGTGGCTTCGGCGGCGGTGAGCACGGTGTCGGCACCGAACCGCTTGGCGGCGTCGAGCCGGCTCGGTGCGAGGTCGACGGCGACGATGCGGGACGGGCTGTACAGCCGGGCGGTGAGGATCGCGGCGAGGCCGATCGGCCCCGCGCCGACGACCACCACCGTGTCGCCCGGCCCGACCCGGCCGTTGCGGATCCCCACCTCGTAGGAGGTGGGCAGGATGTCCGCGAGCAGGAGCGCGTCCTCGTCGGTGACGCCGTCGGGCAGCCGGTGGAGCGAGGTGTCCGCGAAGGGGGTGCGGACGTACTCGGCCTGGCAGCCGTCGATCAGGTGGCCGAGGATCCAGCCGCCCCCGCCGGTGCACTGGCCGTAGCTCGCGCCGCGGCAGTAGGCGCAGCGGCCGCAGGCGGAGATGCAGGAGACCACGACGCGGTCGCCGACGCGGACGGTGCGGACGCCCGGTCCGGTCGCGGTGACGGTGCCGACGGCCTCGTGGCCGAGGATCCGGCCCTCGGTGACCTCGGGGACGTCGCCCTTGAGGATGTGCAGGTCGGTGCCGCAGATGGTGACGGCGTCCACCCGGACGACGGCGTCCTCGGGGTCGCGGACGACCGGGTCGGGAACCTCGCCCCAGGTGCGACGGCCCGGTCCGTGGAACGTCAGTGCCTTCATGCCCTGCTCACTCCTCTCGGGCACCTCGGGGGCACCCGCCATGTGCGCCGCACGGGCGGTCACCCGGGTGCCGCTCCGGCGCGTCGCAGACGCCTCGCAAGCCTCTCCCGGGCGCGCCTCGGGCGCCTCCCGGACGCGCCCTCCCGGATCTGCCTGTCGGACGTGTGTCCCGGATCCGCCTCCCGGACGTGTGCCCCGGTCGGTGGGGCGGCGATACCGGAAGGCGTGGGTCCGGTTCCGCCCGCCCTTCCACTGTTCCGCCGGGTGACGGGCCCCGCCAGGGGCCGCGCGGCCCTGCGCCCGGGCCGACCGGCCCTGCGCGCCGCCGGACGCACGCCCGGCGCCGCGGGCCGCCGGTCTCTACGCTGGTCAGTGGCGGGCACGTCGGTGGCATCGGGCGAGCCACGGAGGATTCCCTTGGGCAGCGCATCACAGCATCCGGAGACTTCGGAGCGTTCGGAAGGGCCGGAGCGTCCGGAGGGACCCGAGAACCCCGCCCCCGTACCGAAGCTACGCCTGGACGAGCTGCTGGACGAGCTCCAGGCCCGGCTGGACGCGGCCCGGGGCACCCGCGACCGGGTGCACAGCCTGCTGGAGGCGGTGCTGGCCGTCGGGCGCGACCTGGAGCTCGAACAGGCGCTGCGCCACATCGTCGAGGCGGCGGTGACCCTCGTCGACGCCGAGTACGGCGCACTCGGCGTGATCGGCGAGGACCAGCGGCTCTCCCAGTTCATCCCGGTGGGGGTCTCCGACGACCAGGTCCGGATGATCGGATCCCTGCCGTCCGGGCACGGGGTGCTGGGCGAGCTGATCCGCCGCCCGGAGCCGCTGCGGCTGGCACGGCTCTCCGACCACCCGGCCTCCTACGGCTTCCCGGCCCACCACCCGCCGATGCAGTCGTTCCTGGGCGTGCCGATCAGGGTCCGGGAGAAGGTGTTCGGCAATCTCTACCTCACCGAGAAGCGGGGCGGCGGCGAGTTCGACGCCGAGGACGAGTCGGTGCTCGCCACCCTCGCCGTCGCCGCCGGGGTCGCCATCGACAACGCCCGCCTGTACGCCCGGGCGCGGCTGCGCGAGCGGTGGCTGCAGGCGAGCGCGGAGGTCACCAACGGCCTGCTGTCCGGGCAGGCGGAGCAGGACGTCCTCGACCTGCTCGTCACCCGGGCGGCCGAGGTCGCCGGCGCGGACCTGGCGGTGGTCGCCCTCCCCCTCCCGGAGACCGAGGAGCTGGAGGTGCGGATCGCCTCCGGCCTCGGCGAGCTGCAGCACCGCGGCCTGGTCGTCCCCGTCGACGGGTCCTTCGTCGGCGCCGCCGTGCGCACCGGCGGGCTCGTGGTCAGCACCGACGTCCGCAAGGACCCGCGGATCACCGCCGGCCCGCCCCGCTGGGAGGGCCTCGGCCCGGCCGTCGCGGTGCCGATCGGCACCCCCGAGCACGGGGTGCGCGGCGTCCTGATGCTGGCCCGGGCGGCCGGCGCCGCACTGTTCGGCGAGGACGAGTCCGCTCCGCTGCTGGGCTTCGCCGGCCAGGCGGCAGTGGCCATGGAGCTGGCCGAACGCCGCCGCGACTCCGAGCGGGTCGCGCTGCTGCAGGAGCGCGACCGGATCGCCCGCGACCTGCACGACCTGGCGATCCAGCGGCTCTTCGCCACCGGCATGACCCTCCAGGGCGCCACCCGCTTCATCGAGCACCCGGAGGCTGCCGACCGCGTACTGCGGGCCATCGACGACCTGGACGACACGGCCAAGACGATCCGCGCCACCATCTTCGGCCTGCGCCTGCGGGAGACCGGTCCGGCCGCCACCGGCCTGCGGACCCGGGTCGTCGAGGTGGTCGAGCGGGCCGCCCGGACGCTCGGCTTCACCCCGTCCGTCCGAATGACCGGCCTGCTCGACGTCACCGTGCCCGCCGAGACCGCCGACGCCGCGATCGCCGTGCTGGAGGAGGCACTCTCCAACGCCGCCCGGCACGCCGAAGCCCGCTCGGTCGAGATCACGATCGGCGCGGGGTCGGAGCTGTCACTGACCGTGACGGACGACGGCATCGGCCTCCCGGCCGGTGGCCGGCGCAGCGGCCTGGCCAACCTGGCCGACCGGGCCGCCGCCCTCGGCGGCAGCTTCACCGCCCGCGGCCGCCCCGAGGGCGGCACCGAACTCCTGTGGCGGGTCCCGCTGCCGGCCGGCTGAGACGGTCGCGTCCTGGCGGGCGCCGGCATCGCCGCCGGCCCGCGGCCCTTCAGCCCTCCGGGTCCAGCACGTCCCCGGGTGCGAGGCGGGGCGTGGCGGCGCCCTCCGGACCGTATCCGAGGCGGATCAGCATCTGGACGTGGCCCGGCCGCTGGTGCGGCTCGCGGGTGGCCCAGCGCAGGTAGGGCCACTCCATCGCCTGGTGGAACAGCGAGGCCCGGACGCCGTGGACGGTGGCCGCGAGAAGGACGTGCTCCAGGGCGATCCCGGCGCGCAGCCAGTCCACGGGCCGGTCGTGCGCGGTGGAGAGCACCGCGATCCGGGGCTCGCGCTCGAAGGTGGCGGGGGTCCGGTGCTCGGTGGCCCGGATCGCGGCGAAGTCGCGCATCGGCACGTTCCCGGTGCGGTCCTGCGGGCCCAGCGCGCGGGCCGGGATGCCGTAGGGCGGCAGGTCGCCGCCGTGGACCCACCTGCGGCTCTCGTCGTGCGCGGCGGCGTCGGTGGTGTTGCGCCGCTCGGCCTCGGCGGTGATCTCCAGCAGCCGGGCGGTCTCCTCCCGGTCGGGCAGGCCCAGCGACGCGTCCTCCGTGCGGGCGGCGGTCACCAGCTCGTCCAGGACCGCCGGCGGGACGGGGTCCCCGGTGAACGGGGTGCGGATGGTGTGGCGGTGCCAGATCGCCTCGTACAGGTCGTCGGTGCCGGGGGCCCGGGCCGGGGCGGAAACGTCCAGCTCGACGGCGGCGAAGAGGTCCGGTTCGGCCGGGTCGGGCAGCAGCCGCACCTGCGGCGCCCAGCCGAGGTACCGGGCGGCGACACACAGGTTGAGCACGGCCGCACCGACCGAGATGTGCATCGCTCGGCCCTGCGGGTCGGCGGCCGGGACGGCCCGCTCGCGGGCGGCGCGGACCTCCAGGGTCGAGGTCTCCGGCTGGAGCCGGAAGTGCCAGGGCTGGCTGTTGTGGATCGAGGGGGCGGCGACCGCCGCGGAGACCAGCTTCTCCAACGCGGCGGCGTCGAGGGCGAGGGTGGACATGACCGTCTCCTGATCTCCGGGCTCGGCGTCTGCGCCAATGTCTCCGCCGGCGTCTCCGGCAGTGTCTTCGCCGGCGTCTCCAGCGTCCCGGTCTCCTCGGCCGGGCCTGCGGGGCGTGTCGGCCCCACCACCACCGTGCGGCCGGAGCCGGGGGCACCGCATGGGCCGTTCGGCTCAATCTGCCGGCCCGAGGGGCTCCACACCGGAAGCACACCGCTCAGTGCGGGTGGTGGCGGTGCTGCTCGGGATCGGCGTGCGCAGCGAGGACGGCCGCCTGGAGGCGCCGTTCCACGCCGAGCTTGGCGAGCAGCCGCGAGACGTGGTTCTTCACCGTCTTCTCGGCGAGGTAGAGCTCCTGGCCGATCTGCCGGTTGGTCTTCCCCTCCCCCACCAGGGCCAGGATCTCCCGCTCGCGCGGGGTCAGCTGGGCCAGCGCGGCCTCGGTCTCGCTCTCCTCGTGGTGGCGCAGGCTCTCCATCAGCTTGCGGGTGGTCGCCGGGTCGAGCATGGACTGCCCCGACGCCACTGTGCGCACCGCACTCACCAGGTCGGCGCCCTTGACCTGCTTCAGCACGTACCCGGCCGCACCGGCCATGATCGCGTCGAGCAGGGCGTCGTCGTCGTCGAACGAGGTCAGCATCAGGCAGGCCAGCCCGGGCAGGCGGTCCCGCAGCTCCCGGCAGACGGTGACCCCGTCGCCGTCCGGCAGCCGCACGTCGAGGATGGCGACGTCCGGCCGCAGGGCCGGGATGCGGGCCAGCGCCTGCGCACAGGTGGCCGCCTCACCGGCGACCTCGATGTCTGGCTCCGCCTCCAGCAGGTCCCGCACCCCGCGCCGGACCACCTCGTGGTCGTCCAGCAGGAACACCCGCACCGGCCGAGCCCCCGTCGCCGGCTCACTCGCGTCCATCGCCTGCTCCCTGGGTCGCCGGGGCGGTCACCCCACCGATTCTCCGCGCCGGGCCGGTCGGCCGCACCAGCGGACGCCGACCGGCCGTCCGACCGCCCGTTCGCCGACCGGCGGCGTACCGGGAGCGGGCATAGCCTGGACCCACCGGCCGACCGGCGCTGCGCCGCGAACTGGAGGATGCGCCTTGAACGGACCCGTCACCGTGGGGATCGACGCATCGGAGCCGAGCGAGGCCGCCCTCGACTGGGCCGCCGAGGAGGCGATTCGCCGACAGCTCACGCTGCGCCTCGTGCGCGCCCCCGAACTGCCCTCCGGCCGGGAGGAGGACGGGGCCCTGCTCGCCGTCGAGCGCGCCCGGGTCGCCGCCCTGCACCCGAGGCTCCTGGTCACCGCCGACCTCGTGGACGGCAAGCCGCGCGAAGTCCTCACCGCGGCAGCCGAGCAGGCGACACTGCTGGTGGTCGGCGCCCGCGGCTCGGGCGGATTCCCCAAACTCCTCCTCGGCTCGACCACCCTCCATCTGGCCGCGCAGGCACCCTGCCCGGTCGTCGTGGTCCGCACCGCCGAGCCGGCGGCCGACCCAGCCGTGGTGGTCGGCGTCGAGGGCGAGGAGCACGAGGAACCGGTGCTCGCGTACGCCTTCCTGGCGGCCCGGCGGCTGGGCCTGCCACTGGACGTCGTGCACGCCTGGACCAATCCGCTGCTGATGGGCCCCGGCCACGAAGTCCCCCTGGTGTACGAGGAGTCGCACGTCGAGGCCGAGCACAAACGGATGCTCGCCGAGGTGCTGACGGGCTGGCGGGAACGCTTCCCGGACGTCTCCGTGACCACGACCCTCGCCCGCTCCAGCCCGGCGAAGCAGCTCGTGTCCGCATCGGCCGGCCGCACCCTCCTCGTCGTCGGCCGCCACGGCCGCCCCCGCGGCCCGTTCGGCCGTCTCGGCTCCACCAGCCAGGCCGTCGTCCAGCACGCCGAGTGCCCCGTCGTCGTCGTCCCGACGGGCGTGAACCTCCCCCAGCCGTAGCTACGAGGTGGCCACGCCGCGGCGTCACGCCTCGGGCGGTGCCTCACTCTCCCGGCGCTGCCGCCGGCGGTAGTTGCGCATGGACACCTGGGAGCCGCAGCCGGTACTGCAGTAGAGCCCTGAGCCGTTGCGGGTGCGGTCGAAGAAGCCGAAGTGGCACGGGGGGTTGCGGCACGCCTTGATGCGCCCCCAGTCGCCGGTCTGCGCGAAGGTCGTCACCGCGGCCAGGACGGTCCCGAACACACGCGGCACCCCGGCCTGCGGCGACGCCAGCTCGACGCCACCGGCGGTGACCACCGTCGCCAGCGGGTAGAGCGCACCTGCGCGCCGCAGGTGTTGCTCGGCGTGCCGGAGCGGCTCGCCCAGGCTCTCCTCGTCGCCCGAGTGCGCGAGCAGCAGGGTCACCAGGGCGTCACGCAGCTCGCGCGCGGCCGCGGCATCGGCATCGGTCGCCACCGCCTCGCCGCCGAACTCGTCTCCGAACTCGTCGTGCTCCGCGAGCCATGCCGCGAACGAGTGCCCGTCCCCGAACAGCTCCTGCCGGCCGCCGCCGTCCGCGCGCGTGTTCACGAACGCGAGCACGGTCTCCACCGTCGGCACGACGGTGCGCGGGCTGGGTTTCGCAGATCCGGCTGCAACGCTGCTCATCACCCCATCGTACAGCAGCAGGAAGAGGCACTAAGGCTCCTAACAGGCAACGCGCAGCACCACCCTGCTTGACTCGTTATGAGCTAACCGCTTACGGTCGCAACATGAACGGAACTTCGAACCAGCAGACCACCCCCCGCACCTGGCTCATCACCGGCGCAACCTCCGGCATCGGCCGCGAACTGACCCTCCAGGCACTGGCGAACGGCGACGCCGTCGCGGCGATCGCCCGCGACACTGCTCCCCTGGACGAACTGACCGACGCTCACGGCGACCGCCTGCTCCTCGTCCCCGCCGACGTGCGTGACGAGCAGGCCGTCCGGGACGCGGTGGAGCGCACGCTCTCGCGGTTCGGCCGCATCGACGTGGTGGCCAACAACGCCGGCTACGGCCTCTTCGGAGCCGTCGAGGAAGCCTCCGACGCACAGGCCCGCGCCGTGTTCGACACCAACGTCTTCGGAGTGCTCAACGTGCTCCGCGCGACGCTGCCGGTCCTCCGCTCCCAGCGCTCCGGACACGTCCTCCAGGGCTCGTCCGTCTACGGGCAGTCCGCCCACCCCGGCGTGGGACTGCTGGCCGCGACCAAGTACGCGGTCGAGGGCCTGTCGGACGCACTGGTGGCCGAGGTCGCACCGCTCGGCATCAAGGTGACGATCATCCAGCCCGGGATGACCGCCACCCCCTTCCTGTCCAACCTCGACGTCGCCGCCGGTCTCGACGACTACGACCGGACCGTCCGCGAGGTCCAGAAGGGCATCGGGGAGATGCCCGCATCCGCGTTCTCCTCCGCGGCCCGGATCGCCGAAGGCATCCGCACCGCGGTCGACAGCCCCAACCCCCCGCTGCGCCTGGCCCTCGGCACCTCCAGCGCCACCACCATGCGCACCGCCCTCGAAGCCCGCACCGCAGACCTGGACGACTGGAACCGCGTCACCGACGCCGTCGACAGCTGATCGCAAACCCACAGGGGCCTCGGCGCCGACCGCCGAGGCCCCCCGGCCCCGATCGAGGAGTGTGACTGATCGTCAACTTCCTTGATCAATAGATAGATCGACTTCTGTCGGCGATGCCCGGGGGCTATCCTCTGCCTGCGGCGCGACGCCGCATCGACGTCGGCCTGAGGGTCTGATCGCTGGGGTGGGGGCAATGGCGGACGAGCCGGAGAACACTGAGCTGGACTCCCTCGACTTCTGGGTGACGGAGGACGAGGAGGAGGACGGCGAGACCATGGGCGTCTTCGGGCGCGACCGCGAGGCCGTGCTGCGAAAGGTCCCGCTCGGCGTGCTGCGCAAGAACCTCACGGAGACCGTGGACGCGCTGCAGGCACTGTTCGCGCAGATCGCCGAGCGCGAGGGCCCGATGCTCAAGGAGGTGCAGTTGAGCTTCCAGGTCTCCGCAAGCGGCGGCGTCCAGCTGGTGGGCAGCTCCCAGATCCAGGGCACGCGCGGGATCACCTTCGTCTTCGGCCGCTGACGCCCGACGGGTGGGTTCGCCGCGCTGCTGATCGGTGCCAGCGACTACGAGCTTTGGGCGCTTGCGCGGACAGTTGACGCCCCCGCCACCTGGATACGTCTGAACGACCTCGGCTGGCACGGATACGCAGCCGTGCTGCTCAACCACACCCCACCGGAAACAGCGGTCAGCGCCTGGTACCGGGACCTGTACGGAAGGCTCCCGGCGGCCGTCCGGTCGGCGCTTCTGCGAGCCACCGGAGCGGACCGCCCGGTGCATGAACTCGCCACCATGGCGGGAACCGCCCGGGCGGCTCTGGGGGCAGCGGTCCTGTACCGGTCGTCCCAGGATGTCGTCGACCTGTTGGTCGCGCTGGCCGGCCGGCGGCCCGGGCCGCCGCCACCGCCACCGCCAGACCGGTCGGAGTGCCTGCTACAGCAGACCGAGCTGACTGGAGAATCGCAGCGTACGGAACTGCGAAGGATCATCGCCGCGACCCGGCCGTACGCCGAACTCGTCGTGATCCTTCGAGGGTTGATCCAGCGGGGCGGGTCCGAGGAGGCAGACCGGATCGTCTGCCACATCGTCTCCGACGAACCGGTGGCCAGGGTTGTCGAGCTACTCGAAGCCCCTGCGGGAGAAGACATGCCTCGTGCCGCGGCGCTGCTCGCCGACGCTGCACTGGTACAGGGTACGACGGCTGATCTGATCGGCAGGCTCCTGGAGGCGAGGGAGCGGGGAAGCGCCAAGGTGCTGGTCGACGGACTCGTGAGCTTGATGCGCGGTGGAGCCCCGATGGCGCAACTGGCCGTGAGCCTGTTCGAGGCGGGGGCGACGCCGGCGATCCTCGACCGCCTGATCGAGCCCTACTGTCGGTGCCAGCGACCGGAGGAAGTTGCCAACTTCCTCCACCATCTGAGTCGTCTCGGCCTCCATGTATACCTCGGGCGGGCGATCACGGCGACCACTTCTGCCCGCCGTAACGACCTGGCCGAGATCAGGCGGACCCTGGAGAAGCTGGGGAGCGAAGAGCTGTCGGCCAGTCTGGCCGGCTCCTCCATGACGTTGGGCAGACCAGGGCCGGGCACCGTCTGGGAGCGGCCGTTCTGGCAGAGGAACCGCCCGCGCTGAGGGCGCCCGACAGGACAGCCCGGCCCCCTCGGCCGGGCTGTCCTGTCGGGGGCGCGCGGGGTCAGCCGTTGTCGGCTGCGGCGTCGGCGTCCGCCTGGGCGGCGGCGCTCTCGGCGGCGTCCAGCTTCTGCTGCATGTCGTCGACCTGGGAGCTGTCGGCCCGGCCGGACTTGGCGTCCCCGTTGCCGCCGGCGGGTCCGCAGGCGGTGAGCAGGGCGACCCCGGCGAGGACGACGGCGGCGAGGGCCGCGGCGGGGCGGCGGCTCACTTGCCGGACCCCTCGCCCTGGGCGGCGCACCAGGTCGCCACGGACTTGAGGTCCTTCTGCCGGGTCTGCAGCGTGGTGACCATGGCCTTGCGGGCGGTCAGGCGGTCGTTGAGGTAGGTCTGGATCTCGGCGTGGCCGGCGGACTTGGCGTTCGCGACCCGCTGCTCCAGGCGGGCGACCGAGCCGACCACGGTCGCGTCGCCGTTGAGCCGGTTCAGTGCCTTGGTGACGCGGTCCTCGGTCTTGGGCAGCCGCTTGCAGATGCCCTTGGCCCCGTCGCCCTTCGGGGTGGTCGCGGCCGCCGGGGCGCCCGACGGCGAGCCGTTGCCGCCGTCGGCCTGGGCGGGCGCGGCGACGAGCAGCGAGCCGGCCAGGGCGAGGGCGCCGAGCGCGGCGATCCGGCGACCGGCGGGGAGGAGGTTGGCTGCGGGCATGAGGCGTCGTCCTTTCTCCGTCAAGGGCCCCCGGTCGGCCGGTTACGGGCCCGGCCGACCGGAGGTGGTGACCAGGAGCGTAGGGATGCTTCTTGTGGAATCCCTGTGGAACGGGGACGGCCCCCGGCGCCGGGGGTCAGCGGCCGAGGCGGCGGTGGTCAGCGGCCCCGGGCTGCGATCCAGTCCCGGCGGGCCGGCAGCTCGACGGTCGGCGCGTCCGGGCGCGGGAGCGGCAGCGTCACCTCGATCCGGCAGCCGGTGCCGCCGGGCGGTGCGGTGATGCCGACCGTGCCCCGGTGCAGGGCCGCCTGCTGGGCGACGAGGGTGAGCCCGAGGCCCGAGCCGGGGCTGTCGCGCCGGCGGTGGAACCGCTGGAAGACGGCCTCCCGGTCCTCGGGCCGGACGCCGGGGCCGGTGTCGTCCACGATGAGCCGCGCCGCCGGGCCCTCGGCGGCGAGCCGCACGGTGACGCGCGCCGGGGCCGGGCCGGTGCGGCCGTGCACGGCGGCGTTGCCGAGCAGGTTGGCGAGCATGATCCGCAGGCCGGACTCCCAGCCGAACACCCGCAGTTCGTCCGGGGCCTCCACGGTGAACCCGGCCCCCGGGTGGCGGCGGCGGGCCTCGTCGGCTGCCGCGTCGACGAGTTCCGCGAGGTCGACCGGCTGGAACGCGTCCAGTTGGACGAGGTCGCCCCGGGCCAACGTGCTCAGCGCGGTCAACAGGTCGAGCAGCCGGGTGTGGTCCTCCCGCAGCTCGGCCACGATCTCCGCCCGGTCGGTGGCGGGCAGGTCGGGGTGGGCGGCCAGCACGTCGAGGTTGGTGCGCAGGCTCATCAGCGGGGTGCGCAGCTCGTGCGAGGCGTCGGCGGAGAACGAACGGGCCGTGTCCAGGGCCTGGGCGGTGCGCCGGGCCTGCTCGTCGTAGCGGGTCAGCAGCAGGGCGAGGGCCGCGGAGAGCTCGTCCACCTCGGCGGTCCCGGTCCGCTCGGCGGCGAAGCCGTGACCGCCCGGCCCGTCACCGGTCCCACCAGTGGGGGCGGGGCCGCCGGACGGGGCCGGTGCCGCCGGGTCCAGGACGGCGGCGCGGCGGCTGAGACGGCGCAGCGGGGCGGTGGCCCGCTCGGCGAGCGCGAAGCCGATGAGCGCGGAGACCGGCGCCGACACCAGGGCCACCAGCAGGACGCGTCGCCGCACCACGGCCGCCTCGCGGTCCGCCGGCCCGGTGGGGGTGACCACCCAGAGCAGACCGGATCCGGAGCTCGCGGTGCCGCCATTGCCGGCATTCGCTCCGCCGGCATTCGCTCCGCCGGTGTTCGCTCCGCCGCCGTTCGCTCCGCCGGGGTTGGTGACGGCGACGGTGAGCACCCGCCAGGCGGTGCCGTGCTCCCGCACCGTGACCGGGCCGCCGGGCGCGGCCGGGAAGGCCCCGGGGCCCTCGGGCTGCGGACCGACGGAGAGCAGGACCGTGCCGTCCGCGCCCGTCACCCGCACGCCGAGATCGAGCGCGGCGTCCACCACCTTGCGCTGCTGGTTCTGTTCGGCCTTGGGGCGGCCCTTGCTGTCGGCGGCCACCAGCGCCCGTACGCCGGGCAGGAGGGCGGCCGCGCGGTCGTTGAGCCGGGCGTCCTGCTGGTGCCGCAGGTCGCGGGCGACCAGGGGCAGGAGCAGCAGGCCGGCGAGCACCACCAGGAGTGGCACCACGGCGGCGGCCCAGAGCGCGATCCGGGTGGAGAGCCTCACCGCGGACCGGGCCCGCTCGGGCCGGACATCCGGCCGGCTGCCCCGTCGGACGCGTGGCCGGCGCCGTCCGGCAGCCGCAGCACGAAGCCGACGCCCCGGACGGTGTGGATGAGCCGGGGCCGCCCGCCGGCCTCGGTCTTGCGCCTCAGGTAGCTGACGAATGTGTCGACGGCGTCGCTGCGGACGTCGAAGTCGTAGCCCCAGACGCGTTCCAGCAGCTGGTCGCGGGAGAGGACCAGGCCGGTGTTCCGGGCGAGGTGGGTGAGCAGCTCGAACTCCCGCCGGGTGAGCCTGAGTTCCTCGCCGTCCAGGCGGGCCTGGCGGGTGCCGGGGTCGATGGTGAGGGGGCCGGCGACGACGCGGTCGTCCGGCTGCGGCGGGCGGCGGCGCAGCAGGGCCCGCAGCCGCAGTACCAGTTCTTCCAGCGCGAACGGCTTGACGAGGTAGTCGTCGGCGCCGGCCTGCAGTCCGGCGACCCGGTCGGCGGGCTCGTCCAGCGCCGAGAGCATCAGGACGGGGATGTCGTCACCGCGGGCACGCAGGCTGCGGCAGACCTCGGCGCCGCTGATGCCGGGCATCGACACGTCGAGGACCAGGACGTCCGGCGTGTCGACGGGCATCCGGGCGAGCGCCGTCTCGCCGTCCTCGGCGAGGGCCACCGAGAAGCCGCTCAGGCGGAGGCCGCGCTCCAGGCTGCGCCGGATCGCCGCGTCGTCGTCCACCACCAGGACCCGCCCGCCCGGCGCAGACCCGCTCCCCGGCAGTGCCCCGCTCCCCGGCCCGGAGGCAGCCCCCGGGCCCGACCCGCTACCGGGGCCGCCCACGGCCCCGGACCCGCTCCCCTGCATCGGCGCCTCCTCGTGTCCGGGCGCCGACCCTCTCACACCGGTGTGCCGGGGCGATCCCGAGGGTGTCCGCAGGGGGTCACACGGCTCTCGGTGGAGGGGGACGGCCGGCCGAGATCCGGTGGCGGCGCCGGGTCAGCGCACGGAGCGGGTGGTGCCGAGGATCTCCTTGAGGATCTGTTCGGTGTCGGAGGCGATGTGGTAGACGAGGCTCCCGGCGAGGACCATCGCGCCGAAGAGGATCCACCCGCTGCGTCCGCTCACCGGGAGCGGCGCCGCCCCGCCCGGGGGTACCGAGCCGCCGGCCGGCTGAGGTCGCATCATGTCCCGGGCGATGTTGGCCGCGCCCGCGACGGCGTGTGCCGCCCCGGCCGCCGTCAAGGTGACGACACCGAGCGCGAACCATTCCGTTCGTGTGATCTCTTTCATCGCTCCTCCCCCGCCGCTTCGGGTGAGGGCACTCGCGCGCTCCCACGTGTGCTTCGACCATCCTCGGCGCGCGGGCGGACCGCCAGGGCCGACCGGGCCGGCAGACAGGGCCGTTCGGCCCCATCCGGCCGCTCGGCAGCAGCAGCCGCAACGGCGCGAAAAAGCAGGTGCACGGCGCCGCGGCCGTTTGTTACCGTGACCGCATGTCTACGCCCCGAATCTCCTAGCCGAGGACCCGCTTCCACGCCAGAAGTGTGTCCTCCTGCTGATTCGGAGCGTTACCCCATGCTTACCGTTCGCGGTGTCGAGCTGCGCGCCGGCGCGCGCCTGCTGCTGTCCGACATCTCCTTCACCGTCTCCCCCGGCGACCGCATCGGCCTGGTCGGCCGCAACGGCGCGGGCAAGACCACCCTGATCACCGCCCTCGCCGGCCACACCACGCCCGCCGCGGGGGCGATCACCCGGACCGGGCCGGTCGGATTCCTCCCCCAGGATTCGCACGCCGCCGATCCGTCCGTCACCGTCCTCGACCGGATCCTGTCCGCGCGCGGGCTCGACGAGAGCCTGCGCACACTCCGCGCCGCCGAGGCCGCGATGGCCGACGCCCGCGGCGCGGCGGCGCTGGAGCGGGCGATGGACGCCTACACCCGTGCCGAGGCCGCGTTCCAGGCCGGCGGCGGCTACGCCGCCCAGGCCGAGGCGGCCCGGGTCGCCGCCGGCCTCGGGCTGCCGGAGCACGCCCTGGCCGAACCGGTCGGTGCCCTCTCCGGCGGGCAGAAGCGCCGGGCGGAGCTCGCCCGGATCCTCTTCGCCGGCGAGGGCGGGACCCTGCTGCTGGACGAGCCGACCAACCACCTGGACGCCGATTCGCTCACCTGGCTGCGCACCTTCCTGCTGCGCCACCGGGGCGGCCTGGTGGTGATCAGCCACGACACCGGGCTGCTCGCCGACCTCACCAACCGGGTCTTCCACCTGGACGCCACCCGGGCGGCGATCGACATCCACAACACCGGCTGGTCCGGCTACCTGGCGCAGCGGGACGCCGACGCCCGCCGCCGGGCCAGGGAGCGGGCCAACGCCGAGCGCAAGGCCGCCGCGCTGCACACCCAGGCGGACCGGATGAAGGCGCGCTCGGCCACCGCCGTCACGGCCAGGAGCATGGCCCGCCGCGCGGACCGGATGCTCGCCGAGCTGGAACCGGTGCGGCGCACCGAGAAGGTGGCCCGGATCCGGCTCCCCGAGCCCGCCCCGTGCGGCCGGACGCCACTGGGCGCGATCAGCCTGGCGAAGTCCTACGGCGGCCGCCCGGTCCTCACCGGGGTCGACCTGGCTGTGGACCGCGGCAGCCGGCTGGTGGTGCTGGGGCTCAACGGCGCAGGCAAGACCACGCTGCTGCGCCTGCTGGCCGGTGCCGAACGGCCGGACAGCGGACGGGTGGTCCACGGGCACGGTCTGCGCCTGGGCTACTTCGCCCAGGAGCACGACACGCTCGACCGGGAGCGCACCGTCCGGCAGAACCTCGCCGCCGCCGCGCCGCACCTGAGCGACGGTGAGGCCCGGCACGTGCTGGGCGCGTTCCTGTTCTCCGGGGACGACGCCGACAAGCCGACCGGTGTCCTCTCCGGCGGGGAGCGGACCCGGCTGGCCCTGGCGGGGCTGGTCCACTCCGGGGCGAACGTCCTGCTGCTGGACGAGCCGACCAACAACCTCGACCCCGCCTCCCGGGGCGAGGTGCTGGCCGCGGTCGGCACCTACCCGGGGGCGATCGTGATGGTCACCCACGACGCGGGGGCGGTCGACGCGCTGCGGCCGGACCGCGTCCTGCTGCTGCCCGACGCGGACGAGGACCTGTGGAGCGAGGAGTACCGCGGCCTGGTCGACCTCGCCTGAGGGCGCGCGCAGCGGGCGGTGCACCGCAGCCCCTGGTCCGGCACGGCATGACGCCGGCCGGGCCGGGGGGCGGGTGAGGCGGGGGCGGGTGAAGCGGTTCGGGTGAGGCGGGGTCGGGTGAGGCGGGGCGCCGGTCCGCTCGCCGGGGACCGGCCGCCCCGCCGCTCGCGCGCGTGCCGGCTCACCCCAGCCGCGCGTCGAAGGCCAGCTCGCCCACCAGCTCGTCGACACGCCGCCCGGCCAGGCCCCGGGAGACGAACCAGGCGCCGACGTTGCGCACGTCCCGCTCCAGGAACGAGCGCCCGCGCGGGTTGGCGATGACGTCCACGATCTGCGGGACGTCGATGATCACCAGCCGGCCCTCGTGGACCAGGATGTTGTACGCGGAGAGGTCGCCGTGGGCGTAGCCGTCGGCGGCGAGCACCGAGAGGCTGCGGCCGAGCTGCTCCCAGAGGTCCTCGACGTCCGCCTCCTCGGCGCGCAACTGCGCGAGCCGGGGCGCGGCCGTGCCGTCGGCGGTGCCGACGAACTCCATCAGGATCTCCGTGCCGGTGATCTGCACCGGGTAGGGGACGGCCACGCCGGCCGACCAGAGCCGGCACAGCGCGCCGAACTCGGCCGCCGCCCACTGGCCGGCGATGGCTTCGCGGCCGAAGGCGGTGCGCTTGGCCATCGCCCGGCTGACCCGGGACTCCTTGTGCTGGCGGCCCTCCAGGTAGCCGGAGTCGCGGTGGAACATCCGGTGGGCGGCGTCGCGGTAGCGCTTGGCGGCCATCAGCGTGCGCCGCTCGGTGCCCGGGACGCCGCGCTCCAGCAGGAAGACGTCGGCCTCCTTGCCGGTCTTGACGATCCCGAGCTCGGTGTCGACGGCGGCCAGCTCGGTCACCACCCAGTCGGGGCGCGGTTCCGGCCCCTTCTCGGTGGGGGTGGACTGGTCCCAGGTGGACCAGCGGTCGCCCTCGCCCGGACCGTCGGCGGCGGGGGCCGGAAGGACGCCGGCGTCCTCGAAGTACTCGGCGTACCCGGAGTACTCGGCGTACCCGGGGTGCTCGGAGTACCCGGGGTGCTCGGAGTACTCGACGTACTCGTGGAATTCGGTGGCCCCGGTGGCCTCCGCGTGATCGTCGAACTGCGTGAACTCGGCCTCGAAGGAGGCGAATTCGGGGTGCTGGTATTCGGCGTCGTCGAACCGGTCGGACCGGCGGCCGCGCCGAGGACCGCCCTTGGGGCGGATACGGGAGAAGGAATCGCTGTCGGTGTAACGCTCGCGCACTGCGGTGGCTCCAGAGGAACGGCCCACCGTGGCGCCGATCTTGGCGCGTCGTCAGCCGGTGGGCGAATGACGGAAGAGAGTGGCGTAGGGCGCGCACACGAAGGCGCGCCGCGACAGGGCGGCAACCATTCGGACACACCTCCTCTTCGTCAAAACCTCGCCCGGCACCGCGTGGAGAGATGCTCCGACCGCGGCAATCACGAGGACGGGCACAGCATATCCGGTCCCCAGCCGGACGCAAGCGAATTATCGGCGGCCGCCGCGGAGAAGCCCTCAAGCCTTCCGTACCCGCCCCCCCGGCTCACACGTCGATGCCCTCCCAGCCGCGGCGCGGCGCCCGCTCGGCGGCCCGGCCGGCGGGACGGCTCCGGTAGACGATGTACGGGCGGAACAGGTAGAACCACGGCGCGCTGAACATGTGCACGAGCCGGGTGAACGGGACGACCGCGATCAGCAGCATGCCGACGACCGCGTGCGCCTGGTAGGTGGCGGGCACGGCCGCCCAGAGGTCGACGTCGGGGCGGAGCGTGAAGAGGCTGCGGGCCCACGGGGCGATGGTGCTGCGGTAGTCGTAGCCCGCGTCCAGCCCCGAGTTGGTGAGCTTGGCGTACAGGCCGAGGCAGATCTCGCCGAACAGCAGGACGTACATGGCCTTGTCGTTGCGGGTGGTCGCACGGAAGACGGGGGTGTTGGTGCGCCGCCGGTAGAGCAGCACGGCGAGGCCGAGGACGGCCAGCACGCCGGCGAGCGTGCCGCCGATCAGCGAGAACAGGTGGTACGCGTGCTCGCTGATGCCGAGCGCGTCGGTCCAGCCCGCGGGGACGAACAGGCCGATCAGGTGTCCGGCGAGGACGAAGAGGATGCCGTAGTGGAAGGCGGGGGAAGCCCAGTTGAGGAGCCGGGACTCGTAGACCTCGCTGGAGTGGGTGGTCCAGCCGAACCGGTCGTACCGGTGACGCCAGACCAGCCCCAGCACCAGGGAGACGAAGGCGAGGTAGGGCAGCGCGCCCCACAGGAAGGTGTCCATCAGCGGCCTCCGAGGTGGACGGGGAGCTGGTCCAGGTGTCCGTAGGGCGGCAGTTCGGCGCCGGTGCCGACGTCCTCGCGCGGCGGCCCGGACCGGGCGAGCGCCATCGCCCGGGCGCGGTCGGCGGGGCCCGGGCCGGGCAGGGTGGCGCAGACGGCTTCGAGCACGCCCGCGTACGGGGTGCCGGCCTCGCGCAGGGCCAGCCGCAGGAGTTCCAGCGCGGGCCGGTACTCGCGCAGCAGGACGTCGGTCCGGGCGGCGGCGCTGAACTCCAGGACCACCGGGAGGAAGTCGGGCAGTTCCCCGCCGGTCGACTCCCGGTCGCTCCACGCCAGGCCGTGCGCGCGGTAGGTGTCCTTGAAGCGGAGCAGGGCGGTGCCGCGGCGCCGGGTGTCGCCGTCGGTCCACCAACTGAGGTGGAGACTGTGCCGGTTCTTGAAGTCGAACACCTCGACGTAGTGGGCTGCCAAGGCCGGGAGGCCGGTGCTCCCGGCGTGCTCCAGGAAGCACTGCAGTCCGGCGCGGACGGGCCGGCCGAGGCCGGCGACGGCCTCGCGCAGGAGCGGCAGCCGCTCGGCGAGGCCGTCGTCGGGGTAGCCGAGGCAGAGGGCGGCGGCCTGACGGGCGACGGCGTCGTGGTGGGAGCGGGCGCGGCTGCGGGGGCGGGTGGCCTTCCGGACGGTGCCGGTCATCGCGCGTCCTCCTCGCGGTCGGCGCGCTGGCGGCGGCGCAGCGCGTGGAAGGACTCCAGGGAGACCATGGGCAGGGCCTTGCGGCCGGAGTTCTCGCCGAACGGGCCACTGCCGTCGGCGCCGTGGCCGTCCTGGTGGTCGAGGGAGCACCCGGCGGGGACGGCCGACTCCTCCAGGGCGCGGGCGTCGCCGACGGCCGCGGTGGGAATGACGTACCGGTCCTCGTACTTGGCGACGGCCAGCAGCCGGTACATCTCCTCGATGCCGTCCGCGGTCATGCCGACCGCCCCGGGGACGGCGGGGTCGGGCCGGTCGCCGAGGTTGCGGGCGCGCATGTGGGCGCGCATCGCGGCGAGCCTGCCGAGGGCGGCGCGGACGGGGGCCGGGTCGCCGGCGGTGAACAGGCCGGCGAGGTACTCGACGGGGATGCGCAGGGCCTCGATGGCGCCGAAGAGGTTGCCGGCGTCCTCGCCGTCGAACCCGGTCCCGGTGAGCGCCTCGACCACCGGGGAGAGCGGCGGGACGTACCAGACCATGGGGAGGGTGCGGAACTCCGGGTGCAGCGGCAGCGCCACCCGGTACCGGGAGACCAGCGCGTGGACGGGCGAGTGCCGGGCGGCCTCGATCCAGTCGTGGGCGATGCCGTCGCGCTCGGCGGCGGCTCGTACGGCGGGGTCGGCCGGGTCGAGCAGGACGTCCAACTGGGCCCGGTAGAGCTCGCGTTCGTCGGGGACGGAGGCCGCGGCGGCCACCCGGTCGGCGTCGTAGAGCAGGACGCCGAGGTAGCGCAGCCGGCCCACGCAGGTCTCGGAGCAGACGGTGGGCAGGCCGACCTCGATGCGCGGGTAGCAGAGCGTGCACTTCTCGGCCTTGCCGGTGCGGTGGTTGAAGTAGACCTTCTTGTAGGGGCAGGCGGTGACGCACTGGCGCCAGCCGCGGCACTGGTCCTGGTCGACCAGGACGATGCCGTCCTCCTCGCGCTTGTACATCGCGCCGGAGGGGCAGGAGGCGACGCAGGCGGGGTTGAGGCAGTGCTCGCAGATCCGGGGGAGGTAGAACATGAAGCTCTCCTCGAAGGCGAACCGGACCTTCTCCTCGGCGTTCCGGCGGACCTGCGCGACGAGCGGATCGGCGTCGGCGTGCTCGGGGAGGCCGCCGAGGTTGTCGTCCCAGTTGGCGCTCCACTCGATCGCCATCGGCCGGGCGGAGAGCAGCGAGCGCGGTGCGGCCACCGGGTAGTCGTCGCCGAGCGGGGCGTCGGTGAGGGTGTTGTAGTCGTACGTCCAGGGCTCGTAGTAGTCCTTGATGGTGGGCAGCACCGGGTTGGCGAAGATGCGGGCCAGCCGGCCCACCCGGCTGCCGGAGTTGAGGGTGAGCCGGCCGCGGCGGTCGAGCCGCCAGCCGCCCTTCCAGCGGTCCTGGTCCTGCCAGCGGCGCGGATAGCCCTGGCCGGGCCTGGTCTCGACGTTGTTGAACCAGACGTACTCGACGCCGGCGCGGTTGGTCCAGGTCTGCTTGCAGGTGACCGAGCAGGTGTGGCAGCCGATGCACTTGTCGAGGTTCATCACCATCGCGATCTGGGCCTTGACGCGGCCGATCGCCGGCCGGCCCGCCGCCGTCGCGGCCGAGTCCGCAGTCGCGGTCGCGGTCCCCCCGGCCTCCCCGGACTCTCTGGCCTCCCCGGACTCACCGGTCCGCTCGGTCGCCCCGTTCGTCGCGGGCATCAGTACTGCACCTCCTGGGAGCGGCGGCGGATCACCGTGACCTCGTCGCGCTGGTTGCCGGTGGGGCCCAGGTAGTTGAAGCCCCAGCACAGCTGGGCGTAGCCGCCGATCAGGTGGCTGGGTTTGAGGAGGACGCGGGTGAGCGAGTTGTGGATGCCGCCGCGGCGGCCGCCCTGCTCGGTCCTGGGCACGTTGACGGTGCGGTCCTGGGCGTGGTGCATGTAGACGGTGCCGCGCGGCATGCGGTGCGAGACCACGGCGCGGGCGACGACGGTGCCGTTGCGGTTGGCCGCCTCGATCCAGTCGTTGTCCGCGACGCCGATGGCGGCGGCGTCCAGGTCGCTGATCCAGATCAGCTGGCCGCCGCGGGAGAGCGAGAGCATGAACCAGTTGTCCTGGTACTCGGAGTGGATGGACCACTTGTTGTGCGGGGTCAGGTAGCGGACGACCACTTCGTTGCGGCCGTCGGGGCCGAGCCGGGGCTCGCCGAAGAGGCGGTGCAGGTCCAGCGGCGGCCGGTACACCGGCAGGGCCTCGCCGAGTTCGTGGATCCAGTCGTGGTCGAGGAAGAAGTGCTGGCGGCCGGTGAGCGTGTGCCAGGGCTTGAGCTGCTCGGTGTTCTGGGTGAACGCGGTGTAGCGGCGGCCGCCCGACTCGCTGCCCGACCACTCCGGCGAGGTGATCACCGGGACCGGCGCCGCCTGGGTGTCCGCGTAGCCGACCCGCCTGCCCTCGTGCTCGGCCGCCAGGTGCGCCATCGCCTGCCCGGTGCGCTGTTCGAGGGCGCGGAATCCCTGGACGGCCAGGCGGCCGTTGGTGGTCCCGGACAGCGCAAGGACGGTGTCGGCGGCCTTGACGGCGGTGTCCAGCAGCGGGCGGCCGTCGGCCGGGCCGCCGCGGGCGGTGCCGTTGGCGGCGGCGAGCGCGGCCACCTCGGCGTCCGGGTGCAGGGCGATGCCCTTGGCCGGCAGGCCCAGGCGCTCGGCGAGCGGGCCCAGCGCCGCCATCTTGGCCGCGATCGCGGTGTAGTCGCGTTCGACGACCGTGAGGTTCGGCATCGTCCGGCCGGGGGCGGGTTCGCAGTCGCCGGCCCGCCAGTCGGGGGCGGTGCCACCGGGCTGGGCGGTCTCCCCCGGGGTGTCGTGCTGGAGCGCAGTGGCGACGACGTCCCGCCGCGTGCCGAGGTGGGTGGCGGCGAGTTCGCTGAGCCGGCGGGCGATGGCGTGGAAGGCGTCGAAGTCCGTCCGGGCCTGCCAGGGCGGGTCGACGGCCGGCGTGAAGGCGTGGACGAAGGGGTGCATGTCCGTGCTGGACAGGTCGTGCTTCTCGTACCAGGTGGCCGCCGGGAGGGTGACGTCCGAGAGCAGGGTCGAGGACGTCATCCGGAAGTCGAGCGAGAGCAGCAGGTCGAGCTTGCCCTCTGGGGCGCGGTCGTGCCAGCGGACGTCGCGCGGCCGGACCGGTTCGGGGGCCTCGGCGGCCCGCAGGTCGGCATGGGTGCCCAGCAGGTGCCGGGCGAAGTACTCGGCGCCCTTGGCGGAGGAGCCGAGCAGGTTGGACCGCCAGAGGGTGAGCACCCGCGGCCAGTTCTGCGGGGCGTCGGGGTCCTCGCCCGCGAACCGCAGCGTTCCGTCCTTCAGCCCGGCCACGGCTGCGGCGACCGGGTCCTCCGCGTCGCCGAGGTCCAGCGGATTGCGGTCGAAGGTCGGATAGGAGGGCATCCAACCGGTGCGGGCGGCGTGGGCCAGGCAGTCGGCGCCGGTCATGCCGCGGAAGGCGCCGGTGCCGAGCGGCGACGCGAGCACGTCGGCCCGGAAGTGGTCGTAGCGCCACTGGTCGGTGTGGAGGAAGAACCATCCGGTGCCGATCGCCTGCCGGGCCGGGCGGGCCCAGTCCGCGGCGCCGGCCAGGGTGGCCCAGCCGGTCGCCGGCCGGCACTTCTCCTGGCCGACGTAGTGTGCCCAGCCGCCGCCGTTGCGCCCCTGGCACCCGGTCAGCTGCAGCAGCGCCAGGAACGCCCGGTAGATCGTCTCGGAGTGGAACCAGTGGTTGGTGCCCGCGCCCATGAGGATCATGCAGCGGCCCCGGGACTTCTCCGCCGTGGTCGCGAACTCGCGGGCGATCCGCGCGCAGGCGGCGGCCGGCACCGAGGTGTGGGCCTCCTGCCAGCCGGGGGTGCCCGGCTGTCCGGCGTCCTCGTAGCCGGTCGGCCAGGTGCCGGGCAGCCCGGGACGGCCGACGCCGTACTGGGCGAGCAGGAGGTCGAAGACCGTGGTCACCAGCGGTCCGGCGGGCCCGCCGAGGCGGCGGGCCGGCACGCCGCGGCGCAGTACCTCGCCGCGGCCCTGGCCGTGCTCGCCGCCCTCGGTGTCGAAGCGCGGCAGCAGCACCTCCACGGGCCGGGCGGCGGTGGAGTCGTCCCGGTTCAGGGAGGCGTGGAGGGAGAGGAGCGGCCGGATGCCGCCGAGGTCGAGGTTCCAGCGGCCCTTGCCGGACTCCGTCCAGCGGAAGCCGAGCGAGCCGCCCGGGACGGCGGGCCCGCCGGTGGCCTCGTCCAGCACCACCGTCTTCCAGTCGGCCCCCTCGACGGCCTCGGCGCCCTCCGCGCGGGCGCCGGCCGCACCGAGGTCGGCGGCGTCGAGATCGGCCACGTCGAGATCGGCGGCGTCGAGATCGGCGGCGTCGAGGTCGGCGGCGCGCAGGAACTTGTGCGGCACGTACGCGCCGTCGCGCTCGGCCAGCGTGACCAGGAACGGCAGGTCGGTGAACCGCCGGACGTAATCGGTGAAGAACGGCACCTGCCGGTCGACGAAGAACTCCTTGAGCACCACGTGCCCCATGCCGATCGCCAGCGCCGCGTCGGTGCCCGGGTGCGGGTGCAGCCACTCGTCGGCGAACTTGGCGTTGTCCGCGTAGTCGGGCGCCACCACGACGACCTTCTGCCCCCGGTAGCGGGCCTCGGCCATCCAGTGCGCGTCCGGCGTCCGGGTCACCGGCACGTTGGAGCCCCACATCACCAGGTACGCCGCGTCCCACCAGTCCCCCGACTCCGGGACGTCGGTCTGGTCGCCGAAGACCTGCGGGGACGCCACCGGCAGGTCGGCGTACCAGTCGTAGAAGGAGAGCATCGGCGCACCGATCAGTGCGTGGTAGCGGGCGCCCGCGGCGTGCGAGACCATCGACATCGCCGGGATCGGGGAGAACCCTGCGATCCGGTCCGGCCCGTACGCCTTGATGGTGTGCACCTGGGCCGCGGCCACGATCTCCACCGCCTCGTCCCAGCCCGCCCGCACCAGGCCGCCCTTGCCACGGGCCTGCTGGTAGCGGCGCCGGCGCTCCGGATCGGCCTGGATGTCCGCCCAGGCCAGCACCGGATCGCCCAGCCGGTCCTTCGCCTCGCGGAACATCTCCAGCAGCACACCGCGCACGTACGGGTAGCGGACCCGGGTCGGCGAATAGGTGTACCAGGAGAAGGCCGCACCGCGGGGGCACCCGCGCGGTTCGTACTCGGGCCGGTCCGGGCCGACCGACGGATAGTCCGTCGCCTGGGTCTCCCAGGTGATGACGCCGTCCTTGACGAACACCTTCCAGCGACAGGAACCGGTGCAGTTCACCCCGTGGGTCGAATACACGACTTTGTCGTGGCTCCACCGGTCCCGGTAGAAGACGTCGCCGTCCCGGCCGCCTTCCCGCTCCACCCGGTGCAGGTCGTCGGCAGTGCTCCCGCGCTGGAAGAACTTCCCGGCTCGTAGGAGCAGTTCCCCCGGTTCCGACATTCGCTCAGCCACGGCACGCTCCTGGCAGCAGGTCAGTTCGGCAGCAGCCTATTGGTGCGAACAGACGATCCTCGGATTCGCCGCCGGGCCCGCGTGTCGGCGCCGATATCCCGCCGCGGAATCCGCTCGAATTGGCCCGTGAATACCACGGCCGAGAACCCGCCCCCGAATTCCGACGCACCGTCCCGGGGCTGGTGGATCACGGTGCAGCCGGTCGCCGGAGCCGCCGTGATGGCCACCGGGATCGTCTCCGTCGGCCTCCACCTCGTCGGCCGGGACGTGCTGTCCGGGATCCTGCTCGGCCTCGCCGCCGCCCTGTGGCTCCTGCTGGCCGCCGCCTTCGCCCTCACCCTCCTGAACGACCGGAGCCAGTGGACGCTGCGGGCCGCCACCCCGCCCGCCCTCGCCGGTGTGGCCGCCACCTGCGTCCTCGGCACCCGGATCTCGCAGCTCGGCGGCGGGCAGGACCTCGCCACCGCCCTGCTCGCCGTCGCCGCCCTGGTCTGGCCGGTCCTGCTCGTCGACGTCCTCCGGCACTGGAAGCACGGCATGCCCGGCGGCGTCTTCCTGGTCTGCGTCTCCACCCAGGGCCTGGCCGTCCTGGCCGCCACCCTCGCCGCGGCCGGCACCGCCGACTGGCTCGCCCCGGCGGCCCTGGCCGCCTTCTGCCTCGGCCTCGCCCTCTACGTCGCGGCACTGGCCCATTTCGACCTGCGCCAGGTCCTCACCGGCGCGGGCGACCAGTGGGTCGCCGGCGGGGCGCTCGCCATCTCCGCCCTCGCGGCCGCCAAGCTCATCACCTGGCCGGACTGGTCCGCCGGCCTCCAGGACGCGCTCCGCGCCACCACCTGGGTGCTGCTGGCCCTCGCCCTCGCCTGGTACGCCGTCCTGCTGCTCGCCGAGCTGCGCCGCCCCCGGCCCCGCTACGACGTCCGCCGCTGGGCCACCGTCTTCCCGCTCGGGATGACGGCGGTCGCCGCCCTCACCGCGGCCGGCGTCACCCGTACCGCCTGGGTGCACACCCTCGGCGAGGTCCTGCTCTGGATCGCCACCGCCGCCTGGGCCCTGACCACCGCGGCCTTCCTCACCGCCACGGCCCGCAAACGCCGCCCGCACGAGGCCGGCCAACCCGTCCGATGACCGGCGGATCCTGCCCCGCACCGCAGGGCCGCGGGCGAGCGCACTTCGCCCGCCGGGTGGCGGGGGCCGGAGCCGCTGGTCGCGGCTTCGGATCCGGCATAGCCTCGTGGAATGGTGCAGAGCAAGGCAAAGGACGTCGACGGCTACCTGGCCGAAATGCCTGCGGACCGCAGGGAGGCCCTGACCAGGCTGCGGCAGCTGTGCCGGGCGGAGCTGAACGGCTTCGACGAGGTCATGGCGTACGGGATGCCAGCGTACGAGCGGGACGGCGTTGCCGAGATCGCGTTCGCCGGCCAGAAGCAGTACGTCTCCTTCTACCTCATGCGCAGCGACGTCCGTGCGGCGTTCGAGGAGCGGCTGGCCGACCAGGACATGGGCAAGGGCTGCCTGCGGTTCCGCAAACCGGAGAACATCGACTTCGCCCTGGTGCGGGACCTGCTCAAGGCCACCGCGGCCCGGCCCGGCCGGATCTGCTGACGCTGCCGGGCCACCGGCGGTCGCGGTCACCGCATCCCCGGACTACCGCCTCCCGGACGTCGCGGCCGCGGAGCGCTGCGCCTCGGTGCGTCCGGCCGCCAACTCCTCCAGTGCGACCAGCCGGTAGCCGCGCTCGCGCAGGCCCGTGATCACCGCGGGCAGGGCGGCCGCGGTCCGGGACCGGTCGCCGCCGCCGTCGTGCATCAGCACGATCGAGCCGGGCCGGACCTGCTGCAGCACGCGTTCGGCGACGACCTCCGGCCGGGGCCGCGCCCAGTCGTTGGTCTCGACGTCCCACAGCACCGTCGTCAGCCCCGAATCCGCGACCCGCTCCAGCAGCTCGGGGCTGCGCCCGCCGTACGGGGGCCGCAGCCACGGCACCGGGCCGCCGCCGGCCGCCGCCGCGATCGCCTCGGCGGTGAAGGAGAGTTGGCGCTGCAGCTCGATCGGGCCGAGGTCCGGCAGATAGGCGTGCGACCAGGTGTGGTTCCCCAGCGTGTGGCCCTCGGCGGCGATCCGGTGCACCACGCCGGGGTGCGCCAGCGCGTGCAGGCCGATGCAGAAGAAGGCGGCCGGGGCGTCGTGGCGGCGCAGCACGTCCAGGATCCGCGGGGTGTGCTCCGGGTGCGGGCCGTCGTCGAAGGTGAGCGCCACCACCGGCGCCGCCCCCTCCCCGCCGTGCAGGAGTCGTCCCTGCGCGGCGAGCCTCCGCTCGACCGGCGCGGAGGCCGCCTCCGCGGCCCGGATCTCCTCCTCGCGCCCGCTCATCGTCCAGCCGCCGTCCCCCAGCGCCACCAGCGACTTCGGCCGCAGAGCGCCGAGTTCGGCGAGGGCCTCCGCCGTGACACGACCGTCGGCCAGGAGCGGCGGGTCGGCGCGGAGGACGGCGACGCCGGCCGCCGTGAGGGAGCTGTCGAGGATGCCGTTGCCGCTGTCGACCACCACCGCGAAGCCGTCGGGCGCCCGTCGCGCCAGCTCGACCAGCCGGGCCACCGGCCGTTCCACGGCGCAGTGCCGGTACGCCTCGACCGGACCGGCCGGCCGGCCGTCGGCGTCCGCCACGGCGATCCGGTAGCCGTCGCGCGTCAGACCCACTCCGGCGAATCGCACTGCGGCGCCTCCCTCCCATGGCGCGACCGACGAGGCCCGCCTCCCCTGCGCGGCAGGCCCGATCCTACGGACGGCGGGCCGCCGGGGCGACACCCTCGACCAACATCGCACCACCCAACGGGCCGGGCGGAGTTGAGCCCGCCCGGGCCACCCTGGCCGGCCGGTGCGCCCGCGTCACCCCGGTGCGCCCGGCGCCGTCTCGGCGCTGTCGTGGGAAGCGCGGCCGGAGGGCAGGACGGCCAAGGAGGCGATCGCGAGGGCCGCAGCCACCACGCCAACGCCGTAGAAGGCGGTGCGGAGGCTGGTCGCCGACGCGGTGAGCCCGACCGCGGCCGGCCCCAGGACGAACCCGCCGTACCCCAGGGTGGTGACGACCGAGATCGACGACGCCCGGAGCTCGGGCGCGGACCGGTCGCCGGCCAGGGAGAGGATCGTCGGCGCGCACACCGACGTCCCGAGGCCCGCGACGACGACGCCCGCCAGCATCGCCGCAGGCGAGGCGGCCAGGGCGGCCGCCGCGGTGCCCGCGCCGGCGACACAGGCGCCGCCGGCCAGCAGGGTGCGGCGCGGCCGCCCCCGGACCGAGCCGGAAGCCGGAGCGCAGCATGACCGCGCTCCAGCTCTGCCACGCGTTCTCCACGAGGAAGGCCAGTGCGCACAGCACCCCGAGCAGCAGAAGGCGCCGATCGACGACCGGGGCCGTGCGCGGCCCGCGCGGGGAACGGACCGGCGCTGCCCCGCGGTCGAGCGTGTGGATCCCGACGGCCGCGGCGGCGATCAGGGCGGACGCGCCTGCGAGGAGCGCTCCGGCCGGTGCTCCGTGCCCGAGCGCGAGGCCCGCGGCGACCGCCGCGGCCACCACGGCCGCGGAGAAGGACGCGTGGGCGAGGTTCATGAGGGGGCCCGACCGGCGCTCCTCCTCGGCGGCCAGCGCGTTGACCGCGACGTCCATGGCGCCGGAGGCGGCGCCCACCACCGCGAGGCACACGACGAGGAGCGTCTCGCTGCGGGCGAGCACCGGCAGCAGTCCGGCCGCGGCCATGGCCAGGACGCAGAGCGCGGCGGCCGGCCGGCCGTACCGGTCGACGGCGGCTCCGGCCACGCGCATCGAGCAGAGCGCTCCCAGGCCGATCATCAGCACCGCGACGCCCAACTCGCCGTCGCTCGCGCGCGCTTGCTGCTGCACCTCCGGGATGACGGCGCCCCAGGTGCCCCAGAAGGCCCCGAAGGCGGCGAACCCCGGCAACGCTCGCAGTCGCCCCACTGAACGCGCCCTTCGATCGGCCCCGCCGCCGGTGCTGATTCCCCCCTGGCCCGCCCGCGAACCGGGCCGCCCAGCGCCCGACGGATCCGGATCCCGGGTTGACCGTCAGCGTTCGACGGATCATCAGGCAACTTTCACCGGAACGCCGTTCGGCCGGAGCACGGTGATCTGCTCCGGCTTGCACGACATGTCAGCGCTGGGCCCTAAGGTGAGGGTGAACGTTCTCGTTACCGCTGTGATTTCGACCATTTCGACATCGGGGGAGACAACGCATGTCCGTTGACGGGTTCAAGCTGTTGGCCGAGGCGCACGAGTACCTGCTGGCCGCGGTGCGCGGCGTGCCCGAGCAGGCGTGGGGCGCGAAGACGCCGTGCAGCGAGTGGACGGTCCGCCAGATCCTGCACCACGCGCGGCTCGACCAGCAGGCGCTGGTCATGCAGATCACCGGGGAGCCGCCCGCGGGCGACCCGTTCGAGCCCGAGGACGCGCTGGCGTCCGACGGCCGGGACGCCACTGCCCAGCTGGAGACGGTGCTGAGGGCCGCGATGAAGGCCTGGGAGTCGGTACGGGAGGCCGAGAGCGTGCCGACGCCGATGGGCCCCATGCCCGCGAACGCCGGCACCGCGGTCGCCGCGCTCGACGCCGCCGTCCACGCGTGGGACATCGCGCGGGCCACCGGCCAGGACCTCCCGCTCACCGAGTCCATGGCCGAGCGCCTGGATGCTCCGGCCGAGCAGACCGTCGACTTCGTCCGCGACAACTTCGGCAAGTACGGCCCCGCGGTCGACGTCCCCGCCGGGGCCGGCCGGGCCGACCGGCTGCTCGCCTTCACCGGCCGCGACCCGCAGTGGCGTCCCCGGTCGGTGTGAAGCGGCGCTGCGCCCGGAGGCGGGCGCCGGCCCGGGCCGGCGCCCGCCTCCGGGGCCGGGAGCGGCGCCAGGACAGGGCCGAGGGGGCGAAGGACGGAAATCCGGTGGCTCCGGGTTCCTCCGTCGTGTCGATCCGCGGCCGCGCCGTTCGACCTGGGATAGAGAGGGTCGGACAGCGCCCCTCCGGACGAAGGAGAACAGCCATGGCGAAGTACATGTTGATCATGCGTGGCAATGACGAGTCGATCGCGAAGATGACGGAGACGCCCTTCGAGGAGATGCTCGCGACGATGGGCCGCTACAACGACGAGCTGATCCGCGCGGGCGTGCTCGTCGCCGCCGAGGGCCTGGACGACGCCGCGCAGGGCGTGGTGGTCGACCTCAGCGGGGAGGCCCCGGTCGTCACCGACGGCCCGTACGGTGAGACCAAGGAGCTGTTCGGCGGCTTCTACATCCTCGACGTGGCGTCCAAGGACGAGGCGGTCGAGTGGGCCAAGCGGCTGCCGCCCTTCCCCGGCACCAAGATCGAGATCCGGCGCGTGCCGGGGATCGACGAGTTCCCGCAGGACAACGAGTGGATCGTCAGGGAGCGGGCATGGCGCGAGCGGACCGGCCAGCTCTGACACCCGTGACGGCGGACGGCACGCCGGGCGACGGCACGCCGGACGACCGCCCGCAGGGCCCCGGCACGCCGGACGACCGCCCGCCCGGTGCCGAATCGGCCCGGCGGGCGGTCGACGCCCTCTGGCGCATCGAATCCGCGCGGATCATCGGCGCCCTCACCCGCTACACCGGGGACTTCGACCTCGCCGAGGACGTCGCGCAGGAGGCCGTGGCCCAGGCCCTGGTGGCCTGGGCCCGCGACGGCCGGCCCGCCAACCCGGTGGGCTGGCTGCTGGCCACCGCCCGGCGCCGCGCCGTCGACCACTTCCGCCGCCGTGCCGCCCTCGACGACCGGTACGCCGCCCTCGCGGGCCGGCTCGTCGAGGGCGGGGCGAGCTCCGGCGCGGAGCCCGCAGCGGACCGGTCGGACGACCTGCCCTGGGACCCGGACCGGATCGAGGACGACGTCCTCGCGCTGATCTTCGTGTCCTGCCACCCCGTGCTCTCGCCCGAGGCGCGCGCGGCGCTGACCCTGCGCGTGGTCGCCGGCCTGTCCAGCGCAGAGATCGCCCGCGCGTTCCTGGTGCCCGTGCCGACCGTCCAGGCCCGGATCACCCGGGCGAAGCGGACCATCTCGGCAGCCGGCGTGCCCTTCGAGCTGCCGCCGCAGGCAGAACGGCGCGAGCGGCTCGGCGGCGTCCTGGGCGTGCTGTACGTGATCTTCACCGAGGGCTCGACGGCGACGACGGGCGACCGGCTGCTGCGAGCCGATCTCGCCTACGAGGCGATCCGGCTGGCCCGGACGCTGGCCTCGCTCCTGCCCGACGAGCCGGAGGTGTTCGGGCTGCTCGCGCTGTTCGAGCTCACCGCCGCACGCTTCCCCGCGCGCACCGGTCCCGACGGCGAGGCCGTCCTGCTGGAGGACCAGGACCGGCGGCTCTGGGACCGTTCCGCGGTGCGGCGCGGCCTGGCGGCGATCGACCGGGCGACAGCCGCCGGGCGGGGCCTCGGCCCCTACGGCCTCCAGGCGGCCATCGCAGCCTGCCACGCCAAGGCCCCGTCGGTCGCGGAGACCGACTGGGAGCGGATCGTGCTCCTCTACGAGGCGCTCGGCCGGGTCGCCCCCTCCCCCGTCGTCGAACTCAACCGGGCGGTCGCCGTCGCCATGGCGACGGGCCCGCAGGAGGCACTGGACATCGTCGACGAGCTGGTCGCCGCCGGCCGTCTGTCCGGCTCCCACCTCCTCCCGAGCGTGCGCGGCGAGCTCCTCGCCCGGCTCGGCCGGACCACCGAGGCCAGGGCGGAGCTGGAGCTCGCCGCCCGCCTGTGCGGCAACACCCGCGAGCGCGCCGTCCTCCTCCGCAAGGCCGCCGCCCTCGGCCGGTAGCGCCCTGCAGAACGACCACGTGCCCGGAACACCGGCCGCCCCCGGCCCGCCGAGCGGCTATCGCCGATGCGTGCCCGGTCGGTGGGCATCGCACAGCCAACCGGCCGGGTAGAGCCGGGCCTCGGCCCCGCAATGGGTCCGGCCCGCCGAACAGACCCCTTCGCGGACCGAGACCAGGGGCGGTCGGGGGATCGGCACCGGAATGCCGGCCGCGGGGAGCCAGAGGGCATCGCCCCCGTCCCGCGGCGGCAGGTGCTCGAAACGCCGCTTGCGTCGCACGGCCCGGTCCACCACGCACTGCGCGTCCCGCGGCCGCCCCCTGCGGGTGGCACTCCGGGTCGCCGGCGCCTGTCTCGTGTGGTCGTCCTCGGCGAGGGTGCCGCCGCTGTCGAGGTACGTCTCCAGGTCCGGGGCGGGGGCCCAGAACCGGTGCAGCGCACGGCCGGCCTGCACCGTGAGGGGGACGTAGGAGCCGTCCGCGATGTCCCGGACGAGCGCGTCGAACTGCCGCGGCCTCGGATTCCACCGCGGGTGGCGGCGTCCACAGCTCCCCTGCCGGCGCTCGGGGCACGGCGCGGGCATGCGCTCGCAGAGCTGCAGGTCGAGGGTGCGCACCCCACCGCGGACCAGCAGGTCGCGGTCGTCCCGTATCGCGGCCGCCGGCAGGTCGTCCGCGCGGGTCCAGCGGACGACGTCGATCAGCGGGGCCTTCGCGTCCACGGTGTGCCAGACCGTGGTGATCCCGTCGGCGCTCGCGACGGCGTCACGGCTGCGCACGGTGGCGGCGGTGATGTAGGAGAGCTGTGCCTCGAATCCGTACTGCTTTCCGCCGGCGCCCGTGACGAGGACATCGGTACGCCGCCTGCCGTCTGCGCCGACGGCGTCGACTTCGGCGGTGTGGCCGCCGCTCACGGCCGCGCGGGCGTACCGCTCCTTGTACGCCTTGTGCTCGTCGCTCTCCCGGTGGTGGCTGTCGTGGTGGGGGTTGTGGTGCGCGGCGATGCGCGCGCCCTGGCGTTCGTAGACGTACATCCATGCCGAAACGCCGCGCACGGTCAGGCAGTCCGGGCAGTAGAGCCCGCGCCGGTGAACGGGCCGCCGGTCGGCGAGGAGTCGCTGCCAGAGGTCCGGGTGGTCGGGGTGGCCGAGGTCGTCGCGGTCGAGGTCGAGGGGGGCGTTGACGAGGGTGCAGAAGACGGGGTTGCGCTTGGAGGTTTCGCCGTCGAAATCGTCCATGGCATCTCTTTTCTGCCTTCGGCCACCGAGGTAGGGTCGGCGGGCAGGGACCGCAGGAGAGCATTCAATATTCACACTGCCGAAGTCCCCCTGGATCCAAACAGCCGGCGGCGGATTGTCCGAATTCCGTCGGCCCCCCGCCGCCCGGTTCCTGGAATTCCGGAGATTTCCACCCGCTGCGGAGTGTTTGCAAGCGGCCGCCGGGCCCCGGACCGTCGAGAACCGGCCAACACGCGGCACGGCGGGGGAGGAAATCCCGCCGGTCACGCCTGCCGGAGCAGTGACTTGTGAACGGGCAAGGGCGCTCTCCGAGCCGTTCCGGTGCCGCTGGATCAACTCCGACACGCACCCGCCCTGCCGACCGGTCATCACCGCAGACGCCGCATACGATCACCGCATCGCACCCTCCCGCCGCCTCGACGAGCGGACCCCGGCCTTCACCTCTCGGCGCCCGGCCTGCTGCCGCCGGCAAGCCGCCCGGCCGGCGATTCGGTCGGCCACCCGCGGCAACGAGAAAGGACCCGCCATGTCCTACACCGTGGATTTCGACACCGTCTCGACCGTCGGCCTGGAGTCGTCGCCCGTCGCGGCCGCGCTCGCCGGTTTGCGGGCGAACGAAGCCCGCTACTTCAAGAACAAGTACGACCACGTCTTCACGGTGGAGCCTGCGAGCGAGGCCGCGACGGTCGTCGACTGGGTACACCGGATCCTCAAGGAGGAACGCGAGATCGTCATCGCGTCCCGGCCCCTCGAAGCCACGGCCTTCCAGGTCGACGACATCCGCATGGCCTACGTCTTCTACGAGAGCGGCCTGTCCGTCAACGTCATGTACACCATCGACGACCCCAAGAAGCGGGCGGTCGGCTTCAAACTCTCGGACGGAATGGAGATTCCCGAGGAGCTCGCCTCGCGATTCAAGTTCGCGCGGCAGCGGTCGAAGCTCGCCGGCACCATCCGCGGTTCGTACTTCGTCCTGAAGAACGAGTACTGACACGCACCTGACGCCCGTCGAAGGCTCCTCCGTTCGGATGGTCGCCCCGCGTGGCGGGCCCACCGCCGAAGCGGCGGCGCGCCGCACCGGGCTAGCGTCGTCGAGTCCGTCCGTCACAGTTCCGGGAGAGCGATGCCGGGTATCCGCGGGTTCCGCTCACGGTGGTTCACCGCCGCTGCGGGCCTGTTCGTGCTCGCGCAGGCCCTGACGGGCTGCGGCAGCAGCGGGCAGGGCGGACCGGTCACGCTGAACTGGTACAACTTCCCGGACGACTCCGGGGCCCTCCAGCAGGCCGCCGACCGCTGCGGTCAGCAGTCCGGCGGCCGGTACACCATCAGCTACAACAAGCTGCCGCGCGGCGCCGACGGGCAGCGCCAGCAGCTGGTGCGCCGGATGGCCGCGCACGACGCCGAGGTGGACATCCTCGGTCTGGACGTGACCTGGCCGGCGGAGTTCGCCCAGGCCGGCTGGATCCGCGAGTGGACCGGGCCGATGAAGGAGCAGGCCACCGCGGACACCTTGGACGCGGCCGTGCGGACCGCGACCTGGCAGGGGCGCCTGTTCGCGGCGCCGTACAACTCCAACACGCAGCTGCTCTGGTACCGGGACGACCTGGTGCCGACCCCGCCGAAGACCTGGGCGGAGATGCTCGCCCAGGCCGGCGCGCTGGCCGAGCAGGGCAAGCCGCACTACGTGGAGATCCAGGGCGCCCAGTACGAGGGCCTGACGGTGTGGTTCAACACCCTGGTCACCAGCGCGGGCGGCTCCATCCTCACGCCGGACGCGCAGGCACCCTCACTCGGTCCGCCGGCGGTGCTGGCCGCGAAGGTGATGCACGACACCGCGACGTCGGCGGCCGCCGATCCTTCGCTGCCCAACCAGATGGAGGACGACAACCGGCTGGCGATGGAGTCGGGGACGGCCGCGTTCGAACTCAACTACCCCTTCGTCTACCCGTCGATGAAGGCCAACCAGCCCGAGCTGTTCCCGCACTTCCGCTGGGCCCCGTACCCGTCGGTGCTGCCCGACCGGCCGGCGACCGTCACCATCGGCGGGATCGACCTGGCCGTCGGCGCGTACAGCCGGCACCCGGACCTCGCGTTCGAGGCCACCCTGTGCCTGCGGGACCGCGAGAACCAGCTCACCAACGCGCTGAAGGGCGGCCTGCCGCCGTCCCTGCGCAGCCTCTACCAGGCGGCCGAGCTCACCCAGAGCTACCCGTTCGCCGCGGACGTGCTGGCCGCGCTCGACAACGCCAGCGTGCGGCCGCAGACCCCCGCGTACCAGAACGTCTCCATCGCGATCTCGCACACCCTCTCGCCGCCCGCCGACATCCATCCGGAGAGCACCGTGGCCGACCTCCGCGGGCAGATCGAGGACGCCCTCGGCTCCAAGGGGCTGATCCCGTGACACCTGCCACCGCACTCGGCGACCGGGCCGGGAAGAAGACCGCGGAACTCTCCGAGGGCGCCCGCCAGGAACGCCGGCTCGGCCTGCTGCTCTGCGCGCCCGCCGCCGTCGTGATGCTGGCCGTCACCGCCTACCCGATCGTCTACGCGATCTACCTCTCGCTGCAACGCTACGACCTGCGGTTCCCGCAGCAGGCGCACTGGGTGGGACTCTCCAACTACGGCGCGGTGCTCACCTCGCCGTTCTGGTGGCAGGCGCTGTGGGTGACCGTGCTGATCACCGTCGTCTCGGTGGCGATCGAGCTGGTGCTCGGCATGGCCCTCGCCCTGGTGATGCACCGCGCGGTGTTCGGCCGCGGCACCGTCCGCACCGCGGTCCTGATCCCGTACGGCATCGTCACCGTGGTCGCCGCCTACTCCTGGCAGTACGCCTGGACGCCCGGCGTCGGCTACCTCGCCGCGCTCCTGCCGGAGGGCAGCGCCCCGCTGACCGACCAGTGGCAGGCGATCGGCCTGATCATCCTGGCCGAGGTGTGGAAGACCACGCCGTTCATGGCGCTGCTGCTGCTCGCGGGCCTCGCCCTGGTGCCGGAGGAGACCGTCCGGGCCGCGATGGTGGACGGCGCGACGTTCTGGCAGCGGCTGCGGCTGGTGATCCTGCCGCTGATGAAGCCGGCGATCCTGGTCGCCCTGCTGTTCCGCACCCTGGACGCGTTCCGCATCTTCGACAACATCTACGTGCTGACCGGCGGTGCCAACGACACCGGATCGGTGTCGATCCTCGGCTACGACAACCTGTTCACCGCCCTGAACCTGGGCATCGGGTCGGCGATCTCGGTGCTGATCTTCCTCTGTGTGGCGGTCATCGCCTTCGTCTTCATCAAGGTCTTCGGCGCCGCCGCGCCGGGTGGCGAGCCGGAGCGCCGATGAGCAGCCGCACCCGTACCCTGACCAGCTGGGGCTTCGCCAACCTGATCGTCATCCTGTACGCACTGTTCCCGGTGTGGTGGATCGTGGCGCTCTCGTTCAAGGACCCGAGCACCCTCACCGACGGCGACTTCATCCCGCGCGAGTGGACCTGGGAGAACTACCGGGGCATCTTCCAGACCTCCGAGTTCACCCGCGCGCTGATCAACTCGATCGGCATCTCGGTGATCGCCACCACCATCGCCGTCGTGCTCGGCACCATGGCCGCCTACGCGGTGGCACGGCTCCGGTTTCCCGGCAAGCGGCTGCTGATCGGCGTATCACTGCTGATCGCCATGTTCCCGCCGATCTCGCTGGTCTCACCGCTGTTCAACATCGAGCGCGCGCTGGGCATCTTCGACACCTGGATCGGTCTGATCATCCCGTACATGACCTTCTCGCTGCCGCTGGCGATCTACACCCTGTCGGCGTTCTTCCGCGAGATCCCGTGGGACCTGGAGAAGGCCGCCAAGGTGGACGGTGCCACCCCGTGGCAGGCCTTCCGCCTGGTCATCGCCCCGCTGGCCGCGCCCGGCGTCTTCACCACGGGCATCCTGGTCTTCATCTTCTGCTGGAACGACTTCCTGTTCGCCATCTCCCTGACCTCGACCACCTCGGCCAGGACCGTACCGGCGGCCATCGCCTTCTTCACCGGCAGCTCGCAGTTCCAGCAGCCGACCGGATCCATCGCCGCGGCGGCGGTGGTCATCACCATCCCCATCGTGATCTTCGTCCTGCTGTTCCAGCGCCGCATCGTCGCCGGCCTCACCGCCGGCGCAGTCAAGGGATGAGACCGCGCCCCACCGGGCGGGACCAGGAAGGCGAACCGTGGCCGAGATCGTCCTCGACGGCATCACCAAGCGCTACCCCGACGGCGCGCTCGCCGTCCGCGACTTCAACCTCACCATCGCCGACGGCGAGTTCGTCATCCTCGTCGGCCCCTCCGGCTGCGGCAAGTCCACCACCCTCAACATGATCGCGGGCCTGGAGGACATCACCGAGGGCACCCTGAGCATCGGCGGACAGGTCGTCAACGACCGCGCCCCCAAGGACCGCGACATCGCCATGGTGTTCCAGAGCTACGCGCTCTACCCGCACATGAGCGTCCGCGACAACATGGGCTTCGCGCTGCGCCTCGCCAAGGTGGACAAGGCCACCATCGCGGCCAAGGTCGAGGAGGCCGCCCGCATCCTCGACCTGACCCAGCACCTCGAACGCCGGCCGGCCAACCTCTCCGGCGGCCAGCGCCAGCGGGTCGCGATGGGCCGCGCCATCGTCCGGGACCCGAAGGCGTTCCTGATGGACGAGCCGCTGTCCAACCTCGACGCCAAGCTCCGGGTCCAGATGCGCACCCAGATCGCCGCGCTCCAGCGGCGCCTGGGCACGACCACCGTCTACGTCACCCACGACCAGGTCGAGGCGATGACCCTCGGCGACCGGGTGGTCGTCATGCGCTCCGGCGTCGTCCAGCAGGTCGGCTCGCCGCAGCACCTCTACGACGCACCGGTGAACCTCTTCGTCGCCGGCTTCATCGGCTCGCCCGGCATGAACTTCCTGGCCGCGACACTGGAGCAGAGCACCCTGCGTACCTCCCTCGGTGACCTTCCCGTCGACGACGGCACGCGCCGCGCGCTGGAGCAGGCGAACGCGCCGCGCGACGTCATCGTGGGCATCCGCCCCGAGGACTTCGAGGACGCCGCGCTCGTCGACGACCGCGGCGGCAGTCCCGTCTGCACCGTCACCGTGGACGTCCGTGAGTCCGTCGGCTCCGACGTGTACGTGCACTTCACCGAGACCGGGGGGCCGGCTCACTCCGAGGAGCTCGCCGAGATCGCCGCGGACTCCGGCCGGGCGGACACCGGCATGGGCGAGCACCGCCTCGTCGCCCGTCTGAACACCGCCACCCGCGCCACCGAGGGCGCCCAGCTGGACCTGTGGATCAACACGTCCCGGATCCACGTCTTCGACCCCCGCAGCGGCGCCAACCTGACCCGGCCGGGTGAGGCGGCGACCTGAGCTCCGCCCGGGTGAGGCGACGACCCGACCTCCACCGACTCCCGAGAATTACGGCGGGGTATGCCTTCGACGAGCGGGCGGCGGGAGCCGGGGCTCGCGGGGGCGGGGCCGGACTCGCGCCACGCCGGAGGATTCCCCGTCCCTGACCGGGAGTTCACGGAGGGACGCTGATGCCGCCGCACGGATCCGACGTACCGGCCGATGCCGTGCCCGACACGCCGGCCGACCGACCGGCCGATGCGCCGCTGCACCGCCGCTGTCGTGGACCGGAAGCGTCTTGACGGGGGGCGGGGGCAATGAAGCGGTTCGCGCGAAGCGTCGCCGGGCAGTTCACCATCTCGGCGGTGGCCTGCGCGGCGCTGTTCGCGACGGTCTGGGTACTGGGGGCACTGGTCCTCGACGCGCTGGTCGGACCGCTCGACGAACCCTAGCGTGCGTGCCGGCCGGCCGAGGCGCTCGGCAGATCGCCGTCGGCCCTACGCACCGGCCTGCCGATAGAGCGTCACCAGGAGGCCGTGCACCGGCTCGCCCTCCGGATCCTCCTCCGTCTCGTCGACCAGTGCCTCCAGCGCCGCGGCGAGCCGTGCCGCCTTGGCCGGGCTGAGCCGGATGTGGCGGACGCTCAGGAGGTGGTCGGCGGGTGAGCGGTCCAACTCCTGGGCCACGGCGCCGAGCAGCGCGGCCGTGCCCTCGGCCTGCGGTTCGGCGACGAGGAGTCGCTCGGCGGACCGCCGGTAGTACTTCTCGGTGCCGCCGCGCACCTGTCGCGTTCCCGCGTCCTGGACCAGCCCCGCCTCGCACAGCACCCTGAGGTGATGGAAGACGCTGCCCTTGTTCGCCCCCAGCTGTGCGGCGAGCCGGCTGATCGTCGACGGCCGGGCGCTCAGGGCGAAGAGCAGGCGCTGGCGCATCGGGTGGGCGAGTGCGGTGTGCTGAAGGGCGGTGCTGATCCGCTGGACGTCTTCACCTGGTTGCCGGCTCACCCGATCAAGCGTTAAGTGTGTTTGACGCTTTGGCAAGTCGCTGGTCTACTCCCTCCCATGACCTCCACCACCTCGTCACCCGCGCTGGACACCGTCGCCGTCGTCGAGTCGATCGCCGACCTTGTCGCCGGGAATTACGTCTTCCCCGATGTCGCCCGGGAACTGGCGTCCCTGCTGCGGAACCGGAGTGCCGAGGGCTCCTACCGGGCCGAGTCCGCCGAGGAGTTGGCCGAAGCTGTCACCGAAGACCTGCGGTCCGTCAACGGCGACCTGCACCTGGCCCTCAAGCACCACGCCGTGCCGGTGCCGCGGGAGCGGGGCGAGGCGGCACTCGCCGCGATGCGGAGAGAATTCGACGCGTCCCTGAGCGGTGTTCCGCGCGTGGAGCTCCTCGACGACGGCGTCGCCGTCCTGGAGATCGCACCCAAGATGTTCCCGCTGGCCTGGGCGGCACAGCCACTGGCCGCGGCACTCTCGCTGGTGGCCCCCGCCCGCGCCCTCATCCTGGACCTGCGCCGCAACACCGGCGGCGATCCGGACACGGTCGCCTTCGTCTGCGGCTACCTGCTCGACGGCCGCACCCACCTCAACACCATGGTCTCGCGGCAGGGGGAGGTGGCCGCGCAGTCCTGGACGCCCCCGTTCGTCCCGGGCGCCCGCTTCGGCGCCGACAAGCCGCTCTACGTGCTGACGAGCGCAAGCACCTTCTCCGCGGCCGAGGAGCTCGCCTACGACCTGCAGCAGCTCGGGCGCGCCGAGGTCGTCGGGGAGGCCACGCGGGGTGGCGCGCACCCGCGCGACGGCTGGACGGTGCACCCGCACCTGGAGCTCAGCGTGCCCGTCGCCCGCGCGGTCAACCCGGTCTCGGGGACCAACTGGGAAGGGACCGGCGTCCGGCCCGACGTGCCGTGCGACCCCGAGGCGGCGCTCGACCGCGCCCTGTCCCTGGCCGTGGCGCGTCTGAGGGGGCCCGCGGCGGCGTCGCGTTGACGCGTCACCCGGCACTCTCGGCGCGCAGCTGCTGGGCGGCCTCCTGACAGGCATCGGCAGCCCGGGCGAAGCGGTCGAAGAGAACTTCGAGCTGCTCGGGCGATCATCGTCCCAGAACCTCACCGATCCGCGTAACGAACCCGCAACTGGTTGGTGAACAGCCGTCGACAGCCACGCGCCCTCGCCACGTCCCTGACACTCTGTCATATGTGGTTCCCGCCAATGCGTTCGAAGAGCCCCCACTCAGAATTGCGGGCAAACGCCCGTTCTTCCTGGCCCGCCGGCGGTTCCGGCAGATCACCGCCATCCCCTTCGCCGTCCTCGTGCTCGCCACCACGGGACTCGCCCTCACCGGCAACCTCCCGGTCCCGGGAGTGCCCGTAGTCGAACTGAGGGGGCGCGTGGCCTCCAAGGCCGACCTCTTCACGGATCCGCAGGTGCAGCGGATCCTGATGCGCCACCGGATCAAGGTCACGGTGGACGTCGCCGGGTCGCGCCAGGTCGCGGAGGGCGACCTCGATCAGTACGACTTCGTCTTCCCCTCCGGGCAAGCGGCGGCCGACACCATCAAGTACCGCCGGGAAGAGGCGCACGCGTACGCCAGGATCAAGCTGCCGTTCGCCAGCCCGCTCGTCATCGCAACCTACCGGCCCTACGCCGAGGCCCTGGTCGCCAAGGGGGTGGCGGCGCCCCAGGGCACGCCCTCCGCCGGCACCTTGTACTACGACCTCGATCTGGCCGGGTTCCTGGACCTCGCCCGCACCAACACGACCTGGAACGACCTCGGGATCGCTCCGGGCAGGATCGTCAACAACAACGTCGTCGCCGCCTACACGTCCCCGTACTGCGACTCGAACTCCGCGGAGACCTACGTCAGCCAGGTCGCCTTCACCCAGAACGGCGACCGCACACCGGACGACAAGTCCGCCGGCGCCGTGGGCGAGGCCATCAAGCCGCTGCTGGAGGCCCAGGGACGCCCGGCCAGCGACCGCTTCGACTCCTTCATCAACGGTGAGGACTCCGTGCCCACCCCGGTGGTCTACGAGCACCAGTACCTCGCCTACCAGCTCCGCCACGTGGCGGCGAAGGGCGGACCCGACACCACGCGTGTCCTGCTCTACCCGGACAGCGTGTTCCTGACCGAGCCGCGGATCATCGCCCTGAAGCCCCGAGCCGACGAACTGGCCGACCTCGTCGACTCAGATCCCGAGTTGCGCCGACGAGCAACCGAGCTCGGCTTCCACGTGGGCCAGGACACCCACGGCCAGGACCTGCTCCAGGCCTTCCTCGGAAGCCGGCACCTGCCCGCACCCGCCACGGTCAACCGGACCCGCGCCCTCCTGCCCCCGCCCGACGTCCTGGAGACCATCCTCCAGGCCGTCGCCGGCTGCAAGCGCATCCTCTCCTGACCGCCCCTGCGACAAGGAAACGACGGCCATGTCCAAGCTCTGGTTCGGCGAGTGGTGGCTCCCCCTGTCCATCTGGGCAGCCGCTGTGGCGAGCCTGGTCTTCCTGGTCGTGTACTGCTCCCTGGAACTGCGCGCCCAACGGATCACGGGACTCGACCTCACCCAGGGCATCTGCGTCTACCTGGACGATTCCGCCATCACCGACAGCTACCAGATGGGCCGTCACTCCGCGGCCCTCGTCCAGGCGGTCGAGCACCAGACCAACGGCAGCTACACGCTCAGCGCCGCCACCCCGGACGGCACGCTGGGCTTCGAGCGGACACGGGGCGAACAGCTGATCACCAACTACGTCCGGACCCACACCCCCATCGAGGTGATCGGCATCCTCGTCGACGCCATCGAAAAGGGGAACGGCATCGTCCACGCCAACCTCAAGACCGGCACCATCCGCAGGAACGCGGCTCTGGTCAAACTGCTGAGTGACCTCGGCCAGTCCGACCCGCTGCCCAAGAGCACCCTGCTGAGCCACGTCGAGGACTACGTACTGGTCAAGGGACGATTCCGGCTGGCCGCCCGGACCTCCGCGGACCCCAGCGGCACCACCGTCTTCATCGCCTCCTACGCCGGCGCCGACTCCGCCGTCCCCTCGGCCCGCATCCGCCTGGCCTGCGCCAACTCGGGCCTGCGCCAGCACACTCCCGACACCGAGTTCTCCGGCAGCTGCCTGGGGAAGATCAGGGGCTGGAACGCCGAGGACGGCGCCCTGGACATCCACCCGGTCGTCGTCTTCCAGTAACCGGGCAGCGGGGTGTCGCGGCTGAATCCGGGCGCCGACATCGTGTCCTCACCCGATGCCCGGCTGCTGCAACTCACCACCAACCCCGGACAGGAACCGGGCCGGTGACCGTGACGCGTCGGTGATCGGGACCCGAAGCCGCCGCGGCTCGAATGCATTCCAGGCGCACACAAAGAGAACGGCCCGGAGCATTTCACTCCGGGCCGTTCATTCTCGTAGCGGGGACAGGATTTGAACCTGCGACCTCTGGGTTATGAGCCCAGCGAGCTACCGAGCTGCTCCACCCCGCGTCGGCAGGAGCAACAGTACAGCCTGACAAACGCGGATTGCAAAACCGGGCCGCTCAACGCCACCGGCGCACTCGCGCGATTCCTCCCCCGAACCACCTGGCATCTCGTCGGCCAACCACCGGTCCGGGACCACCCGGACGCAGGATTCGCACCAGCCCACGGAGGTTGCGGCGACCCATGTAGCGGGCTGCCGTGGACGCCTATGCTGGAAACGAGAGCCCTCTTCGGCGACGTGAATCCCGACCCGTTCCCACGGAGGCTGCCATGCCCGTCGTCTTCGTCCACGGTGTGAACAATCGCGCAGGGCCCGGCTATGACCACGCGGTGGCCGCGCGCGACGCACTCTTCAAGTCGGTCTTCCTGCCAGCTGCAGGCCTCTCCGACACCGACGTGATCAGTCCGTACTGGGGAGACAGCGGCGCGCGGTTCGCATTCGACCTCGGCTGCGTGCCCACCGGGCGGGAAGGCACCATCGAACTCGGTCCCGCCGGAGCTACCTCCATGTCCTTACTGGCAGCGGCGGCAGCCGCCGCCACACCAGAGGCGTCGCAACCCGGCACCGTGCTCCTCACCCTTGCCCGCCGCGACTTCGTCGCGGCCGTCGACCTGTTGTACGCGGCCACGGCCCAGGATGCCGCGGGCGCCGAGCCGGAGCTGGCGAGGTTCGCCGCCGGGCTCGCCCCCTACGCACTCGACCACGACCAAAGACCGCCGGACTGGCTCGCCCAGGTCACCGACGACCAGGACTTCGTCGTCACTCTCCAGAGGGAAGTACGCCGCGCAGCGCCGGAACCAGAGCCGACCGGTCCGCCGACAGTGGTGCTGGGCATCGCTGACACGCTCTGGGAGCGGGCGAAGGAAGGCGCCGACCACCTGGCCCACGAGGTCGGATCGTTCCTGGGAAAGCCCGCCTGGAACGCCGTCCGGGAGCTGGTCGTGCCGACGGTGCCCCGTTTTCTCGGGGATGTGTTCGTCTACCTCAATGAGGAGCGTGACCACAGCGGCATGTCAGGGCCCATCGGCACTTGTGTCTTCGAGGCCCTGCGCAAAGGGGCGAGCGGTCGCACCCCGACCGACCCGCTGATCGTCGTCGGACACAGTCTGGGCGGTGCGATCGCGTACGACGTGCTGTCCAGCTCGCGTCCCGATGTCCAAGTCGATGTGTTCTGCACGGTCGGGTCGCAGGTGGGGTTGCTCGAGGAGATCAAAGTACTCGCGGCAAGCGACGCCGCCGTCACCGCCGCGACAGGCCGCACGGTGGCCAGGCCTTCCGCTGTTTCGCACTGGATCAACGTGTTCGACTACAACGACGTGTTGTCCTACAAGCTGGAGCCGGTCTTCTCGGGCGTGGCGGACTTCAGCTATCCCAGCGGGGATCTGCTGCATGCCCACGGAGCCTACTTCAACCAGCCGTCGTTCTTCCGACGCCTGGGGATCCGCGTACAGGAGGCACTGCGGACATGACCTCGTTCGTCGACGGCAGAACCTCGGGTCCGGCCCTGCACGCATTCGTGATGGGCGTCGGCGCCTACCGGCACCTGCCCGGCGGAGCGGGCCCTGTGCTGAAGAATCCTCTGGGACTCGGCCAGGTCCTGGAACCGCCGCTGTCAGCGCGGGCGTTCGTGGACTGGCTCACGAACGACTACCCGGAGCAGGCGATACGCCCGCTGGGAAGCATCGAGCTGCTGATGTCTGCGGACGGCGGCTACGCATACAAGGGGCGGCCGGTGGAGCCGGCGACCCTGCCCGCCGCGCAGAGCGCGGTAGCCCGGTGGTTCGAGCGATGTGACAGCGACGAGGGAAACATCGCCCTCTTCTACTTCTCCGGCCACGGCCTGGAGCGGGACCACCAGTACCTCCTGCTGGAGGATTTCGGCCAAGCACCGATGGACCCCCTCGCGATGAGCATCGATATCAACGGGCTCTGGGACGGCATGGCCGGGTGCCGGGCGAGTACCCAGATCTTCATCACGGACGCGTGCCGTCAGGTGACCTGGGAACTCATCAAGACGTTCAGCACCCGCGGGAACCCCCTCATACCTCCCGTCCTTGGCGGCAATACCCACCGCAATGCCCCGATGATGCTCGCCACGCGCAAGGGAGACGTGGCGATGGGCGCCCCCGGCGAAGTCACCTACTTCACGCAGGCGCTCCTCGCCGCCCTGAGGGGGGCCGCCGGCGAGGACGCAGGGAACGACAAGTGGGTGGTGTCGTACTTCCGGCTCGCGGACGCCGTCCAACGACTACTCGCCTACGGACCGTACGGGCCGACCTCCGGTGACCGACAACAGAGCCGTATCGGTGGTGAGTCCCAGAACATGGTTCTGCTCCGGCTCGCAGGTCCCCCCGAGGTTCCCCTCCGGATAGACTGCGTGCCCCCGGAGACCGCCACGGTCGCGGCGCTGGAACTCACCTCACAGTTGCGGAACGTCGCACGCACCCGCACCCCGACTGCCGGGTCGTGGCAACTGGAGGTACCAGCGGCTCACTCCTACCGGCTGGCCGCGACCTATGTCGACGCCTGTCACCCCGCCTGGTCGCATCCTGTGGCGGTGCTGCCACCGCTGGCTCAGCTGGATGCGGAGGCGACGCCATGACCGGCCTCGTGATCCACCTCGACGTCCCCGGCGCTCCGGAGGGAGCGGTCGTACCCCTGGAGATCCTGAACCTCAACACCGGCCGTACAGTGCACGCCGTCGCCCGCTGCGGGATGACGACCGAGGTGGAGACCGACGCCGCCCCGCTGTACGTGCAGGCGACACTCACCGACGGGCAGGCCCTCACCGCCTTCGCCGACGCTCACGAAAGCACCCGTCTTCGGCTGGCACCACCGAGCACGACCACCCAGGGCGCGAGGTCTCCGATGAGCGAGCACCCGGCGCCCGAAACCGTTGCCCAGGCACACATGGCCCATGCAGAGCCGTACCGCGGCGCATGGGCATGCCTGTGGAGGCCATGCCGCCGGGGCGCCGGGGGATCTGACGGTGCCGGCTGGGAGTCGGTGCCATTCAAACCGATCGACCTGAGTGAGGAGTCGACCGGGCTCGGGTGGCGGATCATCGAAGCCGCGGGGTGTGCTCTGGAGGTCGGTGGTGATGTGATTGCGCAGCGGTCCGTGATCCTGCCTCCGGCGGCGGCACTCACCGTCACTCTCATGCGCACCACAGGTGGAGCTCCGGACTTCGACGCGGGGTACGCCCTACGCGTCCGGAGCCGCGATGAGCAGGCCGAGGCCCTACTGGCGTACAGCACGGCCGGTCAGCTGACCTCGGCGGACATCATCGCCCGGCACTATCTGGCCCCGGCCGAGAGGGTGCTCGATTCCAAAGCCCTCAGCCCCCTCGGCGCGATCATCGGGGGCTACTACCTGCTTCGTTCACGCTCGCTCGGGCAACAGCACGACTGGCCCACGGACCTGGCCGACCGCTACCCGCGGCTACCGGACGCCGCGTGCATCCGTATGGGCCAGCTCCTGCAGTCGCCCGAGCCTGACCGGTCGGAGCTGCACGCGCGTGCCCTCCAGGCCGTCCGGGCCGGCCTGCCCTCCTACACCGACGGGCTGCGGTGGCTCTACCGCACGACAGGCCTTCTGTGTTCCGTCATGGAGGACGACCAAGAGCTTCAGGACGTTCACCGAACGCTGCGAAGCTACGCGGACGCCGCCGACTGGGATGCCGCACTCACCAGCTTCCGAGGAAGTCCTGTGCAGCCCACCGTCGAGCGGCAGACGGGTCTCCCTCGGAACACCTCGGCTGCGGAAGGGATGGTGCTCCTGACCGAGGACCGGCTCGGTCACCCCGACAGCGCCCCGCCGGAAGACCGCTGGGGACCGGCGGGGGAATACGGTGTGCTCTCGGCCGCCGTCGTCGACCGGCGTCGGGCGGACACCGACGGAGGGCACTACCAGATACACCTGCGGGACTCACTCGGCACGGACTACCGAGCTGCGGTCGACGTGCTGCCCAGACCGGATACACCCCTGCTCTACCTCGTCCTCGACGACTTTCGGCATCCGCTGACCACTCGGCTCCCGACGCTGGCCGACGGCTGGGCATGTGCCACGACCGACGTCGCCGGCCTCGACTTCGTTCGGGGCAACCTGTTCGACCCGGGCGATCTGCGCACCCTGGAACCGGAGCTGGCGCCATTCGTCAACGATCTCCAGGACCTGCTCGACGCCCACGTCCAGCAGGCGATCGACGATCCGAGGGCGGTGGTCCACGTGTTCGGCCGACGATTCGGGCCCGACGCCCATCACCCCGACGAGCCATTCGGCTTCCTCCCCGGCAACGGCGTGTACGACATCCACATGAACCAGGGCAGTGCCGGGCGATTCCGCGGGGACGACCGCGTGGGCGAGGACGGCGGACTGCTCATCCACCTTGCCGGCGAGCAGCGATGGGTCGCGATCTTCCTCGCGTTCGTGTCCCAATCCTGGTACACGGACAACCTCACCGGCCACACTGCCCACACCCTCCCGCCCACCCCCGGTTCGCCGATACGCATCGTTTCGGCACTGGTCGGCCCGGTCGGCGTGATGCTGGGTGTGACGCCCGCGGCCGAAACCGTCACGCTGGTCAACGCAACCAATGCCGCGGTCGACCTCAGCGGGTGGCGCCTCGCCGACCAGCAGAGCCATTCGCTCCGGCTGCCTGCCGAGTCCTTGCCGGCCGGGGCCGAGATCACCGTGGCGGCGCAGGGGGCGTTCAAGCTGGGGAACCACGGTGGTGTGATCGCCCTGCACGATCCGACCGGCGCCAGGGTTCACAACGTCTCGTACACCAGTCATGAGGCTCCGGACGCAGGCGGGATCATCGCCTTCGGTACGCCGGAGTGACCGCCGGGATTCGTCGCCGGCCCTCATAGCGGGTACGGGAGGCGACCGCGGGGTTGGGGCCCGCGGCCGCTGCCGTCCGGAACGGCCGTGGGCAGCTTCGACATCATCGTGCACCACGACCTGGACCGGCTCCGGCACACGCACACCGTCATCGTTCCGGGGGTCGCGGACGTGCACCGCGACGTCTCCCCCTACCGTTCTGGACGCGCTGCGGAACGCCTCCGCGAGAAGAGCGCGGGCAGTGTCCATCTGTTCGCCCTGGCCGCCGCGGGCCTGCCGGACAGAATTCAGGGGCGAGACAAAGGTTCCGGCGGGCAACGAATGCCAGTAGAGTCCGACTGAAACTTGCTGCAAGGGTTTGCACACCGAGAGGGTCCAGCCATGCGTGGATTCGCCCCGCCGGCAGCCGACGAGCGCACGGCACTGACCGCCTACCTCGCCCACCAGCGGCGCGCGCTGCGCGTCACCGCCTACGGCCTGACCGACGAGCAGGCGCGAACGGCGGCCTCCGCCGGCGAGCTGACCATCGGCGGTCTGATCAAGCACGCCGCACGGTGCGAGACGTTCTGGACCGACCTCATCCTCCAGCGGCAGCGCGGGCCGCAGCGGAAGGCGGACGAGTCGGACGCCGGCGAGTTCCGGCTCGGCCCCGGCGAGACCCTCGCCGAGGTCCTGGCCGCGCACGCGGAAGCCGCCGAGCGAACCGACGCGGTGATCGCCGGCATCCCCGACCTCGGGCACGCCGTACCGGTACCACAGGACCTTCCCTGGTTTCCGGCCGAGGTGAAGGAATGGTCGGTCCGCTGGGTCCTGCTGCACCTGATCGAGGAGATCGCACGGCACGGGGGCCACGCCGACATCATCCGGGAGAGCATCGACGGCGCAACCCTCTACCCGCTGCTCGCCACGGCCGAGGCGTGGCCCGACCCGTGGTTCCAGCCGTGGGAACCCGCATCCCCGAGCGGCGGCTGACAGCGCGTCGGGCCGACACCTCCCCGACGCCCGGACGCGCCACCTGCCCCACGCCGGCGGTCCGAGCCGCAACTACCCATCGGAGTTGCGCGATGACACGACGTCGCGCGTAGTCGCTCGGGTGCGGAGGGTGGCCGATGGGGCGTCACAGCCGCCGCCGGCTCCGCATTCCGGCACTTCGCCCCATCTGGACGCCGGCCGAGGGTTGTGGTAAAGCCCGGGCGGCGAGACGATGATGGAAAGACTTCCCCAAGGCCCGACAGCCGACTCAGCGACCTCAACCGCCCGCGTTCGTGCGGTGGTTCGCAGATGGGAGGGTTCCCTCATGGCTGGTGGCAAGAAGGCGGCGGCCTATCCGGCGCCGCAGTTCTGTTCCGTGAAACCGTCCGCAACACCCGCTCCCCGGTTAGACCTGGCGCCGGCTCGCGCCAGCGCGATACGCACCGTTCGGAAGAAGTGGCTGAACGGTACCGTCCTGCACTACTGCTTCCTCGACACCGGCGGCCCCGACCGCCCGCCCGGCCAGCCCGACGCCGTTCGCCACGCCATCACGGAGTGGAAGGATCTCGGCATCGGACTGGACTTCCGGGAGGTGGACGACAGCTCGGAGGCCGAGGTCCGGATCAGTTTCAAGGGGGACAAGTCGGAATCCGCCGTGGGCCGGGACGTGCTGCAGGTCCCGCGCAGCCAGCCCACCACCAGCTACGGCTGGGACCTGACGGACGCCTCCGGCCATGCCACCGCCCTGCACGAGTTCGGGCACGTCCTGGGCTTCGAGCACGAGCACCAGAACCCGAACACCGGCATCGAGTGGAACGACGAGGTGGTCTACGCAGCCCTCGCCCAGCCGCCCAACCGCTGGGACCGGCCCACGACCTTCTTCAACATCATCCGCAAGCTGGACCCGTCCGAGGTCGAGGGCTCACCGTTCGACAAGGACTCGGTCATGGAGTACGCCATCCGGCCCGGATGGATCCGACGGCCCAAGCAACTGCGCCTGCAAGGCATTCCCGAGCCGCTGTCCCTGTCGGCGACCGACAAGGAGGACGTTCTGGTCTGGTACCCGGCGCTCGTGGCCCAACCCCACCTCCTGAAGCCCCGCGAGTCCGTCCTGCTGCCGACCGGAGTCGGCGACCAGGTCGATTTCGCGATTTCACCGACCGCGACGCGCAAGTACTCCATCGGCACCTTCGGGGACGCCGACGTGCTGATGGCCCTGTTCGAGCGGGTCAACGGCGAGCTGCGGTACGTCACCGCCGAGGACGACAGCGGCGAGGATCGCAATGCCCGCCTGGGCGTCAAGCTCTTCAAGGGGCGCAACTACCTCCTGCGGGCGCGCATCTACTCCGCGTGGGGCGCCGGCGAGGCGGCGCTGATGCACTGGTGACGCCCGTCCCTTGCTGCCCTTCCCGGCCCGACCCGGGAAGGACAGCGAAGGGGAAACAGCACCACCGGGCCCGCCGGGCCTGTGGACGCCTTGGCGTGCCCGCGCGTTCGGCACGTGAGCCGCGGTCAGGATCGCGGTCAGGATCGCGGTGCAGTGACGGTGTAGGTGACAGCGTTCGCCAGGACATCAGGGCGGCGCCGGCCGAGGCCGCGCCGGCCCGTTCGCCCGGGGGCGGCAGAGGTGTTCCGGCACCGCCACGGGCGAAGCAGGGCCGCTATGCGTCGGGGTCCGCGGTGAGCTGCCGCAGGAGGCCGAGCAGGGCTGCTCGGTCCGCCTCGGGGAGCGGGGCGAAGCAGTCGGCGAGCACCTCGTCGGCAACCGCGTGGCCGGCCGTCAGAACCTGCTCACCGGTGGGCGTGAGGTGGTGCTCGATGCGGCGGCCGTGGCCGGGTCGGCGCTCCACCAGGCCCTGAGCGGCCAGGCGGCCGACGAGCGCCCCGAACGCCTGCTCGGTCTGGAAGGTCTCCACGGCCAGCGCGCGGGCCGTGGAGCCGGGCGAGCGGCCGATCGCACGCAGGGCGTCCCACTGCGCCAGCGTCGTCCCGACCGCGGCGAGGGCGCTGTCGAGCGCCCGGTGCTGTCGGTACTGGGCCTGCTTGACCGCCCTGCCGAGTTCTTGCAGCTCACCGTCCATGGAGCGATCCTACGCCACGACCAAGCTAGCTTATATAAAGATGTTTAGTTACAGTGAAGCCATGGATCTCAGCCTGAACCTCACCCTGTCCGAGACGGGCGCCGGCCGGCCCGTCCTCCTCCTCCACGGCGGCGGGGGCCCGGCCACGGTCGCCGGCCTCGCCGAGCGCCTCTCCGGCAGCGCCCACATCATCACGCCCGTTCACCCCGGCTGGGACGGCGCCCTGCGCCCCGCCTGGCTCACCGGCATCGACGACCTGGCCCTCGCCTACCTGCACCTGCTCCACGACCGCGGACTGCAGGACGTCCTGGTCGTCGGATCCTCGCTCGGCGGCTGGATCGCCGCCGAGATGGCCGTCCGCGACAACGCAGGACTCATCACCGGCCTCGCCCTGATCAACGCCGTCGGCATCCATGTCGAGACGGAACCCATCACCGATGTCCTCGCCTTCGACGCCCGCACGCTCGCCGAACACTCCTGGCACGACCCGGACCGGTACCACGTCGACCCCGCCGGCCTCCCTGCCGACGAACTCGCCCGCCGGCAGGGCAACATGGCCACCATGCGAACGCTCGCGGGCGACCCCTGCATGCACGACCCCAAGCTGCTCCGCCGGCTCGGCCGCGTCCAGGTGCCCACCCTCGTGCTCTGGGGCGAGAGCGACCGCATCGTCACCCCCGCCTACGGGGCGGCCTACGCCGCCGCCTTCGGCAATGCCCGGCTGGCGCTCGTCCCGCAGGCCGGCCACCTCCCGCAGATCGAGCAGCCGGACGCCACCCACGAGCTGATCGAAGCCCACCTGGCCCGGACCACCACCCACCCCGCGACCACAGGGTGACCCCGCGCCCCAGCAGATGCTCGGCCGCCATCGCGACCCTCCGCGCGCTGCGCAGGAAGTCGGACGGCCCGATTTCCTGCGCAGCACCCTGCGCTCCTACGCGCCGGCCGGCTGGAGAGTGACCGTGCACAGGCGCTTGGTGGCGCGGGTGAGGGCGACGTAGAGATCGCGTTCGCCTGCGGGGCGGGCGGCGACAATCCCGTCCGGGTCGACCACGAGGGCCTCGTCGAACTCCAGGCCGCGCGCCTCGGAGGCCGGCACCAGCCGGGCGTACCGTTCGACCCCCGCGGCCGCCAGCTCCGCCGTCCTTCCGTCCGCGCAGATCACCCCGAGCAGCTCACCCGGGTGCGCGGCTGCCTGCTGCCGCAACTCCCGGACGAGATCGGTGACGAGCCGCTCCGGTGCCGCCGCGACGGCGCGGGGCGCGTCACCGTGACGGATCGACCGGACCGCCGGCTGGCCGGGGGCGATCCGGCTCAGCAGTTCCCCGGTGGTGGCCAGGATCTCCTGTGTGGTCCGGTAGCTGACGGTCAGCGTCCGCAGGTCGAAGCGCCGGCCGACGTGCTCGTCGAGCGCCTCGTTCCAGTCCCGCGCGACCGTGGCCGGGCCCGCCTGCGCGAAGTCGCCGACCAACGTCATCGACCGGCCCGGACACCGGCGCACGATCATCCGCCACTGCATGGCGGTCAGCTCCTGCGCCTCGTCGACCACGACGTGTCCGAAGACCTGCTCGGGCGGGCCGTCGACCAGACTCGCCGCCTCGTCGAGGAGCGGCACATCGGCATCGGACCACGGCGCGCCGGGCGTGCGCAGCAGCAGGGCCCGCTCGTCGTCGCCGAGTTGCGGCAGGTACGCGCCCAGCGCATCGGAGTCGGACAGCAGGGCACTGACGACGTCTCCGGGCACGAGTCGCGGCCAGTGGTCCTCGACGGCCCGGTCGACGTGCGGGTCGTCGAGGAGGGCGGCGCGGACGGCGTCGGCGTCGAACTCCTCGGCCCCGGTGGCGGGCGCGTCGTCGATGCCGAGGTTGCGCAGGTCCCGCGCCGCCAACCGGTCGAGGTCGACCCCGGTGAGTTGCGCGACCTCGGCGTCGATGCGCTCCAGCGTCTCGGCCATGCCGCGTGCCAGCGTGTCCGTCAGAGCGTCGACCAGCGACTCCCGGAACAGCCGGCGCGCCGGGTTGTGTGCGAGACCGCTCGTCTGCGCCGCCTTCCGCGCCTCGGCGACCTCCCACTCCTCCAGGCTGACCCACTCCTGCCCGACCCGGACGGTGAACTCCCCGCCCGGGGCCTGCTGCGAGCGGACCGCCTCGGCCAGGGCGCCCGCCAGGGCCGCCCCACCCTTGAGGCGGGCGGCATCGAACCGGTCCACGGCTCCCGGCACGACACCGGCCAGCTCCTCGCACGTCGCCAGGACGACGTCGTTCTCCCCGAGCGAGGGCAGCACCTGGGAGATGTAGTCGAGGAACCGCGCGTTCGGCCCCAGCACCAGCACGCCGCGCTCGGCCGCCTTCGGGAAGGCGTACAGCACGTACGCGGCACGGTGCAGCGCCACCACCGTCTTTCCGGTCCCCGGACCGCCCTGCACCACCGTCACCCCGCGGTGCGGCGAGCGGACGATCGCGTCCTGCTCCACCTGGAGCGTCGCGACCGCCGTCCCCATCCGCCCCGTTCGCCGCGCCTGGAGCGCCGCCGCGAGCGGGCCGTCACCGACGATGTCGCCGTCGGTGGGAGCGGAGCCGTCGAGCAGCTCGTCGCTCACCCCGACCACCGTACGGCCCGTCATGTTCAAGTGACGGCGGCGCCGCAGCCCCATCGGATGAACCGGCGTCGCCTCGTAGAAGGGCCGGGCCGCCTCCGCCCGCCAGTCCACCAGCACCGGCAGCTCGTCCTCGTCCCGCTGCAGGCCCAGCCGCCCGATCCGCAGCTCCGTCCCGTCCGCCAGGTCGATCCGGCCGAAGACCAGCCCGCCCTCGGCTCCCTCCAGCCGGCGCACCTCCCCCGCCAGCCGCCCGGCCGCCACCTCCCGCTCGTACACCTCGCCCGCGCTGCCCGCCGACGTCGCGAGCACCCGCCCCAGCTGCGCCCGCGCCCCGGCGAGCCGCTCGTCGAACAGCTCGCCGATGACGGACACCTGCGCCCGCTCCAGTTCCACCTGCTGTACGACGTTGTCACTGATCTGCGACAAGGAAAAGCCCCCTTCTCGGTTCGCCCAGACACTATGCAGACCATTTCCGCGAAAGTAAATGTTGACTTTCCATGGTCGAATGTGTCCGTCACGCCGACGGAGGAGATTCGGATAGTCGCAGATCACATCCGGACTCATTCCGCAACGAATTCTTCGACGAGTGCGGATCTGCAATGCAATCAGCAACCGGCCGCGGCCCGGAGGGGCCTTCTCGTCGTGCTGCGGTGGAACTGCCGGTGGACCCTCGGCACAAGGCCTGCGACAGAAACCCGGGCGACGGGCCTGCACCACCCAGGCGTGACAGGCGCTCCTCGTGATGGTTGACGAGTCGAGGCGCGCTAGGGTGCACCGGTCACGAGCCTACGGGAGGGCGGCGGTATGGGGGAACTGCGAGGCACTTACAGAGTGCACTTCGTGGTGGCGTCGGTGCTCTGCGGGGTCGATGTGCTGGCCATGGCGTCGACCTGGCTGCCCGGCGAGCAGACCGTGCCGAAATGGCTCGTGGTGGGCCTGTTCGTCGCGGTGTTCCCGGTCTTCCTCCTCGCGCTGATCCGCACCTTCGTCGGCGGAGCCGGCCACCGCCTGCTGGGCCGGCACAACGCCGGCCGGTTCGCCGGGTACCTCCGGCTGCTGCCTCCCGCCCTGAAGCTCAGCTATGCGCTCGTCCTCTGCCTGGCCGTGCTGGGCTTCGCCACCGGCGCCTCCGCTGCCGAGGACGTGCAGGCGGACGCGTCGGGCCACTACTACACCCACTGGGACTCGGCCGCGCTGCACAGCGTCAGGGTGGACCTCACCGAGCCCGAGTACTACGAGGCGCTGAAGGCCCAGTTCCGGCTCCTCAGCGCCGGCCCGGCCGTGTTCTACGCGATCAGCAGCCTGCTCGTCCTCGCCGCCGCCACCGTGGCCGCCGCCCGCGCGCGAACGGCCACGAGGACCTGATCCGACGCGGCGAGGGCCGGCGGACGGTGGGGCGGCACCGTCGGGGGCCGGAGAGCTCTCACCGCTCCGTTTCGTCGCGTGGCCGCCGGTCGTTCAGCGGCGGCGGAACTGCGCTCGGTACTCCGTCGGCCGCCGGCCCGCGCGTCGGGCGAAGATGCCGCTGAACGTCCCGGGGTCGCGGTACCCGACGTCCGCGGCGATGCTCGCGACGGTCCGGTCGGTCGTCTCCAGCAGGTGTCGGGCGCGGCGCACCCGGGCCGTCTGCAGGTACGCGAGTGGCGTCTCGCCGGCCTCGGCCGCGAAGCGGCGGAGCAGCGTTCTGGTGCTCACGTGGAACTCCCGGGCGAGGGCCGGCAGGTCGTAGCGGGCGCCGAGGTTCTGGTCGAGCCACCGCTTGACGCCGAGTGAGAACTCCCTGCCCACGGTGGGGATGAGCGCCGGGTCGACATAGGGGGTCTGCGTGGATCGCGCGTCGTCGACGAGGGCGATCCGGGCGGTGCTGCGGGCGACGTGCGGGCCGTCGTGCTCCCGGACGAACTGCAGCGCGAAGTCGTACATGGCGCTGAAGGCCGCCGTGGTCGTCACTCCCCGGTCGGTCACGACCAGGCTCTCCCGGCGCAGCCGCACGTCGGCGTAGCGGCGGGCGAACCGGTCCGCGAACAACCAGGACGTGGTCGCTTCGCGCCCGTCGAGCAGCCCGGCCTCGGCGACCAGGAAGGCGCCCACGCAGATCGACACGACAGCGGTCCCCGAGGCCGCCTGCGATCGGATCGAGGCCACCTCCGGGCGCAGGCCGGCGAGCGTCGCGTCGAGATCGAGCGTCGGGGAGAGCTCGAAGCCCGGCACGATCAGGACGTCCACCGGGCGAACCGCCGCGACGTCGAGGGCCGAGCCGCCGGACGCGACCACCCGCCGCCGGGGCGAGACGACCGACGTCTCGTAGGCCGGCTGAACAGCCCCGCGTGCCGCGGCGACGTGAGTCGCCATCGCGAGGAGGTCGGGGACGCCGTACACCTCCGACGCGAAGCAGCCGGGGTAGGCGAGGACGCCGACTCGCAGCGGACTCATACCGCTCCTCCGGTCCTCCGGCGCTTCTGAACGGATGGCGATATTACCGGGAGACGTGGCGATGCCGCCGCTTCTCGGCGGGGCGGGCCACTCGGCACCATCTCGCTCATGACACTCTTGCGAGGACAGCGCGACCCCCTGGACGACTTCTCGCCGAGGTCGGTCGGCATCGACGGCGTCGACAAGACCGTGTACGTCGCCGGGTCGGGGCCGGCGGTCGTCCTGATGCCCGAGATGCCGGGCATCAGCCCCGATGTCGCGCGGTTCGCGCGCTGGGTGCGTGACGCCGGCTTCTCCGTCTACCTGCCCTCCCTCTTCGGCGTCGACGGCGCCTATCCGCGCGCCGAGGAGGGCGGGAGCATCGCTCGGCGCGCGTGCGTCAGCGCCGAGTTCCGGGCGTTCGCCGGCGGCGGCACCAGCCCCGTCGTCGCGTGGCTGCGCGGCCTCGCCCGCCTGGCGCACGCCGAGTGCGGCGGACCCGGCGTCGGCGCCGTCGGTCTCTGCTTCACCGGCAACTTCGCCCTGACGATGGCGCTCGAACCCGCCGTCGTCGCACCGGTGGTCAACCATCCGTCGCTGCCGCTCGACGACCCCGGCGGTCTGGAGATCAGCGACGAGGACGCGGCTGCCGTGGCCGAGCGCGTCACGCGAGACGGCCTGAAGGTCCTCGCCTACCGCTTCGACGACGACAGGTGGTGCACCGGCCGGCGGTTCGCGGCCTACCGGGCCCTGCTCGGGGACGCCTTCGACGGTCGCGTACTCGACGCCGGGTCGGCGAACACGGCCCCGCCGCCCTTCTTCCGTGACGTCGTCGGTTGCGCCCACAGCGTCGTCACGGCGCACCTCGTCGACCAGGACGGCCACCCCACCGTGCAGGCGCGGGACGAGATCATCGCCTTCCTGGCGGAGCGGCTCGGCGTACGGCCGGGATGAGCCCGCGGGGACTTCGGGCGTCCGAAGACGTTGCAGAGGTCCGGCGCCAGCGGGACGGCGCACACCAGCGGTCCGGCGCCGCCCGGGGCTCGTGCGCCCGGGCGGCGCCGGACCGTGTGGCGGCGTGCTACATGCCGCTCTCGGCCTCGGCCACGGCGATGGCGACGCCGAGTGCCTCGGTGATGTGGGTCGCGGCCGACATCACCCGGGCGGTGCCGACGATCGGCGCGATCGCGACCAGCACGTCCTGCAGCTGGCTCGCCGTCATGTGCTCCCTCATCGCCGGTTCGACGTGCGCGAGGTAGGACACGGCCGGGGCGTCCATCGCCGCCAGCGCGGCGATCCGGGTGAGGATCATCATGTCGGGGGCCATGCCGCACCGCTCGATCGAATCGGCGGTCATGGCCATGAGGGTGTCGAGGACGGGGGTCTCGGAAGTAGTGGGCATGTCCGGTCAGCTCCAGGTGTCGTCATGCTCGGTGTGTGCCTCGGGCGGGGGCGGGGAGTCCGTGCCTCGGACGAGGCCGGGCGTGCGCGCCTCGTGCGAGGCCGGGGACGTCCGTGCGGGGCGCCGTGTCCGACCGTAGGCAACCGCCGCAGGGGCCGCACGGACAGTGGGCCGCCCGGGTGGAAGGCCCGGTGGACAACCCGGCGGACGGCCCCCGGTGGAACCGACGCGCCCGGGCGTGCGAACGCCGGAGTAGCAGCCGTATCGCGGTCGTGGCACTTTGGTGAGGGAGGCCTCCGACCGGGTGGCCCGGAAACGGGCGACGCATCTCTCCGAGGGAGCCAGAGCATGGCCAGCAACGTCAGCAGTGGATCGGCGGGGGCCAACGTCAGCCGGAAGCCGTTCGCGACCGGCTGGACCGCCTTCGCAGCCTGCCTGATGATCTTCGGCGGGGCGATGGCCGTCCTCCAGGGGATCGGCGCGATCGTCAACGACGACCGTTATGTCATCACCGGCAACTACGTCTACAAGTTCGACGTCACCGGCTGGGGCTGGCTGCACCTGATCCTGGGCCTCATCATCGTGGTGGCGGGCTTCATGCTCTTCACCGGGGCGTTGTGGGCACGGATCCTCGGTGTCGTCGCCGCAGGTCTGAACATGGTCGCCAACTTCCTGTGGCTGCCCTACTACCCGTTCTGGTCCGTCATCATGATCGCCATCGACATCTTCGTCATCTGGGCCCTGACCGCGGGCACGCACCGCGAACGGGCCTGAGTCCGATCCGAGGGCCGGAGCACGGGTCGCAATCGGATCGGATCCGATCGGGCGCGCCGGGCCGGGGTTCACGACCGGCCCGGCGTGCCCGGCGTCCTCCATGCGGCCGGCACAGCCCGGTTGCGGTCGTGCTCTAATCACTGGATGACGAAGATCGAGTCAGAGCTGATACGACGTTGGCTGGACGGCTGGACCGTGGCACGCTCCCTGCCCGAGGCCGAACCGATCGGCTCCACCGGGGACGGCCTGCGGTCCGAGTGCGACCAACCCGGCCGTGAGGTCGAGGTGTTCGCACTGCGTGCGGACGAGGAGCCCGAGTCCCTGACCCGGCTGGCGGCGACCGTCGCCGCCGCGCGGCGGACCACCTGGCTGACGGTGCCCACGCTGCGCCCGGGCACCGTCGAAGCCGCCGTCGGTGCCGCCGGACTGGAGCTGCTCCATCGGTCCGAGTGGCTGATGACGACCGACCTGACCACGCACCCGCAGCACGCGCCCGCCGCTCCGTACGAGCGTGAGGTGCGCGCGGAGGGGCCGGTCACGGTCGTCTCCCTGCACGACCCCTCCGGTGCCGTGGCGGCGCGCGGCACCGTCGCCGTGGTCGGCGCCGATGCGGTCGCCGATCGCATCGAGACGGACCCGGCGCACCGCCGGCGCGGCCTGGGCCGTGCCGTGATGAGCGCCCTGGCGGAGGCCGCTGTGTCGCAGGGCGCCCGTACCGGCCTCCTCATCGCCAGCGAGGAGGGCCAGCACCTCTACTCCTCCCTCGGCTGGCAGCACGAGGCCGACGTCCTGATCGCCCGCGGGCCGGTGGCCGGCTCCGCCCGGTAGGACCCGCTCCTTGCGCGGAAGCCCGGGGCGCGGAGGCCCAGAACGCGAAGGCCCGGGTCGACTCGTCCCGGCCTCAGGGGGTGAGGGGGTGGCCGGTGGTGGCGTCGACGTGGGCGGGGACGGGGTCGTGGCGGTCGCCGACGGTGGGAGTGCCGGAGGGTTCGAGCATCAGGATGGCGGCGCCGGTCGGGGCGTGGGGCTTGTGCTCGGTGCCGCGGGGGACGGTGAAGACGGCGCCGCGCGGGAGGTGGACGGTACGCTCGCCGTCCGGTTCGCGCAGGGAGATGAACAGCTCGCCGTCGAGCACCAGGAAGAACTCGTCGGTGTCGTCGTGGGCGTGCCACAGGTGCTCGCCCCTGACCTTGGCGACGCGCACGTCGTAGTCGTTGACGTTGGTGACGATGCGGGGGCTCCAGAGGGCGTCGAAGGAGGCCAGGGCCTCGTCGAGGGAGATGGGTTCGCGGTTCGCGGCGCTCGTATCGTCCATGGACCCCATCCTGGTGCGGCGAGGCGACCGGGACGAGTGCTAGGAATCGCACATGCCGCATGATTCCTCTCAGCCGCCCGCCCGGGAGCGCCTCCACCGGGTCGTCGTGATCGTGGACGAGAACTCCAACCCGTTCGAGCTCGGTTGCGCCACCGAGGTGTTCGGCCTGCGCCGGCCCGAGCTCGGCCGGGACCTCTACGACTTCCGGCTCTGCTCGCCGCAGCCGCGGACGGCGATGCGGGACGGCTTCTTCACGCTCACCGGCGTCGCGGGCCTGGAGGCGACAGACGACGCCGACACCCTGATCGTCCCGAACCGGCCCGACGTCGAGGTGCCGCGCCGGCCCGCCGTGCTCGACGCCGTCCGGCGGGCGCACGCCCGCGGCGCCCGGCTGGTGGGCTTCTGCAGCGGCGCGTTCACGCTCGCCGAGGCCGGGGTCCTGGACGGGCGCCGGGCCACCGCGCACTGGCAGTGGGCGGACGGCTTCCGGGCGCGCTTCCCGACGGTGCACCTGGAGGAGAACGTGCTGTTCGTCGACGACGGCGACATCCTCACCGCCGCGGGCAGCGCGGCCGCGCTCGACCTCGGGCTGCACGTCGTGCGCCGCGACCACGGCGCGGAGGTCGCCAACGCGGTCAGCCGGCGGCTGGTCTTCGCCGCGCACCGCGACGGCGGGCAGCAGCAGTTCATCCAGCGCCCGATGCCTGCCGTCCCGGACGAGTCCCTGGCGCCGGTGCTGGCCTGGGCGCAGGAACGGCTGGACGCGCCGCTCACCGTGTCGGACCTGGCCGCGCGCGCCGCGGTCAGCCCGGCGACGCTGCACCGCCGCTTCCGGGCGCAGCTGGGCACCACCCCGCTGGCGTGGCTGACCCGGGAGCGGGTGGCACTGGCGTGCCGGCTGATCGAGCGGGGCGAGTCGAGACTGGAGCTGGTCGCCCGGCACAGCGGGCTGGGCAGCGCCACGAACCTGCGGGCGTCGATGCGCCGGGCCACGGGCCTGGCCCCGTCGGCGTACCGGCGCCGGTTCGGCCCGGGCGCGGGGTGAGTGCCCCCGACCACCGGGGTGCGTGGGCGGCCACCCGGCGCGCCCGCCTTGACCGGCTGCGCCCCCCTTGACCGCCTGCGCCCCCTTGGCCGCCGCCGCCTCGTCCGGGTGACAAGCACACCCCCGTGCTGGCGCGCCCGGCGCTCGCGGTGGCCTACTGGTCGGGTGAGCATCGCCGGGACGACGGGGGCACGGGCATGACGACGGGGGTACGGGTATGTGGCGGCTGATCGTGGTGCGGCACGCGAAGTCCGCGTGGCCCGACGTCCCCGACATGGAGCGACCGCTGGCGGCCCGCGGCCTCCGGGACGCGCCGGCGGCGGGGCGCTGGCTGCTCGACCGGCAGCTGCTGCCGGACCACGCCATCTGCTCGCCCGCCCGGCGGGCGGCCTCCACCTGGGAGCTGGCCTCCGCCGAGTGGCCGGAGGTGCCGTCGGTCGTCCACGACCCCCGGGTGTACGAGGCCGACGCGGACGGCCTGGTCGACGTGCTGCGCGAGGTGGACCCCACGGTGGGGACGGTCCTGCTGGTCGGTCACCAGCCCGTCCTGGCGGAGCTGGTGCTGGCGCTGGCCGACCGCAATCCCGCGGCCCCCGGTGCCGCGGCCCGTGACGCGGACCTCGACCGGATCCGGGAGAAGTTCCCCACCAGCGCGATCGCCGTGCTCGCGACGGCCGCGCCCTGGCCGCGGCTGCGCCCGGGGACGGCCCGGCTGACCCACTTCGCCGTGCCGCGGGGATAGGGCCTGTCCTGTGGATCAGGCCGGGGTCCCTCCCGGCCGACCGGTGGGGCCCTTCCGGCCGACCGGTGGAGCGCCGGCGGTGTGACCGGTGCGCCTCCGACGGGGTGACTGTTCGACGGGTCATGACAGGTTCGCGGCGGGCTGACACTTAGCGTGACCGCATGACCGCAGATCCCTCTCCCGGTGTCGCCGCGCTCCCACGGCTCATCCGGCACCACGGCCTGGCGCCACTGTTCGTCATGGCCCTCGCCCTGCTCACCCTCGTCGCCGCCATCACCCCCGCCGCGGCCGCGCGCCGGGCGGGCGGCGTCCTCGGGGTCAACCTCGTCAACAGCAGCGACCGCGACCTGACCTTCGCCAACCTCCAGGTCACCACCGGGTGCGCCTACACCAACCCGCCGGCGCGCCTCGCCGCCCTCGGCGGAACCGGACAGTTCAACGTCGGCGTGTGCGCGGGCTCCGACGGCGCGTCGGGGACCGTCAGCTACCAGGTGAGCGGCGAGAGCCAGGGCACCGTGATCACACTCGGCTGGAACGTCCCGGCCCCGCTCGACCAGCCGAACACCTTCACCGAGACCGCGCCCATCGGTTACGTGGCGAGCCACACCGGGGGCACCGACTCCTTCACCCCCGTCGTCTTCACCGTCGACTGCAACTCCACCACCTGCGACGGGATCCCGGACGACTGGAAGCGCAATGGCGTCACGATCAAGCCCAGCGACGGCAGCCCCGACCAGTTCATCGACCTCAAGGCGATGGGCGCCGACGTGAACAAGCCGGACATCTTCGTCCAGGTCGACTGGATGGCCGACGACACCCACAGCCACGCGCTCACCAACGACGCGATCAGGAAGGTCGTCGACGCCTTCAAGAACTCCCCGTTCAACCGGCACAGCCCCACCACCGGGATCAACCTGCACGTCGACGCCGGGCCGGACAGCATCCTCGACTACACCAAGAACACCACGTGGGGGACGCTCAGCAAGGCGAAGAAGCAGACCGAGGCGGCCAACCTCGGGACGGTGGACTCCAACGGCCGCTACCTGTGGAACGACTTCACCAAGATCAAGACGGCCGCGGGCGGCTTCATCAGCACCGGGCGGAGCTCGATCTTCCACTACGCCATCGCGGCCCACAACCTCCAGCCCGGCGTCACCTACAGCGGCGTGGCCGCCGGCGTGCCGGGCAGCGACTTCATCGTCAGCCTGGGCAGCTTCGACAACCAGGTCGGCAACACCAACCAGCAGGCCGGCACGTTGATGCACGAGCTGGGACACGACCTGGGCCTGAAGCACGCCGGGAACGCCGACACGCCCAACCACCAGCCCCAGTACTTCAGCGTGATGAACTACTCCTACCAGATGGGCGGCCTGTCGATCGGCACCACCACCGGCGTCATGGACTACTCCCGGGCGGTGGGCTCACTGAACGAGCCGACGCTGAACGAGCGCCAGTTCCCGGCCAGTACCTCCGGCTACGACGTCACGCACTGGTGCCCGAACACCAAGCAGGGCTCCCGCTTCGTCACCGTCCTGGCGAGCGCCGGCCAGGTCGACTGGAACTGTGACGGCATGATCAACCAGAACACCGTCGCGTTCGACACCAACAACGACACCTTCCAGACCACGCTGAACGGCCACGACGACTGGGGCAGCATCCAGCTGCGCGGCGGCTCGATCGCCCACTCGGGCGCGACCGGGGTTCCGGCACCGACCGAGGAGAACGAGGTCGACGTCGCAGAGGCCGCGATGGAGCTGCCGCTCGACACCCAGCCGCCGGTCACCACCGCGCGCCCCCACCCGCAGCCCGACCGGCACGGCGTCTACCATTCGGACGTCCAGGTCACCCTCGAAGCCACCGACGACATCAGCGGTGTCGCGATGACCGACTACCGGATCGACGGCGGCGAGTGGATCCACTACACCGGGCCCTTCACGGTGAGCGGCGACGGCCGGCACGAGGTCGAGTACTTCTCGGACGACCACGCGCAGAACGTGGAGGAGGTGCACTGCCTGGAGATCCGGATCGACTGCGACCCGCGCGGCCCGGAGCCCTGGGACGCGTCCGACACCTCCCAGGAGGGCTGAGCCCCGCTCGGCCCCTGACGCAGCGCCACGGCCCCGGGCCACCTCTGCGGTGACCCGGGGCCGAGGTGCGCGCGGGGCCGCGTGCGCGCGGGCCCGCCGCCCCACCTCAGCCGCCGTCGCGGACCGACCAGAACGGGCAGAACGCCGAGGGCACCGGCGCCAGGTCCGCGTGGCCGCCCGGGTACCGGGCGATGCCCGGAGTGCCCGGCGGGTGGCTGATCCGCTCGGCCCGCTCGACCGGAGGCGAGGTGGCCGTCACATAGGCGTTGCCCGCGATGCCGAAGTCCAGCCCCAGCCGGTAGCCGTCGACGGCGGTGGCGTAGAGCCCCGGCATCTCGTGGTCCGCGTTGACCGAGCTGATGATGTATCCGCTGCGCCGCCAGTGCCGCTCGACCACGCCGAGCAGGGCGCCGCGCCGGGCCGGCGAGATCACCGTCAGGATGTTGCGGTTGCGGCTGACGTACCACCGGGCGGTGCCGTCCGGCGTCCCGTGGCCGACCATCACCTCGCCGGCGGTCGGGACTCCGTGCTGCCAGGTCAACGCGGGTCGGACCGCGTCGAGAGTGTGCTGCAGCAGGGCCTCGCAGCGGTTCGCGGCGGCCGCCTGGTCCTCGGCCCCCTGATCTCCCCGGGGCACGGCCCGACCCCCGCTCACCTCGCCGCCATCGGCTTGTTGCGGTCGGCGTGCCCGGTCACCACATTGGCGGTGGCCTTGAGGGTGGCGGGGTCGCTGAGGTCGGCGCCGGCGGCTGTGCGCAGCGCGACGTTCTTCACGTCCATGTCCTCCGACCAGCCGCTGTCACCGGTCACCACCGTGTTGCCCGACCATTTGGTGCCCTGGGTGGCTCCCATCAGCGTGCCGCCGTGGTCGCCGGTGCCGATCGCCGTCAGGTTGGGCTGCCGGCCGTCGTGGGTGAGCGTCAGGCCGTTCTGGAACTGGCTGAACGGCTGGCTGCCGTCGTCGCCCCCGCCGGACCCGCCGGTCATCGAGATCGAGGTGCCGGCCACCCGTGGCGGTGCGTCGTAGTTCATCCAGACCACGGTGGCGGTGGGCGTCTTGGGGTCGGCCTGGTGGGCGGCCACCGCGAGCTGGCGGCCGTAGCCGAGGTCTCCGTTGACGAAGGTCTCGTCCAGGCCGCCCTTGGACGGGACGTAGCTGGCGATGTTCGCCGCCTGGTCCGGGTTCCCGTAGGACACGATCGGGCCCTTGCCCCCCACTCCGAGCAGCATCATCGGCGGGTTGGAGGGCGTGTCGAGCTGCTTCTGCAGGGCGTTCAGCCCGTCCAGCTTGGTCTGCGTCACCCCGGGGTCGGGGTTCCCGCCGGCCAGCTGGGTGGCCATCTGCTCGCGCAGCTGCGGGAGGTAGAGCCGGTTCGCGGCGTCCCGGTCCTGCGCGGGGATGCCGTCGGTGTTGCCGATCACGCCCGGGAAGTCCTTGAGCAGCTGCTGGCGGGTGCTCTCGGGCAGCGAGTTCCACCAGTCGGCGGAGGCCTTCGGGTCCTTGTTGTCCTGGATGTCGGCCGGGATGACGCTGTTCCACTGGCTGTGGAGGAGGTCGTCCGACGCGGTCCGGTCGTCGACCGTGTCCTTCTGGCCCACGTCGGCGAGGTGGTTGATGCTGCTCGCCCAGCGCTCGTCGAAGTTCTGGATCCGCTCGTCGAACTCCTTGATCCGCTGCTCGATCTCCGGGCGCTTGGCCTTCAGGGCGCTCAGCTGCCTCTGGAAGTCCGGATCGTTGCCCACCATGCCCGGGGAGCCGCTCGCCTCGTCCTCCATCTTGATGCGGACCTGGGGCAGCCGGCCGCTCGCCTCGAACAGATAGAAGCCCTGGGCCTCGCAGTCGTGCTTCAGCGCCGCCTGGTCGGCCTTCAGGAGCAGGAGGTCGTCGGCGGCATCGCGGAACTGCAGACGGATGCTTTCGATCTCCTGCTGGCAGTTCTTCAACTGGCCTTCCAGAAGCCCCAGTTTCGCCTCGGCCGTGCTGGCCGTGTCACCGCTCCAGCCGGAGTTGAGCACCCGCTGGTGGGTCTTGACCTGCCAGTCCGCGGTGTGATGGGTGAGCTTCTGCGCAACGGACTCCCACCGGTCGGCCGCGGCGTGCAGGTGGCTGACGTCGGCGAAGAGCAGCTTGTTCCAGTACACGTCCTCGCTCACTGCGCACCCCCGGGCGTGCCGTCGAGCCGCAGGACGCCGGTCTGCTCGGCCTTGCGGTAGTTCTCGGCGGTGGTGATCAGGATGCCCGCCGTGTCGTCGAGCTGGCCGGCCAGCTTGGTCAGGTGGGTGTGCCAGACGTCCCAGCAACGGTCGGCGGCGCTGCCGACCTTCCAGCCGTACAACCCGTTGCTCGGCGCATCGGCGCTCTTCGGGTCCGAGTAGTGCTCCTGCGTGGAGGCCGGAAGCTCCGCCCGCATCTGCCCGGCCACCTCCTTGCCCGCCTTGCCGGCACCGTCCAACTCATCCGGTCTGACCGTGTACCCCGCCACAACTGCCCCCGTTCCTTGAAGCGTTCGCTCGTCCTGCCCAGTGGCAGCACCGCCGGCCCTGCGGCCGCCCGGCGCCGGTCGCACTCGGCCCGGTCTCGGCGGATCAGCGTAGTGGATCATCCAAGCACTCCGACCCTGCCCCCTGGACGCTACGACCCGGCCGGTCACCGGCTTGAGCTGATCTTCAACGGGGGACCTCGTCTCGGGCGTACGGTCGTGACGCCTCCCCCGACAGAGGACCGGTCGCAGGTGTGTCAGCGGCCCTCTGCGATCACGACCGATGCCTGCGGGGCAGGAGCCTAGGAGCGCTTGACCTGCCGGGGTATCCGAAGCGTGCGGGATTCCTTCACATTGCGTGCGGCGAGGCAGGACGGGTCGTCCGGCAGACGGTGCAGGGCGTGGTCACGGTACTCGGTGGGGGTGATGCCGTAGACCTCGCGGAAGGTCCGGCTGAAGCCGGAGGCGCTGGTGAAGCCCCAGCGGGCGGCGATCGCCTGGACCGCGTGGCCGCGCAGCTCGGGACGGGCGAGATCGGTGCGGCACCGTTCGAGCCGGCGCCGGCGGACGGTCGCCGCGACGCTCTCGTCCCGGTCGTGGAAGAGCCCGTACAGGGTCCGCAAGGACAGGCCGTGGTGGGCGGCGATCGCGTACGGGGTGAGCCGCGGGTCGGTGAGGTTGTCGTCGATGAAGGCGTCGATCCGCTCCCGCATGGCCTGTGCCCGCGTCTCGGCCGGCAGGTCGTCAGGGGTGCCGAGTTGATCGGCGAGGCAGGCGGCGGCCAGGTCCAGGGCGATACGCCCCATCCGGCGCAGGTCCTCGGGCCGGCAGTCGGGGCCGTGGGTGGTCAGCGAGGTGAGGTAGCCGGCGAGGATCGCGCCCAGGCCGGTCTGCGCCCCGATGCGCTTCGCGAGCAGGCGGTCCATCTGCCTGGGCGGCAGGGGCAGGGCCGTCCGGGGAAAGTGCAGGATGGTGGAGTTCGACCGGCCGCCCTCGTCGCCGCAGCCCGCCACCTGGGGACGGGAGCTGTTCCAGAGCACGAAGTCACCGGCGATCAGGCCCGATTCGTTGCCCTGCTGGGAGATCCACATCGGGTTCCCGGTCACGAAGGCCAGCTGGTACTGCTCCGGATCCCCCCGCCTGATGTGCGCGGCGGTGCGCTTCGAGTCGAGGGGCGCGTGGGAGAACCGCGACACCTGCACCGCGCCGAGGTCGAGCAGGGAGACGTCTGCCTCGAAGTCGGCCGCGTGGTCGCTGCGCATCCCGACGGGGATCAGGGAGCTGGCGACGATGTCGGCGAACCAGTCGAACCTGTCCGCCGCCGCCGCGTCGTCGGCGGAAACGCTGAGCCACATCGCAAGCCCCCATCACTCGTACACCCGGCACCCGACCGCGGACGGCGCGGAGCAGAACGCGCTTCGTACGGAGCGCGCTTCGAGCGGCCCCCCGTACGCCTCGCACATCGGTAACGATCTTGCCATGTCCGCCGGCCGGGTGGCGGCCCCGCCTCCGCCGGCGGGGCCTGTGCAGCGGCGGGGTTCTCGGCAGCCGATCCGGACGCCCGCCCATGGGAGTGTCACGGGCGGCCGGGCGCTGCTCCACTGGAGTGCGCCCCCGCGTGCCCCCCGTGTGGACCCTGGTGAGGGCCGTTCGGCCGGTCGAGGATGGCGGCATGGATGTCGACCACTCCGGTGCCGGGCTGCTGGTGACCAACGTGCGCGTCTTCGACGGCATCAGCGACGAGGCAGTGCCGGGACACGTCCGTGTCGAGCGGGACAGGATCACGGAGGTGGTGCTGGGCGCCCCGGGCCCGGACAGCGCCCGGGGGGCGAGGGTGCTCGACGGCGGGGGCCGCACGCTCATCCCGGGGCTCACCGACGCGCACGTCCACCTGTTCGCGATCGGCGGCACCATGGCGGACCTCCAGCTCGCACCGACCGGCACCGTCTACTACCAGGCGCTGGCCTCGGCCCGTGACATGCTGATGCGCGGCTTCACCACGGTCCGGGACATGGCCGGTGACACCGAGCCGCTGCGGCGGGTGCTTGACCCGGGCCTGTTCCCCGGCCCGCGGATCTACCCGAGCCAGGCCGCCGTCTCCCAGACCTCCGGGCACGGCGACTTCGGGGCCGTCCACGACACCCCGACCGCCTTCGGCGGCCCGCAGGCCCGCACCGAACGGATCGGGTTCACCCGGGTGGCCGACGGGCCGGAACGGGTGCTCGCGGCGGTGCGCGAGCAACTGCGGAAGGGCGCGGCGCAGATCAAGCTGATGGCCGGCGGCGGCGTCGTCTCGGAGTTCGACCCGCTGGACGTGCTGCAGTTCACCACCGCGGAGCTGGAGGCCGCCGTGGCCGCGGCCGCCGACTGGGGCACCTACGTGACCGCGCACGTCTACACCTCCGAGGGCGTTCGCCGCGCGGTGGACGCCGGGGTGCGCTGCATCGAGCACGGGCACCTCGTCGACGAGGACACCGTCCGCCACCTCGCGGAGAAGGGCGTCTGGCTGAGCACCCAGCCGTTCGAGGTCGACGACCACCACTACGCATCCCCGGACAGCGCCCAGAAGAACCGCGAGGTGTGCGAGGGTGTCGCCCGCACCTTCGGCTGGGCACTCCGGCACGGCGTGCGGCTCGCCTTCGGGACCGACCTGGTGTTCGATCCGGCGCAGGCCGACCGGCAGATCCGGATGCTCGTCCGGCTCAGCAAGTACCTCAGCCCGGTCGAGACCCTGAAGTTGGCCACCTCCGGCAACGCGGAGCTCTTCCGCATGTCCGGCCGCCGCGATCCCTACCGCGCGGCGCCGCTCGGCGTCGTCGTGCCGGGAGCATGGGCCGACTTCCTGGTCGTCGACGGCGACCCGACCACCGACCTCTCCGTCCTCGCCGACCCCGAACGCAACCTGCGCCTCATCGTCAAGGGCGGCATCGTCCACAAGAACCATCTCGACTGACCGGCCTGCTGGACGCCGGCCCCTGGGGTGCGGGGTGCGGTGCGGGCGGGTCCCTCGTCGATCGCACGACCAGCCGGGTGCCGCCTGGCGGGTCAGGGGCCGCCGAGGAGGTCCCTCCAGTTGGCGGGGACCCGGCCGACGGGGCCGGGGACCGGCTGGTCGACCGGGTGATTGTCGGGTGGCGCCAGCTCCGGGCCGCTCTCGAAGTATTCGGACGTGTTGTAGTTCCAGAACCACGTCTCGTCCGGTTCGAAGCTGCGGATGACCGGGTGACCGGTCGCCCTGGCATGGGCCGTGGCGTGCTTCGCCAGGGAGTCGTCACAGCAACCGACGTGTCCGCACAGGGCGCACCGCCGCAGATGGACCCACCAGCCGTCGACGGCGTCGCACTCGACGCAGCCGGTACCACTGGGCGGCAGGAGCGGGCTGAAGGCGCTCTCGGGGATCATGATCTTCCTCCGGTGGTCGTGCCTTCACGGTAGCCGCCGTCCGCTCGGTCCGCGCGCACGGTGGAGCGCCTGCCACCGTCGGCTCGCCGAGGGAGACGACCGTCAGGGCCGCTCCCAGCGGATGCGGCGCAGCCCGAGATCGTCCAGCAGGTACGTCGCGTCGGCCCGGCGGATCGCATCAGTCGCGGCGATTGCCTCCAGTTCGCCCAGGAGGCGGTCGCGGTCGCCTCCGGGCAGCCGGCTCAACCAGTCCAGGATGCGGGGGAATTCCATGTCCAGGTTGGCGAAGTCGAGCGAGACCAGGATCGCGGCACGCACGTTCTCGTAGGTCGCCGGCTTCGCACTCTTGGGAGCTTCGGGCTCCCTCCACTTACTGAACACGGAGCGCACTGTACGTCGTCCGGACGAGAGGCCCGGCGGAGCGTCCCTCTATGCCCGTGTCGTCCGGCGCCGTGGAGCGCAGGGAGGAGCCCCCGACTACTGGACGATGTCCTCGGGGGCCTCGGCAGCGCGGCGAGGTGCGGTGCGGTGCCGGACGACGGGTCAGGCGAGGGGCCGGAAGAGACCGTCCGGCCCCCGCGCCGGCTACCGGCGGTCCGCCAGCGCCTCGGACGACGCGTCCCACTGGTGCGGCACCGGGGGGAGGGACGACGGCGCGTCCGCCGCGTCCTGCTGGAGCGTGACCGTGCGCGTGGGCGCGGGGATCGAGATGCCCTCCGCCCGGTACCGCTGGTGCAGGCGCTTGATGAACTCGTGCTTGATCCGGTACTGGTCGCTGAACTCGCTGACACCCAGGATCACCGTGAAGTTGATCCTGGAGTCCGCGAAGGTGTGGAAGCGGACCTTGCCCTCGTGGTCGGGCACACCGCCGCTGATGTCGGCCATCACGCTGTCGACGACGTCGAGGGTGACCTTCTCCACGTGTTCCAGGTCGCTGTCGTAGCCGACCCCGACCTGGACCAGGATCGACAGCTTCTGCTCGGGCTGGGAGTAGTTCGTCATGTTCGTCCGCGCCAGGCGGCCGTTGGGGATGATCACCAGGTTGTTCGACAGGTTGCGCACCACGCTGTTGCGCCAGTTGATGTCGACGACGTACCCCTCCTCCCCGCTGGTGAGCCGGATGTAGTCACCCGGCTGGACCGTCTTCGAGGCGAGGATGTGCACACCCGCGAAGAGGTTGGCGAGGGTGTCCTGCAACGCCAGCGCGACCGCGAGACCGCCCACCCCGAGGGCGGTGACCAGCGGGGCGATGGAGACGCCGAGGGTCTCCAGGGCCACGAGGACGCCCATCGCCAGCACCACGACCCGGGTGATGTTGACGAAGATGGTCGCGGACGCCGCGACGCCGGTCCGGGACGCGGCCACCGACTGCACCAGCCCGGCCACCACCCGGGCCGCGCTGAGCGTCGCGATGACGATGAGCACGGCCATCAGCGACTGGTCGACCAGTCCCCCCGTCCGTGCGGTGAGCGGCAGGGCCGAAGCCGCCACCGCCGCCCCGGCCATCACGGCCGCCCAGGGGACGATGGTGCGCAGCGCGTCGACGATGATGTCGTCGCCACTCCACTTGGTCCTGCTCGCGTGCTTGCCCAGCCACTTCATCAGAGCCCGCAGCACCAGACCGGCCACGCAACCGGAGGCCAGCGCGATGCCGGCCACCACCCAGTCGTGCAGGACCAGGTCCCGGGTCACCGTCCCGCCCCCGCGGCGTGGAGGGTGAGGGAATGGGCCGGCGCCGGCCGCCGTATGTGCTGTGTGGTCACCTTGTCGCCTGTCAGATCGTGTTTGTGCGCAGCCACGTTGGAGCGAATGTACGCATTCCGAACGTACTGCCATCCTGCCGCATGGCCCGGCCGCGGCCGCAGCCGGACCCCTGCCGGCGCCGGAGAGGAACGACCCCAACGGCGCCCCGACTCTGGGCCCCAACGGCGCCCCCAGAGTCGACAAAGCGATGAATGTATGGTCGCCCGATGCACCACGACCTCATCGATGGCGTCCCCGTCCTCTGGACCGAGACGCCCGGCCCGCTCGAAGCCACCCTGATGTTCGGCTGCGGGCTCCAGGACGAGACCTTCCGCACCCTCGGGGTGACACACCTGGTCGAGCACTTGGCGATGAGCACGCTGCCCCGGCTGCACTTCGAGCACAATGCCTCGGTCAGCCTCTCGATCACCGACTTCACCTGCACCGGCCGCCCGGAACAGGTCGTCGACTTCCTCGCCCGCGTCTGCGCCGCCCTCACCGAGCTTCCCCTGGAGCGGATCGAGAAGGAGGCCGGAGTGCTGGCCGCCGAGGGCAGCGGTGCGACCGACCCGGTCGCCGCCGAACTGCTCTCGATCCGCTACGGCACCCAGGGCCTCGGCCTGGCCTCCTTCAACGGACCGGGCGCGGACCGGATCCCGCTGGAGGCCGTCCGGGAGACCGTCGCCCGCCACTTCCACGCCGGCAACGCCGTCCTCGCCCTGACCGGCCCGCCGCCGGAGGGCCTGCGTCTCCCCCTGCCCCCCGGCTCCCGCGCCACCCGCGCGCCGCACCCGGCCCCACGCCGCACCGATCCGTCCTGGCACCGGGCCGACGTCCCCGGTCCCGGCCTGCTGCTCGCCTGCGACCTCAACGACCAGGCGATGCTCCTCGCCACCCACATCCTCTGCCAGCGCCTGACCGACACCGTCCGCCACGAGCACGGCCTGAGCTATGACGTCGGCGGCACCGCCGTCTACGTCGGCCCGGGCCGCGGCGAGCGCTGCATCCAACTGGACGTCCGCGAGGGCCAGGAGAAGCGCGTCACCGAACTGCTCCGGCAGGAGGCGCTCCGCCTCGCCGGCGAGGAGCCCACCGAGGCCGAACTGGCCGAGGAGCGGGCGGCCGCCCGGGAGTTCCTGACCGACCCGCGCACCCTCGACATGGAGGTCGCCGAGCGCGCGGCGGACCTGCTCCTCGGCGAGACCCACCTGGACGCCGCGACCAGGCTCGCGCAGCAGGCGGAGGTGACCCCGGCGCGGGTCCGGGAGGCGTTCGCGGCTGCGATGGAGACGGCGCTCCTGGTCGTGCCCTGCGAGGTGGAGCAGCTGGCACTCGGCCGGCCCGACCGGTCGGCGTTGCCCGCCGGCGGCTGTTCCGAGCGCACCGGGCTGCCCTCCGGGCCGCAGTACCGGCCGCCGCTGCTCGCCCGGGCACGGTCCGGCGCGGCCCGGAAGGTCCGGCTCGTGGTGAACGCCGACGGCGCGTGGTGGCAGGACGAGGAGGGCGAGGTCCACGGCTTCCCGTACACCGAGGTGGTCGGCGTCGAGGTCCACGAGCGCGGTCGCATCCTCCAGGGCCTCGGCAACTGCTTCGTCCCCGTGGCGCCGGAGCTCTTCTCCGGCCTCGGCCCGGCCATCGCCACCATCGACGCCGCCGTGGCGGAGGCCCTGCACTATCCGGTCTCGGCCCTGCGCGCCACGGGGTGACCTGAGACGCGTTCAGCCGTCACGCGTGCAGCCCGGACGCTGCAACCGTGACGCGTGCAGCCGTCGGCCCGACCGGCTGCACGCCGGCTCGAAACGGGACGGGCCGTCGGCGCCGGCACCAGGGCCACGAGTGCGGTGGTACTCGTCGTCCTGGTGGCGGCCCGCCTTCCCGCCCCGGGACGCCGCCCGCCGGGTGGCGCCGCGCGGCGTAGCGCCCCGCCCGGTCGTCCTGGACCCCGGCACGCTCATCGCTGCCCGGCCGCGCTACCCGAAGCGACCGTGCCCTCCTGGGGCTTCGGCCCGGAACTGAGTGCGGGTGCGCATCAGGATCCGGCCGAGCATGTTCTTGCCCGCCCCGGTCCTTCCGCGGCCCCAGTAGTGGTCGGTGCCGGTGTTCTCGACGATCTCCTCGCCGGCGGTCGACAGCAGGATGTCACGGATGTCCGCATGCGCCCGGAACTTGGCCGCCACTGCACGGCGCATCACGTCGTCCTTGACACGCTCCCAGTCCCGCCGCAACGGCTTGGACGGGTCACGACCCAACTCGGCCGCACGCAGCGGCGTGCGCGCCCGACGAATGAGATCGGCATGGCGGGTGCCGATGAACTTCTGGGCCTGGAAGTAGTGCTCCGAGGTCGGCCACGAGTGCCCGTCCAGTTCCAGGCTGTGCACGGAGAAGTTGGAGAAGCAGCCGTAGGGGACGTCGTCCGCGCCGTAGAAGTAGATCGTCATCCAGCCCTCGCCGCCGTTGCTTGAACCCGCACGGTCTCAGGCGCCGGGCCGCACCCGCAACCGGATTCGCGCGCCGCCCCTCACGGCTTTCGCCGCGTCCCACCGCCTCGGGTGCCGGCAGCACCCGCCCCGTGGACGTTGTCGGTCACCGCACTGGATCTCACGTGTCCCCGGAGCCTCTTCCGGCGTCACCCGAGCGCACGGTCGGGAACCTTCCGGCCGGCGCGCCCGACGTGTGGGGAGACACCGGACGGTCGATTGCGGCCGCGCAACGGCGTCCGCGACTGCCGGCCCGTGGTTCGGTCGGGACCTCGCAGCGTCCGCGCCGTCCGCGGGCGCTGCAACCGTGAAGGAGACGGAGCAGATGACGCTACGCGTTCAGATCCTCGTTTACGACGGGGTGGAGGAGCAGGACTTCATCGGGCCGCGTGATGTTCTCGGTCACGCCGAGCGTGCGGGAGCCGACGTCCGAACGACGCTGGTGCGGCCGTCGGCTCCCGGCGAGGTGACGTGCTTCTTCGGGACCAGGGTCACGGTGCCGGCCGTCTGGGAGCCCACCGACGCCGGTCTCCTGATCGTGCCGGGCGGCAGCGACCGATTGATCAACGACCCGTACGTCCTGCGCGACCTCGTACGGGCGCAGCAGGCCGCAGTCACCGTCGCCGGTGTCTGTACAGGAGTGATGGTGCTGTCCGCGGCCGGCTTGACCCGAGGCCGCCCGTGCACGACACACCACCTCGCCAAGGCCGAACTCGCCGCCCAGGGCGGCAAGGTGATCGACGCACGAGTCGTCGACGACGGGAACCTGGTGACCGCGGGTGGTGTCACCAGCGGAATCGATCTGGCCCTCTGGATGATCACCCGCGAGTGCGGAGAGGCCGTGGCCACCGGCGTCGCGTCCGTCATGGAGTACGAGCGGCGCGGTGTCGTCCGGCGAAGCACGCTCTGACGACGCCGGCCGGGGTGGCCGCCGACACGCTGCAGCCGCGCCCGGCCGGGGAGTTCTCCGGCCGGGCGCGGCGAGTCCCTGCACCGGCCGGCCAGGACGCTGTCTGGCCGGCCGAAGGCGACACCGCCGGGCTCGGGGCCGCGGGCCTGGCGGTGTTCGCGCGTCCCGGACGTCACGCGGTCATCTGATACCTCCGTGGATACTCCCGGCTTCAGCCGGGAGAGGAAACGGATCGCTCGCGTAGCGGGACGGGAGAAGCCAGGCCGCCGCTGAGGTGGTAATGGCGTCTCGGAAGACGATCGCCCGGCGGATGGTCGCAAAGATGACTGCTAGCGTGTGATCCGTGACGACCACTCACGTGAAGCGGGCATTCAAGTTCCGCTTCTACCCGTCCGATGCGCAGGCGGCCGAGCTGTCTCGCACGTTCGGGTGTGTGCGGCTCGTCTACAACAAGGCGTTGGCCGCCCGGTCCGAGGCATGGACGTTGCGTCAGGAACGGGTGAACTACAACGCCACGTCGGCGATGCTGACGGCGTGGAAGAAGACCGAGGAACTGGCGTTCCTCTCCGAGGTCTCCTCCGTCCCGTTGCAGCAGGCTCTGCGCCATCTGCAGGGGGCGTTCTCCAACTTCTGGCAGAAGCGGGCGAAGTACCCCCGTTTCAAATCGAAGAAGAAGTCCCGTGACAGTGCCGAGTACACGACCAGCGCGTTCCGGTACCGGGATGGCCGGCTCACGCTGGCCAAGATGGCGGAGCCGCTGAACATCGTGTGGTCCCGTCCCCTCCCGGACGGCCGGTCGCCGTCCACCGTGACCGTGTCGCGGGACGCGGCCGGCCGCTGGTTCGTCTCGATGCTGTGCGACGACCCGACCGTCAAGCCGCTGCCCGTGCTCGACACGGTCGTGGGCATCGACGCCGGTGTCACGAGCCTGGTGACGCTCTCCACCGGGGAGAAGATCACCAACCCGAGGCACGAGCGCCGTGACCGCGAGCGTCTGGCCAGAGCCCAGCGGGATCTGTCCCGCAAGGCCGAGGGATCGGCGAACCGGGAGAAGGCCCGGCGCAAGGTCGCCCGCGTGCACGCCCGGATCGCCGATCGGCGCAGGGACTTCCTGCACAAGCTCACCACTCGACTCGTCCGTGAGAACCAAACGGT